>JBAOIG010000005.1:320614-641229 GCA_037045155.1 Thermomicrobiales bacterium
CAGCGCCTCGCCGAGGTCGCGCGCGCCACAGACGAACGGGATGCGAAACGCGCTCTTCTCGATATGGTGATCCTCGTCGGCGGGCGTCAGGACTTCCGACTCATCGATGTAGTCGATGTCACACGCCTCGATGATCTGTGCTTCGACGAAGTGGCCAATGCGCGCCTTGGCCATGACCGGAATTGTGACGGTTGCCTTGATCTGACGGATCAACGCCGGGTCGCTCATCCTGGCGACTCCGCCATCACGCCGGATGTCGGCCGGCACCCGTTCGAGCGCCATGACCGCGACCGCGCCAGCCTCTTCGGCGATCCTCGCCTGATCCGGAGTGACGACGTCCATGATGACGCCGCCCTTCAACATCTGAGCCAGACCGACTTTCGTTCGCCATGTGGACTGATCCATTGCCCAACCCTTCCTGAGCTTTTCGGCACACATAACCGCTAGTGCTCAGAATGTCACTGGTTTACTGCAATGGCACCAGCCAATAGAGATCAACCAAATTCCGCGCCGGGAACACCTCACGCACGTTGAGGCGCGCGTCGTCGCCGCAACAGAGGACTGGCGACGGCAAGACCGACGATCGCCAGACCGGAGATGATGGTCAGGATCGTGCCCAGGGTCCGCATGGTAGACCGGTAGGTGAAGACGACGTCGTGCTCGCCGGCCGGCAGCCAGACCGCGCGAAGGGCGTGGTCGGCGCGCTGGACCCGGGCGGGACGGCCATCGACCGTGGCTGTCCAACCGGGATAGTATGTGTCGGCGAGGATGAGGTAACCATCGGCCGGCATCGAGGCGTGGACGACGACACGATCGTTCGTATAGGAGACGATTCGCGCCTGCCCGCCTTCGCCTGGCGCGCCAGGCGCTATGCCTCCTGCGGGCGGGTCGCTGACGACGACGGTGTCGCGAAGCGAGCCTGAGTTCTCGGTCATCCAGGCGAGCGTGGTGTCCGCGGGCCGGAGGACCCATTGTCGGGCCACCCAGGCACGCGGCATCGCGTCGGTGTTCTCATACACCTTCATCCAGCCATCCTGAAACAGCCGGAAGCCGGAGAGGTCGAAGCCTGGGTGGAGCTCATCGAGCGGTCGCGTTGTCATGACATAACGCACGTTCATGAGGTCGAACACCGGCGAACCGAGGTTGCCGGTTCCCAGCTCGAATAGCTCCTGATACTCGCGAGGCCAGAGGACGCTGTAGCCGTCGATGCTCTGGACACCCCAGACGAGCGGGCCGTTGATCCACTGAGAGCCGGCCTGGTCGGGATAGATGCGGAATTGATCTGGCGCAACCTGGCGTTGCAGCTCAAGCAGCTGACGGACGTATGGGTCAGTTGCCGCGGCTGCCCAATCCGGGCCGATGTACCGATCCGGACGCGCCGCGTTCCCGGCATAGACTTTATTCGCGTTGCCTGCGCGAAGGTCAATGGCCACGATCAGCACCAGAAGAGCCGCCAGTATAGTGGCCGGCAGACGCAGGCTGACCCGGGTTCGGACGAGACCATAGGCGACCGCGACAATCAGGATTGCGGCGAGCAGTCCATGCTGGATCAGGCGCAGGCGCTGCTGCCACAACCCGTCGTCGGCAGCGTGGCGACGGAGTGTCGCCAGCACAAGGCCGGCGACGAGGAGCGCACCGCTGGCGAGCAGTAGCCGGCCGAACACCCGAGCGGAACGCACGCCGTCGACGCTGTGACGCTCCTCCAGCGAACGGACACCGAAGGCAGCGAGCAGACCAACGGCGAGCGTCACCAGCGCGATGAAGTTGCCTGGCCGGCGAACATGATCAAAGCCGGGAATGAGATCGTAGACAAGCCGGTATACCGGCCCGAAGCTCCCGAACGCCAGCACGAGACAGATCGCGCCGCCGGCCAGGATGCCGCCGATCAGACGGCGGTTTTGCCGGTTGGCGCGCGCGACACCCAGAACGGCGAGCACGAGCGGGATCAGCCCCAGGTAGATATTCGTCTCGGCCGGGTCGCCTGCCGCCCAATACAACGTCGGGAAGTCGGGCGCAAAGTAGCCGGGGACGACGACGGTCAAAAGCCAGAGCGGGCGAAAGGACGAGCCAGCAGCCTCGGCCCAGCTCAGGCCGGCGCGGGATGTCTCGCCACTGAGCTCCCAGGACGGGAGCAGCTGGATCATCGCCAGTCCGGCGCCGAGCAGGCCGATCGCGACACCAGCGCCAAACGCCCACGCAGACTGCGCTGGATCGTTCCGATACGACAGAAGAGCAGCTGCGATAGCGAGCGCCCCGATGAGATAGCCGGCCTGGAGGATCGTCATCGCGTGTCCCGCAAGGACGAGCATGCCAAACGATGTTGCGCCAGCCGCCACCCAGACGAGGCTCTGGCGTGTGACGGCCCGGTGGTAGGCGAAGAGAACCCACGGAAGCCAGCTGAGAGATGAGAGGGGGGAGAGATGTGGAAGGTGCCAGGCGAAGAATCCCCCGAAGGCGAACGTCAGCGCAGCGACCAGACCGCCCATGCGCGACCCCGTCAGCGAGCGCGCCAGCGCATACCCGCCAAACGCGGCCCAGAGGATGTGCAGCGCAAGCTGGACCTCCATCCTGTAGTAGGGGAGGAAGGCGCTGCGTGTCAGCAGATGCATCGCCACGTTTGGCGGGTAGAAGAGCGCCGTCAGCGGATCGGCAACGATTGGATAGCCGCCGAGGATGTCGGGCGACCACCACGGAGATTTGCCGGCAGCAAGCGTCCGATGGATGAACGCCTGGAACATGTAGTGCTGGTCAATCAGGTCATAGGGGATGAAGTGATCGCGGGCGACGAGGATCGGCCAGAGAAACACTAGCCAGAACAGCGTGAGCAACGCCAGATCGAGCGCTGTCAGCAGGATCGCTCGCGCGGAGGGGAAGCGGCCTGATGCGCGGGACGACGCCGAGCGGCGCGTAGACCCGGCGAGCGTCGTGAAGCGATCTGTGTCACCGGCCTCTGAAATCACGCACACGAGTCTAGCACCGAGATGTAGAGTGGGCGACGGGAACTCCCGTCGCCCACAGAGAGCGGCACTATCGCCCGGGATCAGGGTTTCGGCATGGCGCGGAGTGCGTCATAGGCCGGTCGAGGTGAGAAGTCAGAATTCAGAACCGCCCATGGATACTTCTCATCGCTCGGCTCGGTGACAACCGAGAAGTTCAGGTTCCAGACGAACAGGCCCTTGCACCACTCCGCCCAGTCGGATCGGGCAATCTGGAAGGCGCGGACCAGGTAATCCGCCTGCTGCTGCGCCGTCACATTTGCGCCATATTCATAACCGGGAGCCTGGTTTGCGGTCGTCCAGCCGAACTCGGTGATCCAGCTTGGCCGGGTGTCACCGTGCTCGGTCATCACATCGTGCAGCTGCTGAACGCGACGGAAGTAGAAGCTGGGGTCCTGCGACCACTTCCCGACGCCGGGGTTGTCCGGGTACATCAGGTCTGGGCCGTTATCGGTCGCGTTGGCGTGCATCCCCATGATGTCAAAGAACTCGGTATAGGAGCCGCCCTGATACTCGTAGAACGAGCGCAGATACTGGACGTCGTCGATAGCGATCGAGGGGTCGTTGACGCCTGTCGGAGTGAGCCCGCCGAACACGACGAGGGCCGAGTTATCGGCCGCTTTCACACCCTGGTATGCGCCTTGAAGCAGCTCGGCATAATCCTGGACTCTGACTGTGCCGCCGAACGTGCTGGCGAGGTTCTGCTCGTTCCAGATCTCCCAGGCCTGAACCTTCCCCTTGTAGCGGTCGGCCATGAAGAACATGAAGTTCTGCCAATCGGCCAGGTTCGTAATGAGCCGCTCGCCGCTCGTGTCTCTGGCCCAGTCCGGCGGATTCGAGACGGTGGCGAGGATGTTGATCCCGGCGTCATGGTACTGATTCACGATGTTGTCGATCGCCAGCGGATCCCACCAGTCGGGGCCACGCTGGATGTCGCTCCAGTAGAAATGCAGCCGAACCCAGTTGAATCCCGCGCCCTGAACCATCTCGACGGTCCGAACGTCGTTTTGCTGGCCGGCCTCGTTGCCCCAAGTGAAGACGTTGAAGCCGTAGGCTGCGTCGCCCGAGGCCTGTTGCATCGGCATGGTTGCGGTTGGCGCGGCGCTCGGTGTCGTCGCTGTTGCCTGAGCGACAGGCGATGTCATCGGGGACGCTGCCGCCGTCGGAGCTTGCGTCGGCGCGGTCGTCGCCGTAGTTGGCGATGATGACGTAACCGGCGACGCAGTCGTTGCGGCCGTCGACTCACTGGTTGCAGTTGGCTTGTTGCCACCACCGCCACAGGCCACGACGGCCGGCACAAGCAGCAGTAGCACGACCGCGACGAGCACGGTCTTGCGCAGGCTTTTCGGCATTCGGTGTGAGCCCCCACTCTGATTGGACCAGCCATCGCTCGTCCGGCAATCGCCGGGAGCGGACGCCGGAGTATACCGAAGGGGCACGGCAGGGTGGCGGCTATCCGGGATTCATTCGACCGGCGTCTCGGCCTCGAGGGCGGCAATGACATCGCGGGACATGGCGAAGCCGTGATCCTTTGTCGGGAACTCGCCGGCGCGAACTTCGCTGGCAAAGGCAGCGAACGCGTCGCGCATCGTCTCGGCGAGGTTCGCGTACTTCTTCGCAAAGCGGGGGATGAAGCGATCGAAGGAGCCGAGCAGATCCCCGTTGACCAGCACCTGGCCATCGCAATCGAGACCTGCGCCGATGCCGATGGTTGGGACCCGGAGGCGTGCCGTGATGATCCGGGCGAGCTGGCGTGGGACCGCTTCGACGACGACAGCGTACGCGCCGGCCGCCTCGACCGCCAGAGCGTCGTCGATGACGCCCCGGGCGGCGTCGAGCGAGCGCCCCTGGACTTTGAAGCCGCCGAGCGCGGCCGACGCCTGTGGGGTCAGGCCAATATGAGCCATGACCGGGATACCCGAACGAACGATCGCCTCGATCCGGCTGGCGACCGCCCGACCACCCTCCAGCTTGACGGCGTCTGCGCCGCCCTCCTTCATCAGCCGGCCGGCGTTCTCGACTGCCTGCGCGTCGCTGACCTGGTAGGACATGAACGGCAGATCGGCGACGACATGGACGGTCTCGACACCGCGCATCACGGCGCGGGTGTGGTGGAGCATCTCTTCCATCGTTACCGGGATCGTCGACTGATATCCGAGAACGACCATGCCGAGCGAATCACCGACGAGGATCGACTCCAGCCCGGCAGCCTCGACGGCGCGGGCAGTCGGGTAATCGTAGGCAGTGACCATAACGATCCGATCGCCGCCCTTCATGGCCTGTATGGCGGGGGCGGTGATCTTGTCTCGTGTCGTGTCATTCGTCATCGGATGCGCCTCCCAGCTTCAGCGCTGGCCCCTCACGTCGGACCCCTCGCTCGCGATTGTGGACCAGAGTGGTCAGCAGCCGGTTGACCGGCGTCGGGACGCCGAGCTCGGCCCCGAGCCGGGCGACTGCGCCATTGATCGCATCGACCTCGGTCTGCCGGCCGTACCGGATATCCTGAAGCATTGAGGACGACGCCACGCTGGTATCGCGCATGACTTTGCGGGCGTAGCCAAGCGGGTCGTCCATCCCTGCCGGGACGCCGGCAGCCTGCATGACAGCGACAGTCTCGGCGACGAGCCGCGCAATGATCGGCTGCAGATCCGGATCGTCGAGAAGGTCGCCATTGCGCACTCCGGTGATCGCCGTCAGCGCGTTGATTGCGATGTTGGCGACGAGCTTATTCCAGACGGCGGTGTGGATGTTACTGGAAATCTCGGTGTCGAACCCGGACCGAGTGAGCGCGCGGCGCAGCGGGGCAAGATCGAAGCGCGGCGTTGGTGGTGTGGTCGGATCCCCGATGACGGTGGCGCCTTTGCCCGTATGTCGCAAGCGGCCAGGGCCGAGCACAGCCGAGCCATGGGCCGTCGTGCCAATCAACAATCGCTCGTGGTTGGGTAGCGCCGCGCGCGCGAGATCGAGGTTGCCGAGCCCATTCTGTAACGAGAGGACAAACGTGTCAGTCGGAACCAGGCCGGCAAACGGACGAAGTGCCTTGAGGGTGTCGTAGCTCTTCACTTCGATGAGAAGAAGGTCGACGCCATCGAGCTGCGGCGGTTGGGTCGTCGCCTGAATGCGATAGCGCAGGATGGAGTCGTCCAGCTCGTGGATAACGATGCCATGTCGATTGATGGTGTCGACATGTTCGGCCCAGGTGTCGTAGAGGACAACATTGTGACCGGTGACGGACAACCGCGTCCCGATCAGTCCGCCCATCGCGCCAGCGCCAACGACGACGACCTTCATTCGCTCTGCCCCATCAACTCGAAGAACCGAAGAGCCGCACCAACGTAGCTGCGGGCGTAGCGAACGACATCCTCGAGCGCAACCCACTCGTCGGCCTGATGTGGAACGGTCGTCGAGCCGGGGCCCCAGGTAACCAGTGGGACGCCGGTCGCCGCCCAGAAGATCGTGCCGTCGGTCGAGCCGGGGACGCCGCCAAACGGTGGGATCTTGCCAGTGTCAGCTTCGTGAGCAGCACTGACCGCGGCAACGATCGGCTCGTCGGGGTCGGTCTCGGTGGCGGGACGGTCGTCCTGAACCTTGACCGTCACCCTGACGTCCGGCACACGGCCGGCGGCGGCGGTGACTCGCTGGGTAACCAGCTCGCGGATCTCGGAGTGGTCGTTCTCGGCGGTTGTGCGGATATCAAGGATGAGCTCGGCGCGGGCAGGGATGACGTTACCCTGCGCTTGCTCGCCGGCCAACGCGACGGTCGGAGTCAGCGAGAAGCGGCCGAGCAAGGCATGAGTCGGGCTGGCCGCGCGGACTTCTGCCTCAACACGCCTGCACTCGACGATGACCTCGCCGAGCGCCGAAATCGGGTTGATACCCTGCTCCGGCATACAGCCGTGGGCCATCCGCCCCTGGAGGCTGACCTTCATCCGAATAGCGCCCTTCTGGGCGATGCAGAGACGATCACCCTCTGGCTCGCACACGATCGCGGCAGCGACACCCTCCAGTTCGCCATCAGCAACAAAGCCCTTCGCGCCGAGCATCATGCCTTCCTCGTCGGCGAGGATCGCCAGCCGGACGACCCCGGCATAATCACACCCGGCCAGCTGAAGCGCCCGGGCTGCGTAGAGCATCGCAACGAGGCCGCCCTTCATGTCGCACGCTCCGCGACCGTAGAGCCGGCCATCACGGATCTCGGCGGCGAAGGGGTCGACGGACCAGGCGGATAGATCTCCCGCGGTGACGACATCGGTATGGCCTTCGAAGACGAGGATCGGCCCGGGGTCCCGGCCATCTAGATCGACGACGATGTTGGGCCGTCCCGGCGCAACCTCGCGTCGCCGATAGCGCATCCCCCACTCGTCGAGCAGGCCGGCAACAAGGTCAACCGCTGCGCGTTCATTCCCGTCTGGCCGACCAGGGTCATAAACACTCTGGACACGGACGAGCGCAGCAAGCGTCCCGACCAGTGCATCCGCGTCGACGAACCGCTGGGCGGCGTCGATCCGCGACTCAAGGCTGGGCATCACGCGGCTCCGGTCGCGGGGACACAGCATCGATCCTCTCGTCCATATCGACAACGCGCGGTATGGTAGCACGGCTCCTGCGAGTACACTGGAGCACGATAATACGCGCCAGACGAGCCACAGTGGGCGGTGAGATAGCTTGGCAGATCAACGATTCGATTTTGACGATGTCCAGCGCGCCGAAGCAGAGGCGATCGGAACGCCCGGTCATCGGACATTCCGGATGATCTTCAGTGAGGGTGGCGACACCGTCGTGCTCTGGCTGGAGAAGCAGCAGCTTCAGGCGCTCGGGATGGCGTTCGATCAGATGATCGCACAACTCCGGTCGGCCGGGGTCGCGGCCGCTCGGGTCAGCGATGTCGAGCCGTCGCCAACCGGGCCAGTGCCGCCAGGAATCGCTGAATATCACGTGGGCCGACTGGCTGTCGGGTTCGACGAGGATCACGGCCGGGTCACGGTGTTTGCTCACGATATCGAGGCCGATGAGGACGACCCACCTGCGGTCGTCGTGCGGCTCGAGCTACAACGGGCGCGGACGCTCGCGATCCAGATCGAGCGAGCTGTCGCTGGTGGCCGGCCAACCTGCCCCCGCTGCGGCGCGCCGATCGGGCCAGACGGACACGTCTGCCCGCACGATAACGGCCATTTCCCCCACTTGCTGCGCGACTAGCCGGCGGCGCGCAGCCGAGTTCGCGCTACACCGACAATCGGGTTTGCGAACAGGTAGGCAAGCAGCACATACGGCCACATATAGCCATTCCAGACCTGCCAACCAACGAGAATCTCATGAACCGGGCGGTGCTGGAGCAGCAGGCTGCCGCCCCACTCGAAGATCAGCGCCGAGACGAGCCAGAGAGCCCCGGCATGAATCAGGTCGCGCTGATTGTGGTCTGGGCCGGATCGTTGAAGCAGCCAGGCAAGCACGAAGATGTAGATAATCCGCGTCGTCATGCCGATCTGGTGGGCGCGTAACTCACCCCAGATTGGTTCGTAGACCAACCCCATCAACACGAAGTAGTTAACTCCTGAAATCAGAATCTCAACCAGCCAGACGCGGAACGCGACCGCCAGGAACGGACGATTCATAGGAGCCTCCCCTGGCTTCGATGCGACCGGGGCGATTCATCAACCACATCGTGACTTGGGCGGAATATCGAATGTGTCGAGATCACCGTCCTGGACGTCGCGGTTGCGTGTCAAATCGCAGCCAGAGGACACGGAGCAGCTTGCGCCAGTCCCCCCGCTCTCAGGACGCGTCAGCGACGCGCGCCGTCGTCGACCCCGGGAACGAAGAGCTCATGGGCGGCGCGGTCGGATTCGGCAAGTAGCGTGATCATCGCCAGGGTGCGAGTCACGAGATCGTCGAGGACATAGCGCGTGATCAGACGATCACGCGTGGGCAAGCGCGTGTGATAGTCCGTGACGAGGCGGACGCGAGTGCGCCGCTGGGGAAGTCGCTCGAACTTCCAGTCGGCGCGGAGCCCGCGAGCGAAGCCGTCGATATGGTCAACATGGACTCGCGGGCCGGAGGGATCGATCTCAAGCCGACAAACCCAGGCAAGCGGGATGCCGCTCCGCGACACCCGGACACGGGCGACTCGCACATCGGCGTCTTCCCAGAGGACATCGGCAGCGAGGACGTGAGGGAAGAGATCAGGCCACTTCTCGACCCCTGCGACGAGCTGGTAGATTGCGGTCAGGTCACCGTTGATCTCGGCTTCGTAGAAGCGCCGCACGCGCCGTCACCAACCAGCGGCGATGCCGTCGGCGCGAGGATCCGATGCGCCGCCGAGAACGCCTCGTCCGCGGTCGATCAAGATGCAATGCGCGTGACCCATCGCCGAGTCCCATTCCTCGCCGACGACGACGCTGTGGCCGCGCGCGCGGAGATCTTCGATTGCGCGAGCGCCGATCCGCGGCTCGACCCGGACCCAGCGCGACCGGTCGGCGTCCGCTCCGGAGACCCAGCGTGGGGTTTCGATGACGGTCTGTGGCTCGAGGCCAAAGTCGACCATGCCGAGCAGCATCTGGAGCTGAACCTGCGCCTGAGCGTCGGCCCCCATTGTGCCGAAGACCCAGGCCGGCTCACCATGACGCATCAGCATCGCCGGGATGAGCGTGTGATACGGACGCTTGCCGGGCTGCAGGCTGTTGAGATGGCCGGGGTCCATCGAAAAGCCTCGGCCCCGATTGTGGAACAACACGCCGGCGCCCTGCGCGACTATGCCTGAGCCGAAGTTGTTGTAGACCGACTGGATCAACGAGACGGCCATGCCGTCACGATCGACTGCGCACAGATAGATCGTGTCGCCGTCCTCGTAACCTCCAGAAGCGGCACTCGTCCGATCCATATCGATCGCATCGCGCATCTTCGCGGCGACGGACTTGTCCAGAAACTGCTCGACCTCGGGGTTAGCCATGCGCGGATCGGCGACGAACCGGTCACGTTGGGCAAACGCCTGGAGCTTCGTCTCGACCCAGGCATGGATACCTGCGCCCGTGGTGTGACCCAGCTTCGTGGTCGGCAACCCCTCGACAATGTTGGCCATCAGAAGCACAGTCGGGCCCTGCGTATTCGGCGGCAGCTCGACCAGGTCATAGCCGTGGTAGGAGGTCGAGATTGGATCGACCCACTCCGGCTCGAACGCGGCGAGATCGTCGAGCGTCATCGGCGACCCGGCCTGTTGGAGCGTCGCGATCATGTCATCTGCGGCTTCGCCCTCGTAGAAGGCGCGGGCCCCCTCGATCCCGATCCGCTCGAGCGTCCGCGCAAGCGCGGGCTGTCGCATGATGTCGCCGGGTCGGTTGGCCGAGCCGCCGAAGACAGCGCGCGTGCCGGGGTGACCAGACACGATGGCGCGCAGGCGAAAGAGTGCCTCGACATAATTCCGTGGCATCGGGACGCCGTCGCGCGCGTAGCGAACGGCTGGTTCGAGGACGCGGTCGAGCGACCGAGCGCCGAAGCGCTGCTGGAGCGCGGCCCAGCCGGCCACCGTACCGGGGACGGTGACGGTCAGGCCCCCGCGTTCGGGAATCGCGTCGAAGCCTCGCTCGAGCAGATAGTCAATACTCAGGCCGGCCGGGGCAGGGCCGGATGAGTTGAGCCCATAGAGCTTCCGCTCGCCGGGGTGCCAGACTATGGCAAACAGGTCGCCGCCGGCGTGACACTGGTGCGGGTAGACGACATTCAGCACGGCGTTCGCCGCGATTGCCGCATCGACGGCGTTGCCGCCCTCCTGGAGAATCCGCAGGCCGGCCTGGCTCGCCAGATAATGCGGAGAAGCAACTACTCCGTTCGTCGCCCACGTCGTCGGCCGTCCGGTCATTGAAGCCCCTCCCAATCACCACGTCACTGCTCGATTCTGCCGAAGCGATGCTAACGGAGACGGGGCACGGAGGCAACCGGGGAGGATAATGGCATAGACGCGGGACGTGGGACAGAAAGGCTGATGATGACGATCGAATACGACGATGCCGCGAAGGCGCTGGAACAGGCATGGGAGACCCGAGCGTTGATCCAGCCGCTAAGCCGGAGCGCGGGAATGGCGACGATCGACGAGGCGTACGCGATCCAGAGCGCCTGGAGCACGCTGCGGGAGCGCAATGGTGAGCGGGTGCTTGGCCGAAAGATCGGGTTGACGAGCAAGGCGATGCAGGAGCAGGCCGGGTTCGACCGGCCCGACTTCGGCCGGCTGTGGGAATCACGGTTCTTTGTCGCGACCGGAGGACGGGTCGAGATGCCGGCCGCGCTGTTCCTCCAGCCTCGCATAGAGGGGGAGATCGCCTTCCTGCTCCACTCACCGCTGGCCGGCGCGGTCACGATCGAGGAGGTGTTAGCAGCTACGGAGTCGGTGACCGCGTCGTTCGAGATCGTCGATAGCCGCTTCGAACGGCGCGACTTTCGGGTGATCGACACGATTGCCGACAACGCCTCCTTTGGCGCATTCACGCTAGGGCCATGGGGAAGAGAGTTGCTGGGTGAGGATCTTCGTCGCGTGTCGATGATTCTGGAGCAGAACGGGGAGGTCGTCGTCGAAGGAACCGGCGCCGATAGCCTCGGGCACCCGGCAAACGCAGTCGCCTGGCTGGCCGAGACGCTGGCAAGCTACGGGGTCGCGCTACAACCGGGGGAGGTCGTGCTCTCAGGGTCACTCGGCCGAGCGATTCCGGCGAAACAAGGAGACGTATTCACGCTTCGGATGACGGGGCAACAACCATTGGAGGTCGCGTTCATCTGAACGCACGGCGCCAGTGACTCGCAGTCATTGCCGGGCTATACTGACCCCTTGGAGCACGGACACGTGAGGCGAGCATGGTCATCACTCCAGCGCGTCAGCAGTATCTGAGACTCAAGGCCGAGCACCCGGACGCCATCCTGCTGTATCGCATGGGTGACTTCTATGAGATGTTTGACGAGGACGCCCACACGGCGGCGCGAGTCCTCGGTATCACGCTGACCTCACGCGAGTTCGGCCGGAGCGGCCGCGTGCCGATGGCCGGGATTCCCTATCACGCGCTCAACGGCTACCTGCGCCGCTTTCTGCGGGCCGGCTATCGGCTAGCGATCTGCGAACAGCTCTCCGAGCCCGGGCGTGGACTCGTGGAGCGCGACGTTACCCGAGTCCTCTCGCCCGGCACAATCGACGACCCAGCGCTTCTCGATGATGGACGGGCGAATCTGCTTCTCGCAATGGCGAGCCATGGGGCGCTGGTCGGGATGGCCTGGGTCGATGTTTCGACCGGCGCGTGTGAGTATCGGATCCTGCCGGCGGACGACCCGGCCGGGCTGGCTGCGGTCGTGGATCAGCTCGACCCCGTCGAGATCGTCGGGCCAGCGGCGGACGAGCTGGATCTCGACACACGCGTGGCGATCCGACCGATTGGCGGGGAATGGTCGATCGACGACGCCGAGCAAACGCTTGCGCGGCACTTTCCGGGGGGTGAGCCAACACGGCCGGCCGCGGCGCGCGCAATCGCAGTGCTGGTCGCCTACCTCGAACGCAGCCAGCCAGCGTTGCTGCTCGCACTGGATGCGCCGATTCCATACCAGACCGAGGGGATCATGATCCTCGATCGGCAGACGCGACTGAATCTGGAAATCGACCTGCGATCGCGTGACCGCCACGATCTGTTCACCTTGCTGAATCGCACGCATTCCGCGCCGGGGGCGCGCAGGCTGCGTGCCTTGCTCGACCGGCCATTGCTGGATCGCGCAGCACTTACCCAACGGCTGGACGCTGTAGAGGAGCTGGTCAGCGACGCGACGCTGCGAACCGGGCTCGGGCGCGCTCTAGCCGGCCTTCTCGATCTGGAGCGGCTGGCGGCACGGGTAGCGACCGGCGCGGCGCGGGCGAGTGAGCTGCTGGCAGTGGCCGAGACGCTGGCCGGCGCCGGGCGAGTGCTGGAAGCGCTGCGCAATCGGGCTGAGTCGGCGCTGCTGATCGAGCTGGCGGAGGAAATCGACCAGCTGGCAGGAGTCCAGGCGAGGATCCGGAGCGAGATTGACAGCGAAAGCTCGCGGTTGCTTCGACCGGGGATCAACCGACGGCTCGACCAGATCTACGCCGCCATCGATCACGACCGTGATGCGATCGCGGGGATGGAACGTGCCGAGCGCGAGCGCACGGGTATCCGCTCGTTGAAGGTCGGCTACAACAAAGTGTTCGGCTACTACCTGGAGATATCGCACGCAAACCGCGAGAAAGCGCCAGCCGACTATATTCGCAAGCAGACCCTTACGACCGCTGAACGGTATGTCACCCCGGCGCTGAAAGAAGCCGAGAGCCGGATCCTGGCCAACGAGGAGCGCGCGGCCGATCTCGAAGCGACGCTCTACGCCCGATTGGTTCATGAGCTGGGCGGCGCGGTCGGGCGAATGCGAGCGACGTCCGCCGCGTTGGCCATGCTGGATGCGCTTCTGGCATTGGCGACGGTCGCTGTCGAGCAACGCTACGTCCGTCCGGCATTGGACGACTCGACCGAGTTGACAATCGAAGGAGGGCGGCACCCGACCGTCGAGCGGCAGCTTCCACCGGGGGAATTCGTGCCGAACGACACCCGGCTCGACGCTGCTGGGAACGTCGTCATCCTTACCGGGCCGAACATGGCCGGCAAGTCCACCTGGCTGCGGCAGGTGGCGCTGATCGTTTTCATGGCCCAGGTTGGCTCGTTCATCCCGGCGGATCGAGCACGGATCGGGCTGGTCGACCGCATCTTCACGCGGATCGGCGCGCATGACGACCTCGCCGCCGGCCGGTCGACGTTCATGGTCGAGATGCTGGAGACGGCGACAATCCTGCGCTACGCGACCGAACAGTCGCTCGTCGTGCTGGATGAGATCGGTCGGGGAACAAGCACCGAGGACGGCGTCGCTATTGCGAGCGCCGTGGTCGAGCACCTCGTCGAACGAGTCGGCGCTCGGACGCTCTTCGCGACGCACTTTCGCGAGCTGACCCGACTAGCCGACGAGATGCCAGGCGTCATCGCGCTGCAGACGGCAATCGAACGCCACGACGGAGGGCTGGTCTTTCTTCATACGATCGTCCCAGGGGTCGCCGAGGCCGCGTTCGGCCTGGAGATCGCGCGGCTGGCCGGCCTGCCGGAGTCGGTAATACAGCGCGCCCGGGCTGGAGCGCAGACGACGCCAATCGGCTGGACGACCGGGCCGCAGCCGGCGACGGCGATCGACCTTGTCCGAGAGCGCGTGTTCAACGCTCTGCTGGCGGCTGATCTGGCGAACACGACCCCGCTGGAATCACTCAACCTTCTGGCCGATCTTCAGCAGCGTCTGCGCGCAGCCAGCCTGGAGCAGGTCGGGCCGCGCGCGCTGCTGGATGCCGACGATCGTCGCGACGCGGCGCAGGCGAATTGATGACAATCCGCGTCCTGCCGGACGTGGTCGTCGGGCGCATAGCGGCCGGCGAGGTGATCACCCGACCGCGCGCTGCTGTTCGCGAGCTTGTCGACAACGCGCTCGATGCCGGGGCAACGCGGATAGAGATCGAGATTGTCGCCGGCGGATACGATCTGATCGCCGTCCATGACGACGGCGCAGGGATCGCGGCGGCCGACGCCGGCCTGCTCTTCACCCGGCACGCAACCAGCAAGCTGGACGGAATCGACGGTCTGGCGGCTATCCGGACGCTCGGGTTCCGCGGCGAGGCGCTGGCCAGCATGTCGGCTGTCGCGGACGTCGAGGTTCGCACGCGGCAGGTCGCCGAGACAGTCGGGTGGCGACGGACAAACAATGGCGAACAATCGCCACTCGCGCGCCGGGCGGGGACATCGGTGTCGGTGACGCGGCTGTTCTCGCGCTACCCGGTGCGCCGGGACGGAGCGACACCGCTGGCGGAGGCCCGAGCCATCCGGAAGCTGGTGACTCATCTGGCGCTCGCGCGGCCCGAGGTGAGCTGGACGATGCGGGTCGATGGACGGCTCACGGTCATGACGACCGGCGGCGGCCTTCGCGCGGTGATGGACGAGCTGGACGAGCGGTCGGGCAGCGCGCCACTGATCGCCCTCGGCCCGATTGCTGCTGGCGAGGCACGGATCGCCGGGCTGATCAGCGGCCCATCCATGCACCTGAGCAGTCGGGCGGGGATCGTGCTGACGGTCAACGGCCGGCTCTGCGATGTGCCTGAGGTACGACGCGCGATTCAGATCGCCTATGCCGACATCCTTCCTCGCCATCGCTTTCCACACGCGATCGTGTCGATCGAGATTCCCCCGGAACGGGTGGACGCCAACATTCACCCCGCCAAGGAGCGCGTCGGGATTCACAACGTGGCGACGGTCGTCGGGCCGCTTCGCGCAGAATTGCGGGCGTTGCTGGGCCGTTCGTCACATCTGGTCAGTGGATACCGTTCGCTAGCGGTCGACCTTGGACGATTGCCGGGCGCAGGGTTCGCGGAGAATTCCACGCCGTACAAATCCGGTGGTTGGGAAAGACGGGAGGTCGCGGCTGGTTCGTTGCCGGGGCTGCGGGTCGTCGGGCAGATCGCCGACACGCTCATCATCTGCGAGGCGGAGATTGGCACGCTGCTGATCGACCAGCACCGCGCCCACGAGCGGGTGATCTACGAACAGCTCCTGGCCGGCGAGACGATCGGGCCGATCGAGCCACTTCGCCTGACAGTCCCGACACGGCTGCGGGCGGGGCTGGAGGAGAACGGCGACAACCTGAGGCGGGCAGGATGGCGTTGGGACGAATTCGGGCTCGACGATATTCTGGTCACCGGTTCGCCGGCCGGGCTGGCGCCGAACGCGCTGCCGGAGATCCTCGCGCTTCACGCGGCAGAGCCCGCGCACGATGTGCTGGCTGCGGCCGCCTGCCACGCAGCAATCCGCAAACGTCGACCACTGGACCCCGCGACTGCCGTCGCGCTACTGGGGGCGCTCACGTTGACACGCACGCCCACCACCTGCCCCCATGGCCAACCGATCGTCATCAATCTCGACCGCGATTTCCTTGAGCGACAGTTCGGTTGGAAGTAAGGGGCGCAGGGCGCAGGACGAGGGTTTGTTGACGACGATATGACAGGCTGCTACGTTGCGCGAATATTGAGTATCGTAGCGACGAGGCGACGAAGAGAGGGAAACAATGGAGTTGACCGGAGTTCCGCGACGTATCGCGCGGGCGCAGGAGCTGATGAGCGAGCGCGACCTCGACTTCCTGTTCGTCGCGCCATCATCGGACATGATCTACATGTTCGATGGGCCGTCGCATGCAAGCGAACGGTTGGCGCTCGTGATGATCCCGAGAGACGGCAAGCCACAGGTGGTCGCGCCGCAACTGGAGCATTCGCGATTCGCTGACAAGGCCGATATCGCCCAGATACATACGTGGCCCGAGACTGCGCAGCCGGTCGATCTGGTGGCCGAGCTACTCAGCGGCGTCGATCGGCCACGGGTCGCAGTCAGCGACACGATGTGGAGCGTCTTCCTGGTGCGCATGCTGGAGGCAATTCCAGATGCTCGATGGAGCAGCGCAACACCGATCATCCGCGAGCTGCGGATGGTGAAGGACGAATCCGAGATCGAGAAGCTTCGCGTCGCCGGGGCGGCAGCGGACCGGGCCTGGGACGAATTCGCGACAACTGCGAGCATCATCGGCAAGACCGAGCGCGAAGCCGCGATGATACTGACCGAGCTCCGCCGCAAGCACGGGCTGGACGTCACAGGTATCGGGATCTGTGCCAGCGGCCCGAACGGCGCCAACCCCCATCACTCGACTGGTGATCGCATTCTCCAGGAGGGCGACGCGGTCGTCTTCGACTTTGGCGGAACCATCGACAACTATCACGCCGACGTGACCCGAACGGCGTATCTCGGCGAGCCATCTGACGAATACCGCAAGGTCTATGAGATCGTCCTACGAGCCAACAGGGTCGCGCTCGGCGAGTTCCGGCTGGGCAACACGTGCCAGGACGTCGACCGCGCGGCGCGAAAGGTCATCACCGACGCTGGCTATGGCGAGTATTTCATCCACCGAGTCGGGCACGGGCTGGGACTCGACGGCCACGAAGAGCCGTATCTCGTCGAAGGCAACGACCTCCCGCTTCAGGTCGGTATGGTGTTTAGCGACGAGCCGGGCGTCTATCTGCCCGGTAAGTTCGGGATTCGGGTCGAGGATGCCGTCGCTGTCCGCGAGAGCGGCGGCGAGCTACTGAATCACTGCAACCGCGAGCTGACAGTGATGTCTTAGCAAGAGCTGGATCAAGAGGGCCACATTGACGATCTGCGGCGTATATATCGTTAGCGGCGAAGTGCGCGTCGAGGCTGCGTGAGCCGGCAATTGCCGTCGAATGCGTCAACTAGGTATCGTTACAGTGTCTATGCCAGACGAATGCCTCGGTGTGAACCACGCAGGCGGTTGTTTCTACGTTGGTATGGGGGAGAACCACGATGACTGACTGGACGGAATCAGCTCTCGGCCGCCGGCTCTCGCGGCGGATATTCCTCGGCGCCACGGCTGGAACAGCCGCGGCAGGGCTACTGGCTGCATGCGGCGGAAGCAGCACGGAGAAGACCGCGACGACCGCTTCGGGCGGCGCGACATCGCCGGCCGGAGCCGCAACGCAACCCGCTGGCGGAGCAACCGCGCCAGCCGCGGCAACCAGCGCGCCAGGTAGCTCGCCCACAACCGGCGGAGGCACGCCGACGAAGGGTGGCAGCATTCTCATCGGCACGCTCGGGGAAGCGAACGTGATTAACCCGGTCGCAGCCAGCCAGTCTGAAGACGATTTTCGCTGCAGCCTGATCTACGAGCAGCTCGTCCGGCTCGACCCGGCGACCTACGAGCCAAGCCCCAGCCTCGCGGCAAGCTGGGAGATCAAGGACCTTACCCTCACCTTCAAGCTGCATGACAACATCATGTTCTCTGACGGGTCGAAGCTGACTGCCGACGATGTCGTTTTCACGATCCAGTCAATGTTGGACAAGAAGAACGCCAGCCCCCGTCAATCGCGCTACAAGGCGATTGAGGGAGCAGACGCGTTCGTCGCGGGATCTGCAACCGAGGTGTCGGGCCTGAAGGTTGTCGACCCGACGACGCTGGAGATGACACTGGCCGAGCCAGATGCGTCGATCCTGTTCAGTCTCTACTACATCCGGCCACTGCCGAAGGCGCTACTCGCGGGCAAGGATCTCTCGAAAGCCTCGACCGAGGCGTTCTTCCAGAAGCCAGTCGGCGCGGGACCGTTCAAGTTCGTCTCATGGACCGTCGGCGCCGACTTCGTCGGCGAGCGCAACGAGCATTACTACCAGGAAGGGAAGCCCTACCTGGACAAGTTCACCCATCGGGTGATCACCGACTCGCAAGCGCTGGTCAACTCGCTGCTCTCAGGCGACATCGACGGGTCGGTCTACCCGAGCCCATCTGGCGCGGAAAAGCTGAAGGCGAACGCCGATCTCGCGGTGATGGTGCCGCCATTCGGATCACCGGATGGTTGGATCTTCAACTTCAAGAACGAGTATCTGGCGAAGAAGGAGGTCCGGCAGGCCATCGCCTACGCGCTGGACATGGAGCAGTTCTCCAAGGACTCGCTCTACGGCCTCGGCGCCCCCGGCACTGGTCCGGTTGCGCCTGGCAACTTCGTCTATGACTCGACGCTGACGCCACATCCGTACGACATGGACAAGGCCAAGCAGCTGCTCGATCAGGCCGGCCCTGCGCCATCGGGGATCAAGTTCACGGTCAATCAGGGCAACGTCCTTCGTGAGGACTTCCTCACATATACGCAGGCACAGCTCTCGAAGCTGGGCTGGGAGATCGACCCGGTCGTGATCGAATATGCAACGGCAGTCGATCAGGTCATCGCGCGAACCTTCGATGTCGCCGAGAGCGGCATGGTCGGGGCCGGGATCACGATCGACCCGGGCGACCTGGCGTCGTATTTCCAGACGGGCGGCTCGTCGAACTCCTCCGGATACAGCAACCCGGCTCTCGACAAGCTGTTCGACGAGGCGCGAACAACGCTGGATATCGCCAAGCAGAAGACGCTGTACGCCCAGATCCAGCAGATCCTCGTCGAGGACATGCCGGCAACGTTCTCCTGGTATCGGCCATTCCTGCATGTCGTCAAGAACAAGTTCACTGGCTACGTCGATAGCAATCTGTCGAACGGCCTGTTCGCCGAGCTGGAAAACATCTACATCCAGAAGAGCTAGATATCCCGAAGGCGGGCCGCGAGATCGCAACACAAGTGCGGCCCGTCTTCGATACCCCCAGCATCGACCTCGAACCGGATGCCACACAGTAAACGCGAGTTGGCGCGGTGCGTTCAGCCCGTTGACGATAAGGAACCAGGAGGGCAGCGGTGTCTAGCGGTATCCTGGGCTACTCCATCCGCCGAATCATTGGGGCAATACCGCTCTTGCTGGGGTTGAGCCTGATCATGTTCAGCCTGGTGCATATTGCGCCGGGCGACCCGATTCGGGCGATGATCACGCCGGAGACGACCGACCCGGCCTTTGTCGCGCAGCTGCGCAAGAAGTACGGGCTGGATAAGCCCCTCCCGGTGCAGTACCTCATCTACATCGGCAATCTCGCCCGTGGGAATTTCGGCCGGGCAATCACATTCAATGGCAAGCCCGTGCTGTCGCTGATCAAGGAACGCGCGAAGGCGACGGTCGTCCTTCAGGCCGTTTCGTTGGCAATCGCGTTGATGATCGCGATCCCGTTGGGGATCCTGTCAGCAACCCGACAGTACAGCCTTCTGGACAACACAACGACGGTCGGAGCGTTCATCGGGCTGGCATTACCGAATTTCTGGCTTGCGCTGCTGTTGCAGTTCTATCTGAGCGTGAAGCTGGGTTGGCTGCCGGCGATCAGCACTGATGTTGCCAATGCAGATCTGCTTGGAAAAGTCAGGTATTCGATCATGCCGGTCGCGGTGCTGGCATTTCCATCGATCGCCTACTTCGCGCGGTTTATGCGGTCGGCGATGCTTGAGGTGATCAATCAGGATTACATGACGATGGCGCGCGCGAAGGGTTTGTCTGACCGGAAGGTGCTATTCCGCCACGGCTTCCGAAACGCGTTGATCCCGATGATTACGGTCACCGGGTTGCAGGTGTCGCGCATCCTCGGCGGGGCCGTCATCATCGAGAAGATCTTCGCCTGGCCAGGCCTGGGGTCACTCGCATACGATGCGATTACCCAACGCGACTATCCGGTGATCCTCGGCGTGACGATCGTCGCTGGCGCCTTCGTGATCTTCGTCAATCTCGTTGTCGACCTGCTTTACGTCATCGTCGATCCGCGCGTGTCGTTGACTCGATAGCTCAGGGGAGACGGTTATGATGGAGCGAACGGGAGATATCGGCAACGCCGTCGCGGCCGGCGCGGGACCCGCAAAGCGGCAGCGTCTGGTTCTGCGGCGATTCATGCAGAACAAGCTCGCGGTGGTCGGCATGGCGGTGATCGTCTTCATGTATGCCGTCGCGATCCTGGCGCCGCTGATTACCCGGTACGACTACAAGGAGATTACGCCCGGCGCGCGGAACCTGCCGCCGTCGGCACAGCACTGGATGGGGACCGACCGGAACGGACGCGATGTGTATGCGCGGCTGGTCATGGGCTCTCGCGTCTCACTATCGGTCGGGTTCGTCGCGGTCGCGATCGTCATGACGATCGGCACCTCGTTCGGGGCGCTAGCTGGCTACTTCGGCGGCTGGGTCGATGGATCGATCATGCGCCTTACGGACATCCTCCTTTCGATCCCCCAGATTTTGCTATTGATCTCCGCGGCGGCGTTGTTCAGGCCGGGGCTGAAGACAACGGTCATCGTGATCGGGGTGACATCGTGGCCCGGCGCTGCCCGGCTCATCCGCGGACAGTTCCTGTCGCTCCGCGACCAGGAGTATGTCACTGCCGCGCGGACGATCGGCGCGCCGCCGGGACGTATTATCATGCGCCACCTGATGCCGAACGCGATGGCGATCATCATCGTTGAGACGACATTGTGGCTGTCCTACGCAATCCTCCTGGAAGCCAGCCTGTCGTACCTCGGCCTGGGCGTCCAGATCCCAACGCCATCGTGGGGCAACATGCTGCAAGACGGCCAGCGCGAGCTGCTGAACGGCGCGTGGTGGCTGACGTTCTTCCCCGGTCTGGCGATCTTCGTGACGGCGCTGGCGTTCAATCTCGTCGGCGACGGACTGCGAGATGCATTCGACCCACGGCAGCGACGACGATAAGCGAGTTCGGACGAGGCACAGCGGAGGGGTGGCGCTTGCCACCCCTCCCGCTGTGCATGTGGTTGACAGGCAGGTTACCCGAGGGCCGGTATCCCGGCCTCGGCAATCCGCAGATTCAGGTCTCCGGTAACCTCGTCGACGACCTTCGCCAGGACGGCAAGGTTCGCGTCGGCCTGTGCAGCGAGGAACTCGTAGACGTCGTAGGTCTGCTGCGGCGGGCGCGAGTCGCCATAGGCAACCGTTCCCTGCAGCGAGGCGAGCTTCGAGTTCACCTTCGGCGGGAAGTTGAACGAGTCCGCCGCACCCTTCGAGCGCGACTCGACCAGCTCACCCTCGGTCACCAGCAACCGCTCGCTGGCTTGTCCCAGCGCGGAGACGAGATTCTCGTTTCCAGCATTGTCCAGCCGGGCCGACCAGGCGGTGATCTGCTCACGCAACCGGCGGCTGGCGAGGACGGCGTCATGGACCGCGCCGAGCTTGTCGCGAATCTGGAGCAGGAGTTGGCATTGGGCAACGAGATCTTCATCCGTCGCATCGACGCGCGGGTCCCGCTCAACCGCAAACGCCTGACGGTACTCCTTGTCGCCTATTTCAAGGCGCGCTACGTAGGTGCCGGGGGCAACGACCGGGCCGATTGTGCTGCCACCCCAATAAAGCGAGAGCGCTGCGCCTTCGATCCGCGTGGCGTCGGGATGGCGCATATTCCAGACAAAACGGTGCAGGCCAGGCTCGGCGCGCAGCCGCATCTCCGCTGGCTGCTTCGACTGATCATCGGCCAGCGAGAAGCGTCGGATCAGTTCGCCACCGGCAGTCCAGAAGCTCAGCGCGAGCGTCTCAGCCGGCTTGTCGCCGGGGAGATCGTAATAGATCGACGCCCCGATGGCGGGATTCTCGCCCGCGTCCAGCAGCTCAAAGCGGGTTCCTCCGTCTTCGGCCGCGCGGACGATCCCCATCGCCTGACTGCCTCCGGTTGTCAGATATCCCTTGTAGCCAACAGTGCTCGACAGCCCCCAGGATGGCGGCGCCTGAATGCGATACGCCGTCTGGATCGGGAAGAGTGTTGCCGGTTCGCCGGCCCGGCGCTGTTGCCAGTCACGAATCGGGGCGAGATCATCGAGCACCCAGAACGAGCGCCCATGCGTGCCGATGATCAGGTCGTCGCCGTGGACGATCAGATCGTGGATCGGAACCACCGGCAGCGCGCGCCGGCCATTGCTGGATGGCCCGCCAGACAGGCGATGCCAATTCGAGCCAGCATCCCAGGAGACATGAAGACCGGTCTCCGACCCCACATACAGGAGCCCCTTGACCCGCGGATCTTCGTGGATGACACGGGTGAAGTCGTCGTCGGGGATGCCGTTCACGATCATCTGCCAGGTCGCGCCGTAATCGGTGGTGCGTAGCAGGTACGGGCGAAAGTCGTCGAGCTTGTAGCGAGTCGCGGCAACCCAGGCGGTGGCCGGATCGTGCGGCGACGCGTCGATGATGCTGATCAGCGACCAGTCTGGAAGCTCGCTCGGAGTGACATCGGTCCAGCTCTCCCCGCCATCGCGGGAGACGTTAATCCGGCCGTCGTCGGAGCCAGCCCAGAGTACACCCTGCTGTGCCGGTGACTCGGCGAAGGCGAAGATCGTCCCATAGAACTCGGTGCTGACGTTGTCCTTGGTGATCGGACCGCCGGATGGGCCGAGAGTCTCGGGATCGCCGCGGGTCAGGTCCGGGCTGATCGGGACGAACTCCTGACCGCCGTTGGTCGAGCGAAAGACGTGGTTGCCCGTGACGTAGAGGACATCCGGATCGTGCGGGGAAAGGACGATCGGGAAGGTCCACTGGAAGCGGTACTTCATCGACTCCGCGCCGTAGCCGATCGGGTCTTCGGGCCAGACGGTGATATCGACCTGCTGGCGAGAGCCATGATCGTAGCGGGTCATGCGTGTGGCGTAGCTGCCGGCGTAGACGATATCCGGATTGTCGGGACGGACGGCGATATAGCCCGACTCGCCGCCGCCGACCGGCCAGGTATCGTCCTCGGTGATCGCTCCACGGTCGGAGTAGCTCGGTATCGTGATGGTGGTGTTGTCCTGCTGCGCGCCGTAGATGCGGTAGGGAAACTGGGTATCGGTGATGACGTGATAGAGCTGCGCAGTCGGCTGGTTGTAGATGCTCGACCAGGTGACCCCGCCGTCGAACGACACACAGCCGCCGCCGTCATTGGCCTCGACCATTCGCTTCGTGTTGGCCGGGTCGATCCAGAGATCGTGGTTGTCGCCGTGTGGCGTCGGGATCTCGGTGAAGCTGCTGCCGGCATCGACCGACTTCCACATGCCGAGGTTGAGGACGTAGACGGTGTCGGGGTCGACCGGGTCGGCGAAGATGTGCATGTAGTACCAGGGGCGCTGGCGGAGATCCGGGTTGTCGTTCACTCGCGTCCAGCTATCGCCGCCATTGTCGGAACGGAAGAGGCCGCCTTCCTTCGACTCAACGATTGCCCAGACGCGCTGCGGGCGGGCCGGCGAGACGGTGATGCCAATGCGGCCCTTGAGTCCCTTTGGCAAGCCGGGGTTGTCGGTGAGCTCAACCCAGGTATCGCCGCCATCGGTTGTCTTGAAGATGCCGCTGCCGGGGCCGCCGGAAACGAGCGACCAGGGCGAGCGCTGCGCTTCCCACATCGCGGCGTAGAGTGTGCGCGGGTTGGTGGCATCCATCGAGAGATCACAAGCGCCAGTGCGCTCGTCGCGATAGAGGACCTTGTCCCAGGTCGCGCCACCGTCGGCACTGCGGTAGACACCGCGGTCCTCATGCGGGCCAAAGGCGTGGCCGAACGCCGCCACGTAGACCAGGTCGGCGTTATGCGGGTGGACGCGGACGCGCGCGATGTGGAGTGTCGACTCCAGCCCGAGATGTCGCCAGCTCTCGCCGGCGTCGTCCGAACGATAGACACCATCGCCGTGGGTGACATTGCCGCGAATGCAGGCCTCGCCCATGCCGGCGTAGACAACGTTTGGCGCGGATTCGGCAACAGCGACGGCGCCCACCGAGGCGGTCCTGAAGTAGCCGTCCGACACGTTGAGCCAGGATGCGCCGCCGTCTTCCGTCTTCCAGACACCGCCGGAACAGGCGCCGAAGTAGTAGGTCAGCGGCTGGCTGGTGTGGCCGGCCACGGCGACACTGCGCCCGCCGCGGAACGGCCCGGCTTGCCGCCAGTGCAGACCCTCGACCAGAGTGCGAATATCAGCCATGATGCATCCCCTCCCTGACCGTCCTCCATCCGACGGCGTCGATCGTAGCCCTGACCATACGCGAAATCAATCACCATCGGGATGTTGCGCGATCACGGGCGCAAGCTCATGCGTGTCTGTCGTGTTGCCAACCGGATACGAATGGCGCGACCCGGGCGCCGCGTCGACGCCCCTAGCGCATCGCCGCCCTTGCGCGCTCGACGCCTTCGGCAGCGGCGGCGTCGAGGACGAAGATGACGCGGCCACCGGCCGGCTGGACGCGCCACGACGGGGGCCGGTCGGCAACGTCGGGACCGAAGATGCGAAAGAGGGGGTCGGCCTTGTCAGCGCCAGTGGCGAGGAAGAGGGTCAGCCGGGCTGAGTTCAGAACCGGATAGGTGAGGGTGATCCGCCACGTATCCTGCTGGGGCACCCAGTTGGCCACCACCCAACGCGCGCGCTCATCGAGCGCGGTGGTGCCGGGGAACAGCGAGGCGGTGTGGCCGTCGGCGCCGATGCCAAGAATATCGACATCGAGACGAGGAAATTCCCCGTCCGGCAGATCCCCGAAGACATCCCGAAGCTCGGCCTCGTATTGGGATGCCGCCTCATGCGGATCGAGCTCGCCGCGCATGCGGTGGATGTTCTCCTCGGGAATCGCGACGCGCGACAGGAGTGTCTCGCGAGCCATGCCGTAGTTGCTCTGCAGATCGTCTGGTGGAACGGTGCGTTCGTCGCCCCAGAAGACATGAACGCGCGACCAGTCGATTCCCGGTATTCCTGCGAGCACCTCGTGCATCCCGCGCGGGGTTGAGCCGCCGGAGAGCGACAGTGAACATGGCCGGTCGCGCTCGGCAGCCCGTACTGCGTCCGCGACGATGTGCGCAGCTGCCTCCTGGGCCTGTGCGACGGTCCTGAAGATCTGTGCTTCTGGCCGAGCCTCAGGATTTCTGATCATGCGCGCGCCCTAGCAGCGAGACAGCCGAGACAACCGTCGAGAGAGCCTGGTGATAGTGCTCGTCATGGGACTGAACGAGGAGCTCCTGCCCGATAAGATCGCTGAGGTGCAGCCGGGGCAAGCGATCGACGCGGTCCTGCCGGGGGATGCCGGCCCATTCGACCGACGTGACGACCAGATTCTGCGCTCGTCCTCGGATGCTGATCCGGGCATTATGTTCGCCCTGGCGAGCAAGGATTCGGACAGAACGAACGCCGACGCCCGTGCTTGCCTGCCGATGGAGTCGAATATCGATATCGCCACCGGCTGCACTCTGCGCCTGGAACGTGAGCGACGTGCCGTCGGCATCGGCAGGCGCGAGGTTCCAGTCCAGCCGTGAGGCGAGCCAGCCGAGGATCAGAAGCGCCTGAGCTTCGGCGCTCGGATCGTAGGACAGATCAACCGACTCGATCGCGTGCAACAGACCGATCGTCTCGGGGTGGTCGAACGCCTGGGCGATCGCCTCGCGCCAGCGCGTCACCCGCGCCCAGGCGAGATCGGTCCCAGTGCAGCCTGATTCGCCTTCGTAGAGAAAGCGCTCGAATCCGGAGAAGGCGTCCCGCGCGGAGTCGAAGCGCGCAGTGTCGATGATCACCCGGTCGACAACCGGCGTCAGCCGTCTGAACTCGGGTGAGCTGAAATCAACCTGACCGACCCACCACATGAACGAGGGGACATCGTAGAGCTCGAGCGGCGCGATCATGCTCGGCACGGCGCTAAGCCGCTCGGGGGGTGTATGGATTTCGATCACCTCGTAGCAGGCGGTTCGCCCCGTGCCATGGAGCCGGCAGTGGCCAGACACGCTGGCATCGAACGGTGACCCGGCCGGGTGGATCTCGACAACGATGACCCGGGATGGGAGCTGCTCGATCAGCTCGTGAAGCGTCTCGTGGGCCATGCGGATCTCGGACTCGCCACTGGCGATGATGATGAGCGTCAGGATGCTGGTTCGTAGCGGGATCTGACCGGTCTCCTGTTCGACCTCAGCGGAGATATCGCCCCAGAGGCGCGACATCTCGCCAACGATCTGGTCGACGGTGACCTCGCGTTCGGCGCCCGCGCGGACGTCGATCCGGTGTGCATGTGCGGTGCTCATGGCTTTACGGTTGCCGCCACTTGCGACCCTCCATCGTGAGGAACTTCTCTGCCTCGTCCGGCCCCCACGTCCCGGCCTCGTAGGTGGCGATTTCGGTTGCGCCCATCTTGTCCCAGCCATCGCGGATCTGCGTCACGACATTCCAGGCTGCCGCAACCTCGTCACGTCGAGTGAAGAGCGTGCCATCGCCGAGCATTGCGTCCAGCAGCAGACGCTCGTAGGCGTCGGGCGACTGGACGTTGAACGCGGCCCCGTAGTCGAAGCCCATATGGACCGATCGCAGATTCATCATCGGACCGGGAACCTTGACGCCGAAGGTCAGCGCGATCCCCTCGTTTGGCTGAATCCCGAGGGCCAGGACATTCGGCTCCAGCTCGTCGGCGACGTTGGCGCTGAAGAGCAGATGCGGAGCGCGCTTGAACTGGATGGCGATCTCGCTCACGCGGCGAGGCATGCGCTTGCCAGTGCGCAGGTAGAACGGAACGCCAGCCCACCGCCAGTTGTCGATGAACAGCTTCAGCGCGACGTACGTTTCCGTCTGGGAATCCGACGCGACCTTCTGCTCGTCTCGATATCCGGGAACAGCCTCACCGTCGGTGTATCCCGCGGTGTACTGGCCACGGACGGTGAAGCGACGAACGAGGTCGGGGTTGATCGGCCGGACGGCGTGCAGCACCTTGACCTTTTCGTCGCGAACCGGGTCGGCGGTCAGCGCGACAGGCGGCTCCATCGCGACGAGCGTCAGAAGCTGCATCAGATGGTTCTGAACCATATCGCGGAGCGCGCCGGTTTCGTCGTAGTAGCCGCCGCGTCCCTCGATGCCGATCGATTCGGCGACCGTGATCTGGACGTGGTCAACGTACTGGCGGTTCCAGATCGGCTCGAACACACCGTTCGAGAAGCGGAACGCGATGATGTTCTGCACCGTTTCTTTGCCGAGGTAGTGGTCGATGCGGTAGACATCGCGTTCGTTGAAGACGTGGTTGACGACCTGGTTAAGGTGCTCGGCGGAATCAAGATCATGCCCAAACGGCTTCTCGACGATGATGCGCCGCCACGAGGTGGCCGACCCCTGGTTGAGGTCATGCTGGCCGATCATCTCGATGATGCCGTCGTAAAAGTCCGGCGGCGTCGCGAGGTAGAACATACGGTTGCCAAGCGTGCCGCGCTGGCCATCGATCTCGGTCAGCCGGCTCGCTAACGGGCCGTAGGCGTCCGACTGGGTGAAGTCGCCGGTGACATAGAACAGCCCCTGGCTGAATGATTCCCAGACCGCTTCATCGACCGGTGTGCGGCGCGAGAACTCATCGACTGCCTCGCGCATCTTCTTGCGAAACGACTCATCATCGTCTTCGTGGCGGGCAAAGCCGACGACGGTGAAGCCCACCGGCAAGAACCGCTCCAGGGCGAGATTGTAGAGCGCCGGAATCAGCTTGCGCCGGGTAAGGTCTCCGGATGCGCCGAAGATAACCATGATGCATGGGGCCGGCACGCGTTCAATCAGCAGGCCCTCGCGGAGCGGGTTGACCTGCGGCTTGGCTAGTTGGGAGACGACAGTGCTGACGTTGGACATACCCGGTCCTCACACGTAGCTATCGGGAGGCAGAGACCTCCCGAATTCGCTGGCCTATTGGGGTGTTGGCCCGCTCTCCTCGACGACAGCATGACCACCGAACTGGTGACGGAGCGCGGCGATGACCTTGTTCGAGAAGAGGTCCTCCTGGCGTGAGGCGAAGCGTGTCGCCAACGCAAGGTAGATCGTCGGCGCAGCGACGTCGAGGTCGATCGACTCGAAGACCGTCCAGCGCCCCTCTCCGGAATCCTGCACATACCCGCGAATCGACTCCAGATGAGCATCCTCGGCAAACGCACGCTCGGCGAGCTCGAGAAGCCAGGAGCGAATAACCGAGCCATGGTTCCAGAGATCCGCAATCGCGCGCAGGTCAAGGTCGTATCGCGAACGCTCAAGTATTTCGAAGCCCTCGGCATAGGCCTGCAACATCGCGTACTCGATGCCGTTGTGAATCATCTTGACATAATGGCCTGATCCACTCGGGCCGACGTGAAGGTAGCCGTCCTTCGGGGCAAGCGACTTGATGGCGGGCTCGATGATAGCGAACCCTTCGGGCGAGCCACCGACCATCAGGCAGTAGCCGACCTGCAAGCCCCAGATGCCGCCGCTGGTGCCGGCGTCCATGTAGTGGATGCCATGGGCGGTGACGCGGTCGTGACGCGCGATCGAGTCGGTGAATCGGGAGTTGCCACCATCGATCAGGACATCGCCCGGACTCATCAGGGGGATGAGCTGGTCGATATAGTCGTCGACAGGTTGGCCGGCCGGGACCATCAGCCAGATCGCGCGAGGGGCGGCAAGCTTCCCGATGATCTCCTCAAGGGAATAGGCAGGATCTGCGCCTTCGGTGGCGAGCTCGTCGATCGGTTCGCGACTGCGATTGTGGACGACAACACGATGACCGTCCTGAATCAGGCGTCGCGTCATGTTCCCGCCCATGCGGCCAAGCCCGATGATGGCGATATCCATGGTTCCTCCTTAACACCCGTTCCGGGTGCGCGTCGTGTCGATCAGTCGTCGGCTGGCGTTGGCTGGCTCCGCGCGCCGGCCGCGATCGCCTGAACTCCGGCGCGAACATCTGTCCCCAGCCCGACCAGCACGAGCGGCAGGCCATGTTTCGCAAGCGTCGCTGCATCGCCAGCAGACTGCGCGGCGAACAGCTCGCCGAACGAATAGTTTGCGTCGGGAATCGGGAGATCGTGTTCCGGCGTGCCGACGAGCAGCAGGAACGTCCCGTCCGCAGGCCCACCCTTGTGGAGCTGGCCGGTTGAGTGCAGATAGCGCGGGCCGATACCGAGGGTGACGGCCCGGCCGGTCTGACGCCAGAGATCGGTCCGTAGCTGCGCCAACGCGGCCCGCACGTCGTCGGTTGCGTCGACGTAGGCGAGGATAGCGATATATCCGTCCGGGGACGCCAGCTCGGCGGCACTGGAGGCGGCGTTGACGGCATCGGTTGTAGCCGGACGTGGGGCATCGTCTCCCTTCAGCACGGCGTTGGTCGCGTCTTTGGCTTCCTGCACGTTCGGCTCATCGAATGGGTTGATCCCAAGGATGAATCCAGCAACGGCCGTCGCGATCTCCCAGCGGACGAACTCCGCGCCGAGCGCGAGCGGGCCATCGACATCGATGGTGACGACCGGTTGGCCGGCCTCGCGCAGGCTCTCGGCGAGCGTCGCAGCGTCGCCGTCGTCGCCGGAGCTGAAGTGAACGAAGAGCCGGTCATCGCCATAATCGGAGGCATCGTCGAGCGATTCAGCGATCACTGGCAGGATGCCCGTGCCGTGCTTGCCGGTGCTCTCGGCGATGAGCTGCTCCAGCCAGTCGGCGAACGGCGCCCAGGCAGGATCGGCGATGAGGGTCAGCTTGTCACGACCAGCCTGCCGGGCAGCGCCAAGCACCGCGCCGAGCCAGACTCCAGGATGCTGAGCATCGTGGATCGGCAACATGTCGGCGGCACGATCGAGCAAGCCGGCCACGTCTCCTCCGAGAACAGCCAGAGGCACGAGACCGAAGTACGAGAGAGCGGAATAGCGCCCGCCGATATCGGACGGGTTCGCGAACCGCTTCCAGAACCCCTTCTCGCCGGCCTCTTTCCCGAGCGGTGTGCCGGGGTCGGTGATCGCGACGAAGCGCGACCCGTCGCCACCCGAACGCTCGAAGAAGAAGCGATACAGCGACATCGTCTCGACGGTGGTGCCGGACTTGGTGGAGACAATGTAGAGGGTATCGTCGCCCAGCTTGCTCGCCACGCGGGAGATCGTGTCGGGGTTTGTCGTATCGAGGACATGTAGGTCGGGTGCGCCGTCGGCTGTCTCGAACATCCGCGAGAACACGTCTGGCGCCAGCGACGAACCACCCATCCCGAGCAACACGGCGTGCTTGAAGCGTCGCTCACGCGTTTCGGCAGCCAGGCGGGCCAGGTCGCCGGCCCTCGCCTGAGTGCGCATCGTCTGGACAACCGGCAGCCAGCCCAGCCGCGTCGACGTCGACGCCAGAACCTTCTCGTCGGTCCCCCAGAGGGTCGCGTCACGTTGCTGTAGTCGGGTCGGGACGTTGTCGGCCGAGAGCTTCCCGAGCGTGGCATCGACAGCGCCGGCAAGCTGACCGATCTCCGACTGGCGCTGGCTGGCGATGTTTGTCGCGAACGCGTTGCGCTTTGCGTCGAGATGGTCGAGAAGATCGACGAACGATCTGGAGAAGGAGGCGACCCCGTCGCGGACAAGCGTGTCGGTGATGTCGTCGTAGGAGACGCCGAGCGACTCAAAGCGACGGAAGACGTCGTCGGCCGCGTCCAGCCCGGTGTCCACCGTTCGCCGCAGATGGCCGTGATCCCCGAACGCTTCGATCGATGCCGGCGCGAGTGTCTGGACAGTGTCGGGGCCGATCAGCTCATCGACGTAGAGAGTGTCGGAGTAGGCAGGATTCTTGGTGCTGGTGCTGGCCCAGAGCGGGCGCTGTACCCGGGCGCCCTGAGCCGCGAGCTTCGCAAACCGCTCGGAACCGAAGATCTCCTGGAAGGCAGCATAGGCAACCTTAGCGTTGGCGACTGCCAGTGTGCCCAGGAGGCTCTTCGCCTCCCCAGCCCGATGGCTCTCCGGCTCGGCGTCGATAATCTGCTGCAGCCGCTTGTCCGCCTCGGTGTCTACCCGGCTGACGAAGAACGACGCGACCGAGTGGATGTCAGAGATCGGCTTCCCTTCTTCCAGACGACGCTCGAGCGCTCGGAGATATGCCTCAGCAACCTTGCGGTAGGCGTCGAGCGAGAAGAGGAGGGTGATGTTGATATTGATACCCTCGTAGATCATCTCCTCGATCGCCGGCAGCCCCTCGTCGGTGCCAGGAATCTTGATCATGACATTCGGCCGGTCGACCGCGGCGTAGAGTCGGCGGACATCGGCAATCGTCTCGTTTGTGTCATGCGCAAGCGAAGGCGCCACCTCAAGCGAGACGAATCCATCGGCGGACTTGTCGTCGTGTCGGTCGTAGACCGGGCGGAAGATGTCGGTCGCCATCTGGATATCACGGATGACGATCGCGTCGTACATCTCGTTCGTCGTCCGGCCGGCGCGAGCAAGGCGAAGAATCTGGTCGTCGTACAGATCGGAGCCCGAGATCGCCTTGTCGAAAATCGTCGGGTTCGATGTGACCCCAACGACACCCTTCTGATCGATGAGATCCTGCAGCCCGCCGTCCTCGATCAGATCGCGGCTGAGGTTGTCGTACCAGACACTCTGCCCATAATCGCTAAGCTGTTGCAACGGGTTTCTGGCCATGTAGCTCTCCCTGTTTATCCGGCACCGACTCGTGCTCTATCTTCAATGCCCAACCGCTCGGGCCGGGCGTATGCGCGGTCAGCGAGACATGTCGCACTACTTCATCGCGACTCGCGTGCCATGGGCTGGCGATCCCATCTCGCGACTGTACAGGCGCGCTTGCCGCTCGCGAAGCTCCCGATACTGCTGGTGGGCCTCCGGCCGGGGGCGCACGACCGTCCCACCCGGGTCGAGGGTCGTCAGCGCGTCCTGTTCATCGAGGACATCACGCCAGGCGAGCAACGCCGCGCCACGCAGCGACGACTCGCCAATGGACGACACCAGCAGTGGGACGCCGAGGACATCAGCCATTATCTGCTGCCAGGCCGGCGAGGCCAGCAATGCCCCGCCCGTTGCCACAATCTGCTCCCCGCCGACGGATAGCGCATCGTAGACCGCCGCGAACCGGTAGGCGATCGCTTCGAGGCACGCATGAAGGATGTCCTCCGCAGTCGTGTGCAACTGCATCCCGGCGATCGTGGCAGTCGCGTCGCCAGCCCAGCCGGGCGAGCGCTCGCCTGACCAGAACGGCAGGACTGTCAATCCATGATCTCCCGGCCCGCGTTTGCGGAGCGCGATCTCGCAGTCCTCGGCATTCGGCAAACGCAACGTGTCGCTCAGCCATGCGCGGATGTTCCCGCCCTCGCTGAGCGCGCCACCGGTGACGGTGTGACGGCGATCGAGAAGGTAGCGCCAAAGGCCATCGGGCGTCGGTTCGACGGGCTCTCCCGGTTGGCAGCGGCGCATCGCGCCGGAGGTGCCGACGGTCAGTGTCAGACGATCCGCCCGGACACAGCCCGCGCCGACGTTCGACGCAGCGCCGTCGCCAATCGGCGCGCGCCAGTGAATACCGCGTAGCGCCGGCCAACGGTCGGCGTAGTCGCCCGCGACCGGCGGCAGCAGCTCCGGCTCGGGAAGGATCGTGCCTAGCTGTTGGGGGGCGATTTCGAGCAGGTCGAGTAGCTCACGATCCCACGACCCCGCCTGCCGATCGTATAGCCCGGAGCCCGAGGCTAACGACGACGAGGTTGCGTCGGCGCCAAGCCACGCGGCTGTGAGCGCCTGCGGCAAGGAGACGAATCTGGTCGCGCGGGAAAAGAGGTCGGGCTGATTGCGACGCAACCATCGGATCTTCGCCGGCAGATAGGACGGATGGAGCGGGCAGCCGGTCCGTTGGCGGACCGACTCGGCGTCGAGCCGGGTCGCAAGGTCTACAGCGTCGGCGGCAGAGCGCGTGTCGGCCCAGGTGAGAACATCGGTGAGCGGTCGCCCAGCGGCATCGAGCACGAGCAGCGAGTGCCAGAACGCTGAGACACCGACTGCGGCGATGCCGTCCCGCGCTGGCGGGGATGCGAGCGTCCGGTCAATCGCCTGCTCGGTCAGCGCGCGGATGCGTTCGAGAGCGATCGTCGAGCGGCCACCCGACTCGACAGCCAGCTCGACCGCCAGCTGGCTCAGTGAGCCGGGCGCGATGATCCCATCGCGATCGACCAGCGCGGCACGGACCGACGACGAGCCGATATCGACGGCAAGGACGCGCATCAACGAGTAGCCTCCGCCTCGGAACACTCCCGGCAGAGCCCGTAGATCGCCTGATGATCGATGCGTGCCTCGAAGCCGTGTTTCGCGCGGAGCACAGCACGAAGCTCGTCGAAGTAGCTATCGCCGATTTCCTCGACACGATGGCAGGCAAGGCAGATGAGGTGGTGATGCCGGTCCGCGGAGAGGAGCGCGAACTGCCGCCGGCCGTCACCGAGGTCGGTTTCGGCGATCAGGCCCTGGTCACGAAACAGCTCCAGCGAGCGATAGACGGTGGACAGATTCAGATCGGGCCACCGTAAGCGGGCAGCCTCGAAGAGATCGTCGGCGGTCATGTGATCGCCGCGAGCGTGGAGAAGGTCGAGAATGAGGAGTCGCTGCGGCGTCAGGCGCTGGCCCTGCTCGCGGAGGCGTGTCTGGAGGACAAGGAGCGCGTCGGACTGATGGGGCATCTCCATCGACCTCCGGCATCCCGTCGCCGCCCGGCGCGGCAATCTCGTGCTTCGATTCTACCCCCGGACCGCTGGCAACAACCCAACTCCGACAGGCATCATCTCGGTGGGCAGGGGAAGCAGGGCAGGAGATCAGAGGATGGATGATACACAGCCTCGCGAGCGGACTCTGGCGCTCGTCGTCGAAGATGACCCCGATATCCAGCTGCTGATAGCGCGACACCTGCGAGAGGCAGGTTTCGACGTCATCACATCCGCGACGGCAGCGGACGGTTTCCAGCTGTGGTCGGAACGACAGCCCGACCTGTTGCTGGTGGATCTGATGCTGCCCGACGGATCGGGCCGGGGGCTTGTACGCCAGATTCGAGCAGCCGGGGATGTGCCGATCGTCGTCGTCACCGCCGACGCGAACGAGGAATCGCTTGTGGCGACGCTCGACGCCGGTGCGGACGACTATGTCACCAAGCCATTCCGGGTCAACGAGCTCCTGGCACGGGCGCGCTCGGCGATGCGTCGCCGGCCGCGTGAGCGCGAGCCGGATACCATCCAGGTCGGATCGCTCACCATCTCCGTCGTCGATCGGCGCGTCTGGCGGTCGAGCGAGGAGGTACGGGTAACGCCGACCGAGTTCCGGCTGCTGCTCCAGCTGGCCCGCCACCCGAATCGAGTCTTCACGCATGGAGCGCTGCTCACTTCGGTCTGGGGGCCCGAGTATGCCGACGAACCGCATATCTTGCGGGTGACGCTCAACCGGCTGCGCAATAAGCTGGGCGAACCCGCGCTGATCGAAAATCGGCCGGCGGTCGGCTACGTGCTGGTGCCGGATGGCGGCGACGCCCAGACGCAGGTCGAGTAGGTTGCGTCGAGCTGGGCGAGATACGGTGCAATATCGTATCCGTTGGCTGCCAGCCACGCGTCGTCATAGTAGGTGTCGAGGTAGCGGTCACCCGAGTCCCCGGCAACCATGACGATCGAGCCCGTCTCGCCAGCCGCCGCAAGCTCGGCGGCAAGCTCCATCGCGCCGTAGACACAGGTGCCAGTCGAGCCGCCGTACTTGCGACCCAGCTTCGTCTCCAGAAAGCGCATACCGGCGTATGAGGCGGCGTTTGGCACCCGGATCATCCGATCCACCACATCGGGCACGAACGACGGCTCGACGCGCGGCCGGCCGATTCCCTCGACGCCACTGCCTTTGCCGCTGGTGACCGTCGGATCGCGATGCTCGAAGTAATCGAGAAAGACCGAATTCTCCGGGTCGACGACACAGAGCCGGCTGGCAAGGCGCTGGTAGCGGATGAAGCGGCCGATCGTCGCCGAGGTGCCGCCGGTGCCGGCCCCAGTGACGACCCAGCGCGGGACGGGGTGCGGCTCGCGGCCCATCTGGGCGAACATCGACTCCGCGATGTTGTTGTTGCCACGCCAGTCAGTGGCGCGCTCGGCATAGGTGAACTGGTCCATATTGTGACCGTTCGTCTCCCGAGCCAGCCGTTCGGCGGTGCTATAGATTTCGGCCGGGTTATCGACGAAGTGCGACTTGCCGCCATAGAAGGCAATCTGCGCCACCTTGGCCGCCGAGGTGCCGCGCGGCATGACTGCGACGAACGGGAGCCCGAGAAGCTGCGCAAAGTAGGCCTCCGACACAGCCGTGCTGCCAGAGGAAGCCTCGATGACCGTCGCCCCCTCAGTAACCCAGCCGTTGCAGATCGCGTAGAGGAAGAGCGAGCGCGCCAACCGATGCTTGAGGCTGCCGGTCGGGTGAGTGGATTCATCCTTGATATACAGCTCGATCCCCGGCGCGGCCGGCAGATCCAGCCGGATCAGATGCGTGTCGGCCGAGCGCTGGAAATCGCGCTCGATCGTGGTGACTGCTTCGACAACCCAGGCCTGATTCATGCTGAACGTCTCCCTCATCTCACCGCGAACGTTCCGCCGCGATCGTACAGGCGAGCGGGGCGTGGGCGCAATGGAACCGGGCCGGACAGACGACCCGAGGCTAACTGTCGAGATCGAAGAGATCGTCGTACTCGGTGATGTAGCGATCACGCAGGTATTCGCGAGTGCGAATGGTGATGCGGCGCACCTCGTCGATATCGAGCCCTTCGAGATCGGCTACCTCGCGGGCGGAGCGTTCCTGGACGGTGCGCTGGAGGAAGACGGTGCGCCAGACATCCGGCACGCCGGACAGGACGTCGATCAGATAGGCGAGGGTCTCGTTGTCGATGACGATCTGTTCGGGCTCCCGGGCATTTGGATCGGGAATGATGTCGGCAACGCGGACATCCTCGCCACCCTCAGCTTCTTCGCCGGACATAATGGTCTGGTCGAGCGAGATATATTGGCGACGCTCGAGACCAACTCGGCGAACCTCACGTCCGATCATGTCCTGGGCGCGGATGCGCAAATAGGATGACAGATCGCGGATCGGCTCGCCCTGCTCCTGAAGGCGCGCCATCGCGGAGGCGACAGCGGAATCCACGACTTCATCGCGCAGCACGTCATCCCAGGAGATCTGCCCCATGCGAACCCGGCGGCCAAGTTCCCAGCGGACGAATGATGCCAACGGCTGAAGCAGCCCGTTCGGGCGCTCACGCAACTCGGTGATCTGCTCGCGCGCGAGCGCCTCGCGATCGATCGGGTGCGCCTGCTGCGGCGATCGTGATTGTCGGTCGTGTTCCGCGGTCAACATAATCCTCTGATGATGGCGAGCGCCAATCGCGCGCCGCCGATCCCATTCTTCGGCGTCCGTACCGCCAAGTGTAGAGGAGCCGGCAAGCAGGGGGTAGGGGGCACGATGGATCCGGGCCGGCCAGATCCGATACGCAAGTCGCGCGGGTCACTCGTAGATGACGGTCGGAACCTCACGCCACGGGAACTCGCGGACGCGGTCGGGCCCGAGCGCGACGAGGAGATGGAGGCAGGTCTGCGATTCGGCAGCGAGTCGGGCGGTGTCGATGCCAAGGCAGACAGGTTGAAAGTGGCGGAGCTTATCAATGCCATCGGCGAGCAGACGGGTCGCCCCGCGGTAGTTCCCATTGTGGAGGTGATGGAACCCAACACCGACCTGGAGAATACCCTGGTAGAGGTATCGAATGGGATCGCGTTCCTCGCGCCAGATGTCTTCGAGCACCTCGTGGCATTCGAAGAAGCGGCGTTCGTTGAACAGATCGATGCCCGCGGCCAACTGGCGCGGCGAGGGGCCGGCGCAACGAGGATTCGGTCGATCCACAGCTCCGGAGGCAATCACCCGTCGCCATGCCTCGCCCACGACTAACCCCGAACGTTCAAGAGGCTATGAATCGGCCAGAATGGAACGGTGGATTCGGCGGCGATCCCGGCCGAAACATCAACGGTAGTCATCTGTCGGCGTTCCTTTCGCGAGTGTCCCGATCGTCGACGCGATGCGTCAGCGCGTCAAGTCGCCCGGACGCCACGAATCGCCCGTCGTGGGACTCTTCACAGGATCGGCTGGGCCGTGTAGTCTCCAATAGCCATATGCAAGCAGCCGAGAGGACGGACAGAGGATGAGCGACGCCGCTGAACGGATCAGACACGAGGACCTTCGCGGCACGTGGGCAATGGAGGCCGAGGCCCGAATGGAGGGCGCCACCGCCCGAGAGCGCCAGCAACACTTGCTGGAAATCGGTCTGCCGTCGGCCGAGAGCATCCGCGATCGGACCATGCCTCTGTTCACGCGGGGCCGCTGGCGCTTCAACTCCGGCACCTTCATGAACACCAACCACCTGGAGGACATGCGCGAGCTCGGGGGGCAGGATGTCGTCATCATCGGCGCGCCATATGATGGCGGGACGACCTTCCGCCCTGGCACACGCTTCGGTCCGCAGGCGATGCGCCGCATCTCGTCGCTTTCCAGCGGCTATAACCCGGAGCGCGGCGTCGACCTGAACGAGTCGTTGACGATCGTCGATGCCGGGGACATCAATGTCATCCCGGCCAACCTCGAAAAGTCGTTCGATCAGATCGCCAAGGCGATTTCCTATGCCGCGGAGCGCGAGGTCTTTCCGATTGTCCTCGGCGGCGACCACGCCATCGGCTATCCGGACGTCCGCGGGCTGGCGCCGTTCATCGACGGCAACATCGGCATCATCCACTTCGATCGACATTCGGATCTCTCGGAATACGGCATCGACGAGCGGATGCACGGATCGCCGTTCTTCCATGCGACGAATATTCCCAACGCCCCGGCAACGAATCTCGTCCAGATCGGCATCGGTGGCTGGACAGGATCGAAAGAGGGGCTCAAGGTCGCGCGCGAGCGCAACGCGACGGTGATCACGGTCGATGATGTCGATCGCTTTGGAGTTGAGCGGGTCATCGAATACGCGCTGGAGATTGCCTGGCAGAAGGCGAAGGCAGTCTGGATCTCGTTCGATGTTGACTCGATTGACCCGGCCTTTACGCCAGGAACCGGAACCCCGATGCCGGGCGGGTTGCTGCCCCGCGAGGTGTTCCGCATGATCCGCGATATTGCCAGCGAGGGACTCGTCGGGATGGAGATCGTCGAGGTCTCGCCTCCCTACGATGTGGCAGATAACACTGCGCATGTCGGGGTCCACGCGATCCTGGACTGCCTCGCCTCGCTGGTCATGGCCGGCAAGCTGGGTCGCGCAAAGCCGGAAGCCACGAACGGCGCCAACCAGACAGTGACCGGAGCTGGACCAACCGGGGATTGAGCCCGATCGCGGGGTCGTAAATCCCCCTGCGTCAGTCCACGAGGCTGACCGGCGGCTTACTCGCGTCCACTCGGGCATGCCGGCCAACGATCCGGCAACCAGACGGCACGCCGGCCGCAGCGCACGGATGATCGATACGCCAACACCGGCGCTGGTGACTTGCGAGTCACGCTCCTATCAGGCGCGATCCTTCATCCATCGCCCCACAGATGAGCGATGACATTCCGTTGTTGCGTCATGGATGCATCACAATTGACTCACAATGCGTGATTCTCATGCTAATTCGTGCCATCGTGTCACGCTTGTCGTGCTATAGAGTTCCGTGTTACGCTGCGATCTATTCACAGCGAGCCCAGCAGTATTGCGGTCGATGCGGGGTCGGCTCGTGGCTCGTCGCGATGGGGTAATAAGGAACGAGGATGGCATGGGGAACCGAGTCTTTCGGTCACACCGTTGGCTTGCGGTCAGCACAGCGCTTCTTCTGGCAGCGTTGATCGGCGGCCCGGCTGCGGCGGAGACGACGACAGAGGGCGCGCCCTCAGCCCAGTATGTCCATGAAGTAGATCAGTATCAGCACCTGGGCGGCGCGACCTACCGTGTGTATGGGTATCAGGAGGGTCTGGTTGGGTCTACGACGGCAAATGGGCATGTAATTCAGCCAAACGATCACTTCGTGGCGCTGCCTTGCTTCTGTGTTCTGTCCAGCCGGGGCGGTAACGAGTTCCAGGTGAAGCTGGAGTACAAGGGCAAGACAGTCATCGTCCCGGTCTGGGATGTCGGCCCGTGGAATGTCGACGACAACTACTGGGATCCATCGAGCAAACGCAAGTACTCATCGTTGCCGCAGGGTTACCCTGAGGCGGCGGCAGCGTTTTACGCAGACTTCAACGGCGGCAAGGATGGCTGGGGTCGAACCGTCGGGTCGCCCGGTGGCATCGACATCGGCGACGGAGCGTTCGCCGAGTTGGGAATGCCCGGTTCCGACTGGGTAAACGTCACGTTCCTGTGGCTCGAGCCCGATCACTGGGATCTACCAGCGCCGGCCGCCGGGTTTGGCGACGTCACGACCGTCTGGTGGGATCAGCGGCCTCCGCTGGACTGGACCGCGCCAAAGAACGATGGTCGGTTCGCGTGGTTCGATGTCACCGGCCATAACGTGCCGAATCAGCTGAACGATTACTGGTGGGGGAACGGTGGCTGGCGGCTCTTCGGGTTGCCAATCAGCGAGTTCTTCCGTGAGGTCGACATCGACGGCACGATCCGCTACGTCCAGTACTTCGAGCGGTCGATCCTTGCGCTCGATCCGGCAACTGGCGCGGTATCGCGAACGCCCGTCGGCGATCGCTCGCATATGGACTACAAGGCCAGCCTGCCGATCGATCCATTCCAGAACACATCGTCTGCGATCTATTTTCCCGACACTCAACACTCGGTGCAGAATGGGTTCAAGTGGTACTGGGAGCATAACGGCGGCCAGGCAGCCTTTGGCGCGCCGATCTCCGAGGAGTGGAGCGAGACCAACGCCGATGGCCGTAAGGTCGTGATGCAGATGTTCGAATACGCGCGATTCGAGTGGTGGCCCGACAAGGTCGGCACCGACGAGGAGATCACGCGAGGGCTGTTGACCGTCGAGCTTATCGATGATCTCGGCTGGTCCCGCTAACCACGACGCATTTGTTCGGTAGCGACGGCGCGGCATGGGCCCATCCCTGCCGCGTCGTCGCGTTCTCGCGGTCGCAGCGCTGGTATCTATTCTGCGTACATCGCTCGCAGGGGCCGCGCGTTTCGGACGCGACGCTGCTACACTTGCGCTACGCTCCCAATTTGTGGAATACGCACTCGATGGAAGGCCGGCGCCACTCGTGCACTGGCAGCGGAGCCCGTACGATCTATACCGACATTCGCGCTTTCGAGAGCGCGCAGGAGAGCCGTTCACGCCGCGCATCCCGCGGTTGATCGCGAACCACCCAACGATGAGTGGGGCGGTGCTCGCGGCAGTCGGCATGGTCGGGAATTGGCTGATCGTGTCGCAAATGGCCGGCTGGCCAGACTGGACGCTCTTCCCGAGTATGCTGCTGGCGACGTTGTCGTTGCTGGCGATGTGCCTGGGGATGGTCCTGGTTGTCGTACGCTGGCTGGAACCAATCGTCGCCCGGATGGATTTCAATTGGGACGCGGACCCGGTCGGTTCGCTCGGCCTGCCACCAACGCTCGATCGCAAGCTGGAGACGCTCGGGTACTGGTCCGCCGACGATATCTGCCGAGCGGTCGAGAGTGGTCGTTTCCAGTGGACCGCGCTCGAGCTAACCGAGCGGCGGCTTATCGAGCAGGCAGTCGCGTTTCACAAAGCTCGCGCGTCGAGCAATCGTAGAAGCGACGCGGGCAAGAGAAGAGCCTGACTCGCGGGCATGTGGGCTGTCCCGAGTCGGCAGAACTACCACCAGGAGGGGTGAGCAGACCGTCTTAAGCGGTCGTGGGCCACGAATGGCCCGACAGAGAGATCTCGGCAAATATCCATGAGACGGTTTGTCCTCCTCACCATAGTCATCGCCGCGATCATCGCTATCGTGAAGTTCGTCAACTTCTCGACGCTTGCGTCTGCGGTAACCAGCGTCCCGCGGGAAACACTGATCGTTGTGATTGGGCTGCTGGCAATCTCGGCAATCGTGAAGAGCCTTCGCTGGGCGTACTACCTCAGGGCCTCGAAGCTCCAGATCACCTGGCATGATGGAATGACCAGCTATCTGGCCGGCATGTCGGCCGGCGCGCTGCCCGGCGGGTCGTGGTTACAGGCCCGGTTGGCTCAGGAGCATGGCGATGTCCACATGCACGAGGCGGCAGCCGGCCTCTTTGTGAGCTTCGTTGCCGACTCACTCGGCATTGCGCTTCTTGCCTATGCCGGGATGCTGCTGGTCCATCAGCCGGGCACAAGCTTCCTGTTGCCGATCTTCGGGCTCATTCTCGCCAGTGTCCTCATCGCGATGGGTCGCTCCCCGCGCGTCTGGGCATTGATCGCGCTCCAGCTCTCGCGCTTTCGGCTTACCCGGCGCTGGGTTCCGAAGGAGGCCGATCTTCAGCAGCGAGTCGCGGCGGTGATGCGCGCTCCGGTGATCGCGGGTGGCGTCGCTTTCTCGATGGCAACAACACTACTCGCGGTGGCAATCCTCTACGCGCTGGCCAACGCACTGACATTCTCCGGCCTGGGGGGTCGCGAGGCGCTCTTCGTCCACACCGCCTCAGAATCGGCGTCGATGGTGCTGCCGATTCCGGGAGGCTATGGGATCAGCGATTCATCGATGGCGGGCTTGATGAGCTCTCAGGGGATCGGCTGGGTCCGGGCGACGTTCGTCATTCTGGCGATCCGTTCGTTCAATATCCTATTCAAATCGATCGTCGGCTCGCTGATGCTGGTGATCTTCTATCGCAGCCTCCTGATGTCGATGCTGAAGGTGCGCCGGCGAGCGCGGACCGCCTTGCTATTCGGACAGCGCATAACCTGGCATGGGCTGCGGTTGACGGGATTCGGGTACCTGCTGCGTCTACGAAAGCAGCGACGCGCGCACATCCACCCGGCCCCTGCCGCTGCACAGGTTCATCTGAGACAGCGGCATGCGCCGCTTGCCGGAACGGATGTCGCGCCGCACCCAGCGCCCCACTTGCCGATCCACCCCGACGACTGAAGAGGCGTCCGACGCGGGTTCGAGCAACCAATGTTTCTTTTCTCAGTGACTAGCCAGCGATCGTCTGAGACGGTACGATCCCTGCCATGAGCACTGTCGCCGTTGGGCTGGTCTTGCTGTCTGCGGTGTTTCACGCGACCTGGAATACCCTGACAAAGCGCAGCGCCGACGCGCTGGCGTTCATGTTCGTCTTCGGCCTGATCGGGCTATCGATCTACGCCATTCCGATGGCGCTGATGCTGCATCGCCACGGTTTGCCGGCCGAGGGGATTCCCTTCGTGCTGGCGAGCGGCGGCGTCCATGTTGTCTACGCATCGGCCCTCGCGGCAGCCTACAGCAACGGCGCGCTATCTCTGACATATCCGGTTGCGCGCGGAACCGGCGTGCTGCTCGTGCCGCTGTTGGCGATGCCGCTGCTCGGGGAAGAGTTGACGCTGGTTGCCGGGCTGGGGATCACTGCGATTCTGGCCGGCATCCTGACCCTCAACCTGCTCGGCAACCGCAGCGGCGCGGCGCGGGAAGTCCGCGAAGGTCGTCGCGGTCTGGCATTCGCGTTGCTAACCGGGCTGGCGATCACGTCCTACTCATTGATCGACAAGGCCGGGGTTGCCCACGTCCACCCGCTCATCTACGTGTACCTGTTGATCGGCATCCTGACGTTGGGGATCACCCCGTACGTGCTGCTGCGGCGTCGGGCGGCAGTCGGGGAGATCTGGCGGACTGCGCGGGCAGCCGCGTTCATCGCCGGTGTGCTGAACATGGGCACCTACCTGATCGTTCTGGCCGCCATGCGGGTGGCCGGCAGCAGCATTTCATACATCGTGCCGCTCCGCGAGACGAGTATCGTCTTCGCGACGATCATGGGCGCTGTTGTCCTCAAGGAGCATCTGGGTCGGGCGCGAATCGTCGGGTCGGCGATGATCGCGGCTGGCGTCCTCGCCATCGCTCTCGGGAGCTGAGGAAGAAGTCGGCGTCGGTTCCGGAACGAAACGTGGCCCACCCCGCTGGGGTGGGCCACGTCGCACATGGTCGGATCAGGCCTGCTTTGCCGGGAATCGGCCGGCGCGCTCGGCGCGCTCGAGCAGGTTATTTCGCTTCAGCAGGTCGCGGGTGTCATCCTCGCTCAACCGCGCGGCCGGCCAGTCCTCGGCGTTGGCGACAGCAAGAGCCACCCGGGCGACAAGGGCAGCCGACATCTGCAGCCCGCGCAGGTGGATCTTGTCGAACGTATCGGCCTCGGTGTGGCCCCAGCCACGCCCGATCATCCCGGCCGTCGAGTCGCGCGCGTTGAGCGTGCCGTTCGGGATGCCACGCAGCACAAACGGATAGTGGTCGGAGTGGGAGTTGAGCTGATTCTGGACAGTGAACGGGTAGTGACTGTCCTTCGCGAACTGCTCGAACCATCCAACCAGATCGGGCCAGCCCGAGAGCGTCAGCTGCTCCTGGCCGCCCTCTCCGCGGCCCGCGCCGTCGAGGTTAAGGGCGAACCGGTAGGAGTCGGGTGAGGTCGTGCGGGCGTGGTGGAATGCGCCAAGCAGGCCGACTTCTTCCGAGCCAAAGCAGATCACTCGGATCGTGCGCTTGATATCGCCGGCGTGTGCCGCCAGGACGCGAGCCGCCTCGAGGCCGGTGACAGCGCCAGCGCCATCGTCGCCAGCGCCCTGGGCGATATCATGCCCGTCGTAGTGCCCGCCCATCAGGACAACCTCGTCGGGATAGTCGCTTCCAACGATCTCGCCGATGACGTTCTGGCTGGTGCTTTCGAACGTGCGATTCTCCAGCTTCAGGTGAATCTTGCCCTTGCCGCCGGTGCGCTCGAGCAACCGCAGAATCGTTGAGCCGGCCTCCCAGGAGACCCCGACCGCAGGGATCGGCGCCTCGCGATCGACGGCGCGATCCCCGGCCGGGTTGCGGCCAGTGATCGAGCCGGTGATGTGGAGCATGCCGGGGTTCTGGTTGATGTAGATGTAGCCCGCGGCTCCGCGCTCGACGGCCCAGCCGTACTTGTCGGTGCGGTGGCTCTTGCGCTCGCCGGGCTTGTTCGTCTCGGCGGCGGAGATGACGATCTTTCCACGGACATCTGCTCCAGCGCGCTCGAAGTCAGCCTCCTCGCCTTCGCCAACGTCAATCACTTCGGCAGTCAGGTCGGCGGCAGGGCAGTAGGGCATCGCGACGCAGGAGTAGGAGCGTTCGACTGGCTCGACGAGTGTCAGTGATGCCGGGCCACGTTCCCAGCCGGCCATCTGGAACTCCTCCAACCGGACGTTCTGAAGGCCGTAGTTCTCCATTTTCCGCTTCAGGAATTCAGCGCCCTGCTTCTCTGACTCCGAACCAGCGTAGCGATGGCCGATGTCGTCGCACAGTTCGCGGAGCACCTCGTAGGGTTCGTTCGTCGTCCAGATATCGCCGAGAATCGCTCGCTCGATGGCACGCTGTCGATCGTTCGCCATGAGTCCTCCTCCCAGTCCCTCGTGAAGTCTTGTCGAATGGGCACACCAGTGACCCGCCCGGCCGGCGCATCATAGCACCGTCCTGAGTCGCGGTCAGCCACTCCGGATCCCCGGTTATCGCGCCGACTGAATCAGCTCGGCTGCCCGCCGCACCGTCGCGAGGGTTTCTTCCGGCACGAGTGGCTCGGCGGAGTGGAAGGTGATGGACGTCACAACCGCGCCGACGCGGACGACCGCAAGAGCGCCATAGCCGCCGTCTGAGCCGTTGACGACGAACGCAACCACGACGCCATCGATCCCATGGCCGATCGGCTGTGGCGGATCGATCTGGTAGGTGGCGCCGGCCGGATCGACCCAGGTCTCACACGAAGCGGCGGCGTGGGCGCGATCCATCGCCTGCTGAACCTTCGCGGCCGGGTAAGCAACGGCACGCTGGACAACCGTCCTCCCAGTCGTGTGTTCGGAGAACCTCGCGGTGACATCCCCAATCTTCCCGTCAGACTGAGGGAACAGGTCCGCGCCGCAGGGACTCGTTTCTTCATTCCGTGGAGTCGGGCCCGACGCGACTTTTATCCAGCCTTGTCCAAGGTCTTCGGCGTGTAGCGCCATCGCGAGCAGCGTCGACTGAACCGCCGGATCGATCACTGCAGCTGCCGCGCGACCCGGGTCGAGCATATGGACGGCAGCGCCAACTATCCCCATAACGAGATCCTGGTTGTTCGCGTCGTTTCCGAGGTACGCGATCGTGGCGATCAACCCGCCTTTTCGGACGAGGAACCAGCGCCCGGTGACTCGCGTTCCGTCCGCTGCTGTCACGTTGAGCGCCGTCGTTAGCGACTCTTCTCCAAGTCCGGCGTCCTCGAAGCCATCGAGCACGATCGTTGTTCCATCCGCGGCAGTCCATTGATGACAGGTGATCGTTTGTCGAGCCCAGCCCATCGCCTCGACCGCGGTAGATTCGGTGAAGGCAACGATGCTCTGAAGAATCGACGCGGGCGCCGTTGGATCATTGCGCTGATACTCGGCCTCGACCTCGGCCACACGCTGACCGGCATTCGGGAAAGGATCGACGCCGCAGAGAAGCGTTGCGCCCGACCTATCACGAACCGTCCCCGCGGAGACCCGCGACCAACCGGGAGGCAAGCCGTCGCTCGCCGGCAACATCGACAACAGCACACTCTCAACGGCACTCGGCGCCGGGACAGGCGTCGGCGTCGGCGTCGGGCGTGGCGTCGGGGTCGCCTCTGGAGCAGGCGTGGCGGTCTGGGTCGCAACAGCAGGTGTTGGTGGCTCGGTTGGAAGCATTGGGGGGACGCTGGTCGCGGTGGCGTCGATGGCTACGGTCGGGGATGAGGATGGTGGATACGTTGCATCCCGCCTGCCTGGCCCGGAGCAAGCAGCAAGGATGCCGATAACCAGAACGATTGTGAGAGGCATTGCTCGACGATACACCCCACCGCCCCCAGTAGTTCGAGTCGATGGGCAGATGGTAACAGGTGGTCAGGGCAGAAAGGCTGCGCACACCTCGTTGGCAACGAGGACGCCGCTGGCAGTCAGGCGCAGTCGGCCACCATGCCACTCGATCAGACCAAGATGAGTGAAGCGCTCGACCGCGTCCGGAAATCGGTCGACGATGTGACCACCGTGGCGACGGGCGAAGTCAGCATCCGACACGCCGTCGATCAGCAGTCGAAGAGCGAGCATCATCGTCTCACCCATCCCGGTTCTCTCGTCGATCGCCTCGCGGGTGGCGACTGGCAGCCGGCCGGCGGCCAAGTCAGCAATATAACGGGCCGGCAACAGATGATTACTCAGCCGTTCTCCCCGTGCCGTGCCGAAAGCCCCTGCGCCGACGCCCAGATATGGTCCGTTCTGCCAGTACAGCTGATTGTGGCGAGATCGGAAGCGTGGCTCGCGCGCCCAGTTCGAGATCTCGTAATGCTCCCAGCCGGCCGCGGCGAGGACATCGACGGCGCGATCGTAGCGGTCGGCAACAGTGTCGTCGTCGAGCGGACTCAGGATCCCCCGCCGGACGGCCATCTGCATCGGCGTCCCCGGCTCAACGATCAGCGCGTAGAGCGACAAATGCTCTGGCGCCCAGTCGAGCATGGTTGCGAGGTCGTGATCCCAGTCCTCTGCCGATTGCCCGGGCCAGCCATAGATGAAGTCGAGGCTGACGTTTTCGAACCCGGCGAGCCGAGCCGTCGCCAGCGCGTCGGTTGCGGTCGTCGCCGTGTGGCCGCGCCCAAGCACGCGAAGGCCGGCGCGTTGCAACGACTGGATGCCGATCGACAGCCTGTTGATTCCGGCCGCGCGAAAGCCGCGCAATGCAGCTTCATCGAGCGTTTCGGGGTTTGCCTCTAGAGAAACCTCGGCGTCTGCTCGCAGTCCCAGGCGCCGGGTCGCGGCATCCACCACACGCGCGATCTGTTCCGGCGATAGCAATGACGGTGTGCCACCGCCGAAGTACAACGTCGGCGCTTCGGTCGTCTCGCCATCTCGGAGCTGCATCTCGCGGACGAGCGCATCGACGTAGGCCGGTATGCGATCCTCCTGGCCGGCATAGGTATTGAAATCGCAGTAGGGGCAGATGTGGCGGCAGAATGGCACATGAACGTAGATGCCGGCCGGCCCATCGACCGGCAGCGGAGCTGGTAGCGTCGAGATATCGTCGGTGTCAGTCGTTTGCATGAGTCAGTCGAGCATGAGACATAACGATGATCATGATGGAATCGTACTGCATCATTGATGACGCTGGTTGAGCTGGTCGATCGTTCGCCAGGCGCGCTCCGCCTGGTCAGCGTCCTCCTTTGAGGCCGGCTCTCCGCTGTAGCGCGCGTCCCGATAGCGATCGGTCATCGTCGTCACCGCGTCGCTCGTCGGGCCGGGATCCAGCCGGGCGCTGATGCCGGGCCGATATTCGTCGGCGGTCTCGGCCGGCCGCCGCCCGCGGCCCAGGGCTGCGCCGCGATGTTCGAGCCTTCTCCACGCCTCGCGGATCGCCACCGTGTACTGCCAGCGCGGGTCCCCCCGTAAATGCGCCAACGGATCGGCGGGCTCTTCCGAGTCCCGACGAAACAGCGATCGAAGCCGCGCGCCGAGCGACCCCAGCAGGTCGTCCCAATCAAGGATCGACTCGCGCTCCTCCTCGACCGCGACTCGCTCGCGACGGCGTCGGCGAAAGACGAACTTCGTCAGCAACGTGAAGAGCGCAAGCAACACGAGCGCCGCGACAAGATACCGGATCGGGTCCGGCACCTGGAACGCTCGGCCGCCCAGTTGATCGAGCTCGCCTCGCTGATCGGTGAGACCTGGCGTGGCGACCGTCCGGGAGATCGGGTCGCGGGTGCCGATCAGCCAGACGATCGGCGTCAGGATGATATAGGCGAGCGCTGCCATGATCAGGATAATCGCCTGGAACACGAGGTTGAGGATAAACAGGAGGGGTGAAAGCATCCAGAGGACGGTATCGAGAAACTGACGAGAGAAGATTCCTGCGCCGACAATAGCAACCGCCAGGATGGTGAGGATCGGCGCGACGAAGGTCGCCAACCAGCGCGGACCGAGTGGCGAGCTGGTGCGAAATCCCTCGAGCTTCAGTCTGGCTATGCCAATAGCCGCCAGCGCGCAGACGTAGAATGTGACCGTTGCAGCGCTGAGCCGCTGATGAATCTCATCACCGGTGTCGGATGCCAAAAGGATAACGATCATCAGCAGCGCGAGGATCGCGCTGCCAGCGCGGAGTGTCAGATAGGCGCTATCGACAGATGGCAACTCGCGCGTTCGCCCGCGCCACCACGCAAAGGCAACAAGCGCGACGATGCCCCAGACCGGCCGAACTGCATCATTGTCGAGCAACGCGAGAGCGCGGATCATCTCTCGCAGCCAGCCGATATCCCAGACAGCGATGCCCGGGAACGCGCCCGACTTGACGGAGACGAGCAGCGTCACGACGATCGCGCCGCCCATCATCGTCTCGTAGCGAACATCCCAGACGCGCCATTCATCGAGCACCCGTGGGACGAGATACGCCGTGAGCATGACAAATGCGACGATCCAGGCAGGGAGAACGTGCGCAGCCGGCGATCTGTCGCTGAGGAACAGGCCGGTCACAAGGTAGATGAGCGCTGATTCGGCCAGGACGAGGAAGACGCCGAGCAGCTCAAGCCGCCAGTCGAGCGAACGAACGAGATCTCCGATACTGGCAGGTGTCAGCCGTTGCTCCGGCGCCGGCGTAGATTGATCGCTCATGACGCGTCGCGCTGTCGCTCGATCAGCCCGGCAAGGGCGACCGGATTCATCTGAATTGCGTAGCGACGACGCTGATTACGCGGAGTGCCGATGCCGGCCGAATCCAGCTGATAGACCAACAGCCCACGAATCGCTGGAACCGCGACCTCATCGATCGTAACGAGGACGACTCGATGGCCGGCCTGGTGCAGGTTGACGAGCACGGCCGCGGTCGCGTCGGTCACCAGCGCAGTGACAATGACGACCGTGCTTCCCATCGGAAAGCGCGATGTCTCTGCGCGAAGGAGCCGCGCGAAGTTGATCGACGCGATCGGCGAGAGCTTGGCGAGGCCGGCGAGGATCTCGACACGCTGACTCGGGCTGCGACTCGGCCGAACCCGCATCGGCTGGTCCGACCCGCCACTGACCCCGTTCGCGTAGACACCGACTGTTTGGCGCGCGTCGAGCGCATGGATCGCCAATGACGCGGCAACGGTGATTGCGTCTTCGGCCCGCTCGTAGTCGACGCCCTCCCAGTAATGCTCGAACGTATCAAGATTGAGGAAGACGCCGAAATGGATCGTGGTTGACGGCTCGAACACCTTCGCCTGAAGAGCGCCGACTCGCGCCGTTGCCTTCCAGTGAACGTGACGAATCGAGTCCTCGGGGCGATAGTCACGCACGCCGACAATCCGCGACGGATCGGTCACCATCTGACGCCGAATACGCTGGTCTCCGAAGAGATGGCGCGGGGGGATGCCGATCTCCTCCAGTGGCACGACCCGCGGATAGACGAGCAGCGATGCGAAGTTGTCGAGCGCGAGCGTGGAGGTGAAAAAGCCGAAGAGATCGCCGGAACGGATCTCGGTTGGCCCGAACACAAACTGCCCACGAACCGGACAGTGGACGTGGAACGTCCAGCTGACACGCTCATACCAGCGCATCGCAGTTGTGATCTGAAGGACATCACGGCCGGGAATGCCGCTCGGCACACTTGGCTGCTCCATGATCCGCAGATCATTCGGGAGCTGATCGTGGATTTCCAGGAAGGCGAGTGGGAGCAGCTTGCGATTGACAACGCTGACGCGAAAGACGGCATCCTCGCCGGGGAAGAGTCGCCGTGTCTCCAGTGTGCGAGTGACGATAACGCCGTTGAGTGACAACCGCGCCCAAAGCCACGCTCCGCCGGCCGTGATGAGCGTCAGCAGACCAAGAAGGGTCGGAGCCCGTTCGCGCAGCGCCATTCCCAGCAGGATGAGCGCGCCCGCCGTCCACAGCCAGAAGCTACTGAAGAAGAGTGTCCGAGCTCGGCCGACTCTTGCCGGGCCATCATCTCCGCCACCAGCGAACCGCTCAGGCAAGCTCGACAGGAACGCGGAGGGATTCCAGGATCTCATCGAGGATGCCTGACGCTGACCGACCGCGCAGTCGCGCGTCCGGCGAAAGTAGCAGCCGATGGTTCAGCACCGGCAGGACAACAGCCTTGACGTCGTCCGGCGTCGCATACGCGCGACCGCGCAGAGCAGCCATCGCCTGGGAGGCGCGATACAGCGCCAGAGTCCCACGCGGGCTGACTCCCAGCTCGATCGCGTCGTGCTCGCGGGTGGCGCGGACGAGCGCAACGATGTAGGAACGCAGCTCTTGTTCGACATGGATATCGCGGACCAGACGCGCTGCGTCGGCCAGCTCATCGCTAGTGGCGACCGGTTGGAGCGCCGCGAGTGGGTGCTCGTGCTGTAGCCGGACGAGCATCTCGTCCTCCTGATCGGCGTCGGGATAGCCGACGGTGAGGCGGAGGAGAAAGCGGTCGAGCTGTGCTTCGGGCAGTGGAAAGGTTCCCTCAAGCTCGATTGGATTCTCCGTCGCCAGCACGAGGAACGGGTGCGGCAGCGGCATCGTCTCGCCGTCGATCGTGACCGTGCGTTCTTCCATCGCCTCCAGCAGAGCCGACTGTGTGCGAGGCGTCGCGCGGTTGATCTCATCGGCAAGGAGGATGTTGGTAAAGACGGGACCCGCGCGAAAGACGAAGTCGCCGAGCTTCTGATTGAAGTAGCTCAGACCGGAAATGTCCGATGGCAGTAGATCGGGGGTGAACTGCACTCGACGCAGCTCGCCACCGATGGACCTGGCGACGGCCCGCGCCAGTGTCGTCTTGCCGACACCGGGGACGTCCTCAAGCAGAACATGGCCTTCGCAAAGCAGCGCGACGAGCACAAGCTCACTGACATCGCGCTTCCCGACGATGACTCGATCGACGTTGTCGATGATGCGCCGGCCGAAGTCGGCGACATTTCCGGGATAGCTCATTTCACCTGAATTCGTCATTGCTCGGGGTGCGTCAACGGCCACCGACGTATTGCTCCACACTATATCATCACCTTCGACGCCTCCTCATTTGGGGGTCCTCTGGCCATCCGACGCACGAAGCGGCGCGGTCGAAACGAGATACGGTCCGTCGATGACGATGTGGGTTGCGACAATACTCGCGCAGGCCGGCCAGCGCACCGGTGACAACAGAGAGCCCTTTGGCCTCATCGGCGAGATCGATACATACTCGCTGGCTGCTGGCGTGGTGTTCATGCTGATCATCACGTTGGTAGCGATGTGGCTGTCACAACGAAGCCCGAAGAGGGAGAACATTACTGGCGCATCGAATCAGGATGGTGACCGCTACGCCACCATCTTTGAAAGCGCCAACGAAGGAATCGTCGTGCTCGACGCTGATGGCGTCGTAACGGAGATCAACCCGGCCGCATGTCGGCTGTTCGATACTCAGCCCGACGACACCGTCGGCACGCCAGCCACGGATCTGGGGCTTCTGAGCCACACGGAGATCCGCCTGCTGCCAAACCTCCACCGCCAGGAGACTCCACAGCCGGTCGTCCGTCAGCTTGGCGAGCGGGTGATCAGCACAATCGTCAGCCCACTCCGAGCAGGCGAGGGCAAGCGGCGGCGGGCCGGGTCGGTCTGGCTCTTGCGCGACGTAACCGAGATTGTTCGAATGGATGAGACGCGGAACGAGTTCATATCGGTAGTCTCCCACGAGTTGCGGACACCGATGACCGCGATCAAGGGCTTTACCGACCTGATTCTCGACGGCGATGCCGGCCGCGTCAGCGACCAGCAACGAGAGCTACTCGCGATCGTCCAGGCGAACGCCGATCGACTCGTCGATCTGGTCAACGACATGCTTGACATCTCGCGGATCGAGTCTGGTCGCATTCAGCTCGACCAGACGGCGGTCGATCTGGCCAAGGCAATCCAGTCAGAAATTGCCAGCCTGCGACCGATGCTCGACGCGAAACAGCAACACATCCAGACCGAGCTCGATGCTGATGTGCCGCCTATCTATGCCGACGCCGCGCGGCTTTCTCAGATTCTGACCAATCTGTTGGCCAACGCCAGCAAGTACACGCCCGAAGAGGGCTGGATCACGATCCGCACCGAGCTGCTCGACAGCCACGTCGCAGTCAGCGTCTCCGACACCGGCATCGGCATCCCCGTCGAGGCGCTGCCACACCTGTTCACGAAGTTCTACCGGGTCGAGCAACCCGCCGTGCGCGAGGCTGGCGGGACCGGGCTGGGGTTGGCGATTACCCGGCTCCTCGTCGAGCGACACGGCGGCCGAATCACGATTGCAAGCCGCCAGGGGGTTGGAACAACCGTCCGATTCACGTTACCGGTTGCCAGGCGGGCGGAGATTATCGGTGACCACGCCGGCGAGCCATTCGTCATCCTCGTCGCAACTGCCGACCCGCGCGATCGCCGGGCCTGGAGCCAGGGATTGGAGAGCATTCCCACCCGGCCCGTCTATCCTCGCTCGCAGACGGTACGCGCAATCGTTGGTGAGGCGGAGCTTCATCAGCCGTCCGTCATCGTAATCCGCCCGCAGGCTGCCAGACCCGGGCTTTACGACTTGCTCACCGACCTCGATGCTGTGCCGGAGCTGGCGGAGACGCCGATTGTCGTCGTTGGCGGCCCGACACAAACTGACTGGGTAACCGATCGGCAGATCGTCATGCTCCGTGGTGACGCCGGCCCTGACCATGTTGTCAGCACGATCAGCGACCTTCTGCCACACGGTGAGGTCGCGCCACGCAGCCTGGGCCGTGTCCTGCTGGGGATCACTGACGACACGCGGGGCGCCTTCTTCGGCGAAACGCTGATCGAGGCTGGCTTCACTGTCGCCCATGCGCGCGACGGACTCACAGCCATCGTGCGGGCCATCGAGACGCTGCCGGACGCGATCGTTCTCGACGCCGACCTCGACCGACTCGACGCCGGATCGGTCTTGCATCAGCTTCGCGAATACCCCGGAACGGAGCAGATTCCGGTTATCGTCCTGGCTGGGGCCAAGGAACTGGATGAATCCGAGCTTCTGGCAGCCGGCGCATCGGATATCATCCTCGAACCGGTCGATCGTGAGACGCTCGTCACCCGCCTGCGCGAGTTGACGGTATCGTCGGCCAGTCCGGGTGGGGACGACAACAACACCCTTTTGTAGCACAACAACCTGAGTTGGACACGAACCGCGCCACGGAGGGAGACCGATGGACCTGACCCAATGGGAATCGCTCATCAGGATCGGGCTGGCGGCCGTCCTCGGCGGCGCGATCGGCTACGAGCGCGCGACCCTGGACAAGAGCGCGGGGCTGCGCACACACATGCTCGTGTCGCTTGGCGCGGCGCTGTTCATGGTCTGTTCGATCCTGATTATCCAGGATTTCGACCAGCCCGGCGTGGCAACCAGACTGGATCCAACACGGATCGGCTCAACGATCGTCATGGGCATCGGCTTCCTCGGAGGCGGCATTATCTTCCGCCAGGAGTCACGCGTCCACGGGCTGACGACGGCGGCCGGGCTCTGGGTTGCCGCGGGCATCGGGCTGGCCTGCGGGGCCGGCTACTTTATCGTTGCCGGCGGCAGCGTGCTGCTGACAATCGTGATTCTCGCCGCGATTCGGCCGATGGAAAAACGTGTTGAGGGCCGGGGGCTGCGTCTGCGGCAGAACGGTCCCAACGACATCGACTAGCCCGTGCCGCCGCGACTCTGCCTCCGATTCTCTGCCCGGATGTGGCCGGCTGGCGCATCCTGCGTCACGGCCGCCGGGTCGCGGCCATCGCGGAGGAGCCAGGCGTTCAGCCGAGCATCGAGGTTATCGGGAGGAAGGCTCGGGCTGTCATAGCGGCCGGCCGCGCGTCGCTGCCGCAGTGCCTCGTAGAGCGTGACAGCGCAGGCAACGGAGACGTTCAGGGATTCGACCATGCCCATCATCGGAATGTAGACGCAACCATCGGCGAGAGCCACGGCCTCGGCGCTCGCGCCGCGTGTCTCGTTGCCGAAGAGGATCGCGATCGGCGCGGTCAGGTCGAGGTCGTACAGGTCGATCGCCTCATGCGTCAGCGATGTCGTATAGATTGTGAACCCACGCTCGCGGAGCGCGCTGTAACAATCGGCGACGGATTCCCAGGAGTTCAGGTCGATCCAGCGCAAAGCGCTGGCGGAGACGCCTTTGCTCAGCTCCGGTCGCTCCTCGACGGTGTAGATGAGGTGTGCGCCGGCCACTCCCACAGCGTCGCACGAACGCAGCATCGCGCTGACGTTGTGTGGGTCGTGGACATCTTCGATGACGATCGTGAGGTCAGCCTGGCGACGCTCCAGGGTCCCACGCATTCGCGCGAGGCGTCGTGGTGTGATCGGTCGGGCTGTATCCGTCATCGGTATTGCTAGTTCTCCGTCTCGGGATTCGTCGCGCGTATCTACGCCATCCGCAAACGGATGAATGCTGCCACACCCGGCCGGGTGCTTATTCGTCGAAGGCTGCCTCCAGCGGGAGACGGAAAGCAAGCGTGTCCGACGATCGCAGCGTCCCGATTCTCTGTCCCGAGCTGGCCCTGGCGCTCGACGATATTTGCGAAGCGGTGCTACCCTCCACAAAGGCATGATGGCTTTGACAGCCACGATACCGATCTCGTAGACTACCGGTTGGCCTCCGTCGGGCACGAGCGGTGCGTTTCTGGGGCCGTTTCTATTGCAGATGACCCGGTGACGGAGGGGATTCAGATGCCAAAGAGGACATACCAGCCGAAGCGCATCCCACGGAAGCGCGAACACGGCTTCATGAAGCGAATGCACACGCGGGGTGGTCGGGCCGTTCTGGCAGCGCGCCGCCGAAAGGGCCGGCACAACCTGACAGTGAGCGACGAGCGTAAGCCAACGCTAAACAAGTAACGGCGCGAATGGTGACTCTGGCAAGCCCACCCTTCGCCGGGTGGGCTTTTGCCACGCTCAAGGCGGAATACCAATGATCGCGCGCCACTATCGCCTGCGACGCAATAGCGACTTCGAGCTGGTCCGCAGACGCGGGCGCAGCTGGTCGAATCGCACAGTTGTGTTGAGCGTCGTCGAAAATGGGACCAGCGCGAATCGCTACGGGTTTGCCGCTGGCAAGCGTGTCGGCGGGTCTGTCGAGCGTAACAGAGCAAAGCGGCTGCTTCGCGAAGCGATGCGCGGGCTCCACCCGCGGATGCGCCAGGGTTTCGATATCGTGCTGATCGCGCGAAACAGCGTCGATTCGCTGACGCCGGCGGCTGAGGTGGCGGCCGACCTCGAACGAGTCGCCAAACGGGCCGGGTTGCTGCGTCCGGCAGGTGAGCCAACATGAGACGCGCGCTGCTCTGGCTCATCCGTGGCTACCAACGGTGGGTGTCGCCGATGTTCCCGGCAGCCTGTCGATTTCAACCAACCTGTTCCGAGTACGGCTACCAGGCGATCGCGAAGTACGGTATCATCCGTGGCGGCGCGATGTCGGTATGGCGAGTTTTGCGCTGCAATCCATTCAACAAGGGCGGCTACGATCCGGTCCCATAGGGTAGTCGCCGCCGGGTAGACACGATGCTATCGGGCCGGCACGCAATCAGGGCGGGCAACCGCCAGACACATCGATCCGAGCGACGATCGCGGCCGACCGGATGTCCCGGGGTTAGCGCCGCACCAGTGAGTTTAAGGACCTTCCAGCTTCATGGGCGTCTGGCATGGGTACGTCGGTTTCATCGAATGGGCGCTGGGCCAGATCACCGGTGTTACCGGGAGTGTCGGCCTTTCAATTATCGTCTTCACGATCTTCCTCAAGACACTGATGCTGCCGCTGACGGTGAAGTCGATCCGCTCGACTGCCGCGATGCAGGAGCTCCAGCCGAAGATCAAAGAGCTGCAGAAGAAGTACTCCAAGGACCGGCAGAAGCTGTCGGAGGAGACCATGCGGCTCTATCAGCAATATCAGGTCAACCCGGCAGCCGGATGTTTCCCGATGCTCCTGCAGATCCCGATCTTCTTCGGCCTGTACTTTGCTGTGCGCAGCATCTCACACGATGGCGGCTCGTTCCTGTGGATCCCGAACCTCGGCTTACCTGATCCCTGGAAGGTTCTGCCGATCGCGGCTGGTGTGTTCCAGTTCATCCAGACGAAGATGATGCGGCCGGCCGGCGGAGTGAAGGCAGCCGACCCGCAGCAGCAGATGATGAACACGATGATGAACTTCATGCCGCTGATGGTCGTATTCTTCGGTTGGAACTTCGCCGCCGGCGCCGTGCTTTACTGGGCAACACAGAGCGTCTATTCGGTCGTCCAGCAATGGTTTATCACCGGCTGGGGCTCGATGAAGAACTGGTTCCCGTTCCTGCCGGAATTGCCGGAGCATCGCCGGCTGGGTCATCGCAAGCCGGTCGAACGAATCGATGTTGGCGAGTACCAGCCAAAGGGCGTGATGGGCATGTTGCAGCGACGAATGCAGGATGCCGGCGACCGCCAGCGCACCGCGGCGGAGACGCGTGGCAAGCCATCGGAAGCGGCGCCTGCTACGAAGTCGAAGCAAGAAGCCAAGGGAGACGGCGGCGCCTCGAACGGCACTGCCGCAACGGCCCCGGTTGACCCGACATCCAGCAGGGTGATGACTGGCCGCACACGCGCGTCATCCGGCTCGGACAACTCCAGCAGCTGATCGCGACGGGCGAGAGCCGCGCCATGTCGCCAGCCAGACACCGAGGGGATGGGAGCGCAGATGGATCGATTGCGCAGCGTTGACATCCAGGCGCGTTCAGCCGACGAGGCGATCCGCCTCGCGCTCGAGCAACTGGGCACAACACGGGACAAGGTCGATGTTCAGATTCTGGCCGAAACCGAAGATGATATCTACGGCGAAGGCGAGGTCCTCGTCCATGTCGAGCTGAAGGGGAGTATCGCTCAATCACGCGGCGATCGGCAGCCGCCCCACTCCGCGGGGCCACCCCGGGGCAGCAAGCCCCGTGTCGCCGACGGTCGCCCGCGCGACAGCCGAGCCCCGCGCCAGTACTCGCAAAATCCCCGCGCGCGCGGCGCAGCCGCCCCGAGTGCGTGGCGACCACCTATCGACGCCACGCCGCGCCAGCCATCGGCCGCCACTGACGAGGCGACGATCGAGGCCGAGCGACTCAGCAAGGACATTGTGCGCGAGCTTCTCGACCGGATGGGCGTCCATGCAGACGTGGTCGCCGTCGACAATCCGTCGGTGATGCCAGTGTCGTCGGACGATCCGTTGACGGTGTTCATCGACATCATGGGCCGCGATCTCGGCATGCTGATCGGACGACGGGGTGAGAATCTCGCCCATATTCAATACATGATCAACTTGCTGGTGAACAAGCGAACAGAAGACTGGATTCGCGTCATCGTCGATATCGAGGGCTACCGGACACATCGCGAGGAATCGCTGATCGGTCTGGCCGAGCGGGTCGCCCGACAGGTCGCGCGCAATGGGCGCTCCATTGCGCTTGAGCCGATGCCGGCCAGCGAACGCCGCATCGTCCACATGACGCTCAAGGAGCTCTCGGACGTTCGGACCGAATCCAGCGGCGAAGGCGACAATCGCCGCGTCACGATCTACCCGAGCTAGATGGCGAGTCGCGTCCCGGACGTTGTCGTCATCGGGCACCTGACGATCGATCGGACGCCGCGCGGCGAGGCGCTGGGTGGGTCGGTTCTGTACGCCGCGCTCACCGCCGCGCGCTACGGCGCGCGGACAGCGATCCTCACCCGTGCCAATCTGGATCTGCTGCCACCGGATCAGCACGAGATTCTCGCTGCCATCTCTGCTGAAGTCGAGATCATCGTCCAGTCCAGCGACGCAACGACGACGTTTACCAACGTCGATGTCGGCGGGCGCCGTCAGCAGTCGCTCCATGCCTGGGCGGGTGAAATCGATCTCACCGGCTTGCCACCGCTCTGGCGCGGAGCGGGGGTTATTCATCTCGCGCCTGTCGCTCAGGAGATCGATCCCCGCCAGGTGAATCGTCTGGCGCCGCGTATTCTCGGCTGCACGCCACAGGGTTGGATGCGCGCCTGGGATCGGACCCACTTCGGCCGCGTCCGGTTGGGGCATCTGCGCGTGCCGGCCGACCTCGTCGCCCGGATCGACGCGATTGTCGTCTCCTATGAGGAGGCTGTCGAAGCGCGCGACACCATCGAGGCAGTCGGCCGGCGCGGGCTGGCAGTCGTCACCCGGGGCGATCAGGGAGGGCTTGTGATCGACCGCGAGAGGCGGACGGACGCGCCGTTCTATCCGGCGCATTCCGTCGATACGGTCGGCGCGGGAGATGTCTTCGCCGCCGGACTCTTTACCGCCCGCGGCGGAGGCGAGTCGGTCGCGGCAAGTTTGCGCTATGCGGCAGCGGCAGCGTCGCTGAAGGTGGCCGGCGAGGGGGTCATGTCCGTTCCAAACCACGACGCGGTTATGGCGTTGATCGAACGCTACCGAAACTGATCGCTACCACCCCGGGCAGGACAGCATGTACCAGGACACCATCGCCGCTATTGCGACCCCACAGGGTGAGGGAGGAATCGGCATCGTCAGGCTGTCCGGCCCGGACGCTGGCGGGATTGCCGCCACCATCTTTCGTCGCGGCCGGCTCGGCACGCGGATAACCGCTGACGAGCTCATCAGCCACCGACTCACCTACGGCACGATCGTTGACCCAACCAGCGGTCGCGTGGTGGATGAAGTGATGATCGTCCGGATGGTTCCGCCGCGCACGTATACCCGCGAGGAGATCGTTGAGATCAACTGTCACGGCGGGTATTTGCCGGTGCGTCGTGTGCTGGACCTCTGTCTCAGCCATGGCGCCAGGATGGCGACGGCGGGCGAGTTCACGCTACGAGCCTTCCTCAACGGGCGGATCGACCTGAGCCAGGCAGAGGCGGTGGCAGGGGTGATCTCTGCGAGGACTCCCCGCTCGCTCGATCTGGCGGTGGCAGAACTGCGCGGCCAGCTCACCGAACGTCTGCGCCCGGCTCGCGATACGCTGGTCGAGACGCTCGCGTACGTCGACGCCGCCGCCGACTTTCCCGACGACGAGATACCACCTCTGGAGCTCAGCCCCGCCCTCAATCGCGCCGCGGACGAGCTGGCTTCGGTGATCGCGGCGGCGAGCGCCGGGGTGCTCTATCGCGAAGGTGTGCGGATCGCGATCGTTGGCCGGCCGAACGCCGGCAAATCGAGTCTGCTGAACCGTCTGCTCGGCTCCGATCGGGCCATTGTCACCGACATCGCAGGGACGACACGCGATGTTATCGCCGAGACCGTCAACCTGCTGGGAATTCCGGCAACGCTACTGGACACGGCCGGCATTGCCGAGAGTGAAGACGCGATCGAACGGATCGGAATCGCTCGATCGCGCCAGGCACTGGCTTCCAGCGGCATCGCGCTGTTCGTCATCGATCGCTCTCGGCCGGCTCACTCCGACGACCGTGAGATTGCCAACCTGCTGGCCGAGCAGCTCAGCGACGGCGGGGTGGTCGTCGCGCTCAACAAGCGCGACCTGCCGGTCACCGACAGCCAGGCAGCAACCCTGGCACTGCTGCCTGGCGCGCCTGTTGTCGAGGTCTCAACGCACACTGGCGAAGGTATTTCAGACCTCCTGGGCGCGCTCCACGCGACGGTCACACGCCAGGCTGGCCAGGCCAGCGAGCCAGCGCTGGCAACCGTTCGCCAACTCGATGCACTGCGCCGAGCTCTGGCACACGTGGAAGCTGCTCGCGCAGCCCGCGCAACGGGCTATCCAGTCGACATCCTCTCCATCGACCTCCGCGCCGCGCTCCGTGCCGTCGGAGAAGTAACCGGCGAAGCAGTCGACGAGGCGGTGCTGGATGAGATCTTCAGTCGGTTCTGTATCGGGAAGTAGTCTTCGATCACGCGAACACTTCCAGAATTTCCCGAACATGAGGAATCCCCAGGTGATGCCCCTCACCAGGGAGAAACGTTGCCGAGCAATTGGGGAGCGCAACTGCAGTCGCACGGCCAATCGCGATTGGGACGATTGTGTCAGCATCCCCATGCCAGAGATGAACGGGATTCCTGATTTCGCCGAGGGAGAAATCCGGCGCGGTGAGGAGCGAAACGGCGTCACCACGCATGCCACGGCCACCCTGGCGAAACGCCTCGCGAACATCCCGCACCGCAACATCGCGGACGAAGGGGTCATCGACCACCACCCGGTCGGACGGAGGGAGTGTGGAGAACGCAAGCCTCACCGCGAGCGGGCCATTCCAGGTCGCAACCCTCGCGGCCGTGTCGAACCCGGGGGCGAAGAGCCACGGGACGCGCAGGCCAAGCCAGCCAGTTACCTGGATCAGGGGGGTAACACCCATCGAGCCTGCCGAGAGCGCGGCCACCAACGCCACCGTGGACACGCGATCACCGAGCCATGCCGCGGACGTCAGAGCATACGGACCACCGCCTGAGACGCCGAGCACACCGAACCGGTCGATGTTGAGTCGGTCGAGCAAATACGCGACATCAGCGACGTGCTGGTGGAGGGTTGGCGTAGACGAGCGACTGGATAGCCCGATCCCGGGCCGTTCCGGCGCAATCAGCCGGAGACCGAGCTCGCTGGCAGCAGACGCATACCATGCCGACTGCACACGCGAACCGGGCCAGCCGTGAAATGAGACAACCGGGTGGCCCCATGGCTCACCATATTCGGCATATCCGAGCAGCCGGCCGTCGGGCAGCACGACCGCTCTTCCGGTGGTTATGGCCACCGGAACGACAGACCGCGCAGCGTGGGCTCACGCTCAACGCCGCGCCCAAGGACGAGAACGCGGAAACGACCCAGGCCGCGAGGATCAAGCAAGTGCATCACGGTCTCTCTAGCTCGGACGTACTCAACCGCATCGCCGGCCTGCTGCAGCCGTAGCAGCAGATCGTCTACACCAAGACCAGCGACGAGCGCGGCCTGTGTGGTGAGGCCAAGGATGTCGCAACCGGCCTCCGTGGCGGCGCGGGAAACGGCGGTGAAATCCACGTGCGCAGTGATGTCCTGTAGCCCGACGCGATCGAACGGATCATCACCCGCGATGTGTTGCCAATAGGTGCGCAACAGCCCGTCGGGTCTCACAAGCGGGTCGTAGAGCTCGACTGCCTCGTAGCCGTAATCGATGAGAATGGCGTACCCGCGCGTGATCTCCGCGCAGACCCGGGTTGTCCAGGCTGACGCCGCTGGGGAAACCTCCAGCCGCTGCCCCGCCATCAACGGTAGATCTATCAACGGATCCATCAACCGCACATCCGACACTGGCCCTGACTCCTCGGCGAACCAACCGTCGCGCCAACAGACGAACGCCTCCCGGATCTCCTGGTTTCCCACGACCAGCCGATGGACCGGCAGCGCGTCCAGAAGCTCATTCGCCAGAATCACGCCAATGATTGGATCGTCGCCGGCTGCCGCGACATGATCGCCAAAACCAGCCTCGGTTGCTCGCGAGAGGCCGGCCGCAACCCGGCGGTCATTCACGTCGCCCAACTCGTAGCGGATTGCTGCCAGCGCGTCCGGCCGCTCCTCGCGCAAGCCGGCCAGGATTGTCAGCGCCAGCGAGCCAGACCCCGCGCCATGCTCCCGGACAACGAATGGCGTCGGCCGATCCAGCCGTTCCCAGCATTCGGCCAACTGTCGGGCCAACACCGCGCCGAACACCGGGTGCGTCTCCGGCGCGGTCAGAAAATCTCCTTCGAATCCCGGCTCGGCGTCACCGGCCGTGTAGTAGCCGTACTGCGGGTGCGTCAGGGCCTGCTCCATGAAGCGCGCGAACGTGATCTTCCCCGCCGCCTCGATATCGCTCCGCAGAAGCTCGACAAGCTCGGGTCGCGAACGGGCAACAGCGCCAGGATCAACGGCAGTCACGATGGCATCTCCTCGATCATGCCGCCAATCTTACGACGCTGGCGGAATGCAACAGGGCAGGTGGCGATAGTGCGCCACCTGCCCCATTGTCGCGTCAACGAATGATTGCCGTCGGGCCTAGCCCTCGCGGAACATCTCGTTGAAGTTATACGAGTTGATGTAGATACCGTTTGGCACGAAGCCGCGGATGTCGTGTGCGAGGATCGTCGTTGCCTTGATCTGCGCATAGAAGATGCCGGCGGGATCGTCCCACATCATAATCTGGAGCGTCTTCCCGGTGAGGTCGACGATCTCATCGATCGACGAGGACACCTCGAGCTTATCCATCAGCGCATCGGCGTCCTTGTTCGAGTAGTAGGACGAGTTCGCGCCCTTGCTGCCAATCGACTTCGTGTGGAAGTTCGGATAGAACTGGCTCCACGGGTCGTTGTAGTCCGGCCACCAGCCGGTCGACACGAAGTGGGGCCGATCCGTGGCCGGCTTGTCGCCGTAGTTCAGGTCGAGGAGCGCCCCACGATCGACCTGCTGAATGTCGAGATTGATCCCGATCTTCTTCAGGCTCGCCTGGTAGAGCTGTGCCATCGCGGCGATCTGCGCAGACCCTGCCGCGTACATGAAGACATACGTCTCGCCATCCTTGACGCCGGCCTCGGCGAGCAGGCTCTTTGCTTTGTCCAGGTCGGTCGACTGCACAGGAATCTTCGGATCGAACCCAATGACGGTGTCCGCGATCGGGCCCTGGACCTTGCCAAACCCCTTCAGCACGAACTCGATCACGTCATCGAACGGCCACGCGTAGGTCAGCGCGAGCCGCACCTTCGGGTCCGCGATCGTGACATAGTTCATCCGAATCCAGTCGCAGCGGGTGGAATCGTACGCCACGACCTGTGTCGCGGGGTTCGTCTGGAGCGCAACGACATCCTCAGCCGGGAGGGTGGTGACGCCGTGTGCCTCACCAGACTCCATAAGCTGCCGCCGGGTGGCGTCCTCAGCGACCACGCGGAAGACGAGCCGATCGAAGAACGGGGCCTTGCTGTGGTAGCCGTCGAATCGATCGAGGACGAATCGGTCCTGCGGCGCAGCCTCGGTCACCTTGTATGGGCCAGTCCCGACCATGTTCTGGCTGAACCACTCGTGGGCGAAGGGATCAGCGTCGGTCTTGTTCGCGGCCATCGCCTTCATCGACATAACGAACGGGCCGTACTCCGATGCCATTGCGGACATGAAGAGCGGCTCGGGCTTGTTCATCGTGAACTTGACCGTCGTCGGGTCAACGACGGTGATCTGCTTGTCCGCGTCACTCACGAATCGACTGATGACGCTGACAGGGCCACGCGCCATGTTGAGGAGCCGGTAGAAGGAGTCCTTGACTGACTGCGCGTCGCAGTCCGAACCGTCATGGAACTTGATCCCCTTGTCGATAACGAAGGTGAACTCCTTGAGATCCGCGCTCTGCTCCCAGCTTTTCGCCAGCATCGGCACGAACTCAGTCGTGCTCTCGCCGTCGAACCGGATCAACATCTCGTAGGTGCCGAAGAACAGCGAGCTGGCCGCGTTGTCATAGGCGGACTGTGGGTCCACGTCCGGCACGGCGCCGGTCAGCAGCACAACGAATTCCTTATTCGCGCTCGTGGGGCCGCTCGTGCCAGTGGTCGGGCTCGCGCCGGCGGCCGGCCCGGTGCCGGCCGATGTCGGAGATGGCGCAGTCGCGCCGCTACCGCTGGTAGCTGGCGTGCTGCCCCCGCCGCAAGCGGCAAGGAGGCCGGCGATCGCAGGCGAGGCAAGCCCAATTGCGACCGCGCGCTTCAGGAACGATCGTCGCGTTCCCACGCCGCCCATCAACGACTGAATCTGGCGAGATTCGAGAATTCGTTCGTCTCTCACATTTCCCATCCCTTCGATGGCTCCGTGCCATCGTTATTACTCAGCAGGAATCCTGCTTCCAAAGGACCACACACCGGACAACTTCGGAGTGAGCCATGGCAATCGAGCCTGGCAGGTCGGCGATTCCACCTCCCTTCGGAACGCGGATACTTCCATGAGACGTTATCTGACGCGGGTTCGGGGATCGAAGTAATCACGCAACCCGTCACCGAGGAGGTTGAAGCCGATCACCGTCAGGGTGAGCGCGATGCCGGGGAACGTCATATACCACCAGGCAACGCGGAAGTAGGCGCGAGCGCCGGCAATCATCGTCCCCCATTCCGGTGATGGGGGTTGCGCGCCAAGCCCGATGAATGAGAGCCCCGCAGTCGCAAGCACTGCGTAGCCAACATCGACGGTGGCTTGAACAATGATCGGCGCCATCGTGTTCGGAAGTATGTGGCGGAGCAGGACGCGACTCGGGCGCATGCCGATCGCGTGCGCTGCCTCGACGAAATCACGCTCGCGGATCATCAACACCTGTCCGCGAATCAGGCGGGCATACCATGGCCAGTAGACGAGCGTCAGCGCAATGATCACATTCTTAAGGTCGCGGCCGAGCGATGCCGCGATGCCCATCGCCAGGATCAGCGCTGGAAACGCCAGAAAGATATCGGTAATCCGCATCAACACCTCGTCGACCCAACCACCGACGTAGCCGGCAACCGCGCCGATGAGAACGCCGGCGGTGATCGCAATCGAGAGGATCATGGTGGCGATGCCGAGTGAGATGCGCGTCCCGGTCAGCACGCGACTCAGAATGTCGCGGCCTAGCTCGTCGGTGCCGAGCCAATGCGCTGCTGATGGTGGCGCCAACTTGTTGGCGATGTCCGGAACGATCGGGTCATATGGCGCAAGCAGGCGACCGAAGATGGACAGGAAGATGAATACCGTGATGATGCCGAGGGCAAGGACATTCAACGGGGTCTCGCCCGCGAACCGACGGAGAAAGTAGCGTAGCCCCGAGCGTGACTGATACTTGAGGGTCGACTGCTGACGAAGGTCCCCGATGTTGGTTTCGGCAGCTTGCGCGTCCACGTCTGTCATTTCGTTCGTAGCCTCGGATCCACCAGAACGTATGCGATATCGACGAACATGTTCATCAGCACGTAACCCGCGCCGATGACAAGCGTGACCGAAATGACGGCGTTCTGATCCATATTCTGGATGGCCTGAAACGCATACCTGCCGATACCCGGCCAGGAGAAGACAATCTCGACCAGCACCGCGCCACCCAGCAACAGGCCGATCTGCAAGCCGATGACGGTGATTGCGGGCAGCATTGCATTCTTCAGCCCGTGGCGAACGACGACGGCGCGTGACGCCAACCCCTTCGCTCGCGCGGTGCGAATGTAGTCCTGCCCCATCACCTCAAGCATGCCGGCGCGAGCCATCCGGGTGATGACGGCCAGGCCACCGAAGCCCAGAACGAACGCCGGCATCAGCAAGTGCTGCATCGCCGTCCACCACACGCTGAGGTTGCCGGTCAGCAAAGCGTCGATCGTGAACAGGTGCGTGATCGTCCGCGGGGGGTCGACGCCGACCGGCAGCCGCTGGCCATCTGGCAAGAGCCCTAGTCGTGAGAACAGGAAGAATTGCAGCATCAGCGCAAGCCAGAACGAGGGGATCGACAGACCAAGCACCGAGATAACACGGCCGAACGCATCGATTGCGGTATTGCGCCGAACTGCCGACACGACCCCGAGCGGCAGCCCGACCGCGACAGCGAAGACAACCGCATAGAGTGTGAGCTCGATTGTCGCCGGCAGGTATTCACGCAGGTCGACGGCGACGGGTCGGCGTGTTGTGAGGGACTTGCCGAAATCGAGCCTGACGATGCCGGTCACGTAGCTGATGTACTGCGTCATCAGCGGCTTGTCGAGACCATACTCCTCACGGATTTTCTCAACCGCCTCCGCGCTGGCGCGCGGGCCGGCGATCGCCCGCGCAGGGTCCGACGGGACGACATGCGACAGAGAGAACGTGATGGCTGAGAGCGCAACCAGCACGAAGACGAGCGCTATGAGGCGACGCACGACCAATGTCAAGACCATGTAGAACTATCCTGTTTCCTGCGCACGTCAGTGGCCCTGGCGATCTCGATGGTATCAGCGAAACAACAGGTCTACGATCGCTGCCGGTTGGAAGGAGCCTCAGCAGAATAGCTGCCTGCTCCGATAGATCTGTTAGACATCGTCGCGGATTGGATCGCTTGTGAATCTCGCCGCACTCTACCAGCGCACCCGATCCGGTGTCAACGATCTCACGGCGATTGTTGTCAGGTCGCTTGCCGTTTGGCATATCGGATAGCGAGCCACCCTGCCGAATCAGCAGCATCAGCTCCGAAACACGACATCCGGCCAAAACGCATGATCGGGTTCCCAGCCATCTCGCCAGAGCCAGGCGATGAACCGTCGGCGGCCGGCAGACGCGGGCAGCTTCGCTCGAACCCCATCAGCGAGCAGCCCATGTGCCGCCCCCGCGCTCCGCGGGGTTATTGACAATGACCGGCGACGGCCCTATCATAGCCCCTGCGCCAGCCGAAGGGTCGGCGCTGTGACGAGCAGAGATGGAACCGACGATGGTCAACCTGATGAACGGAAACGGAGGGGGGAATATCAGCCAGCTCATCGCTTGTATTCGCCTGCGTGCGCCGTTCTCCGGCCTTGTTGCGCCTTTCGGGGGCGCAGTGTGCCCAGGTTTGCCGTCGGATTGGGAATGTTGACGCCGTGTAGTTGAGTCAACCAACCCTATCAGCCGCGGGCGGACCTGACGAATGGTCCGGAACCCGCGGTTTTTTGTTGTCTCCCGTTCGAGTTCATCAGGAGACGCTCAACGGCAGAGGAGACCTCAGATGTGGATCGGCCACCGGGCTCGCTAGAACGAGATCGACGTCGTTTCGTCAAGACAAACTGGAAGAAGGTGGGCCGTCCCATGTTCGCATTCCGTCACTCAATACCGGTCGAGGACCGGACAACAAAGACCCGAGACTGCCTCGATCGAACAACACCGGCCATGTTGTGGATTCAGGTTGCGCGCCCGACTCCATCTCCACGGAACGCAGCCAGGAAGGTAATAAATCGCTGATGTCACCTCAGATTATTGATCCGATGGCCGAGCGGATGCCGGCGAGTGACACCAGACTCAACCTCGTTGTTGACCGCTCGGGGCTGCCGGCCGTGCCGGACCACGGTCCGGCAGTCGTCATCGAGCACGCGTCGAAGGTGTTCTCGAAGAAGAGGCGGCGCACACTGCCGTTTCGAAAGCCGAACGCCGAACCAGCAAAGGTTACCCGGGCACTGGATGACATCAGCTTCGAGGTTCGGCGAAACGAGATCTTCGGCATCCTCGGCGCGAACGGCTCCGGAAAGTCGACGCTCATCCGTTTGATGTCGACCCTGCTGATCGCGGACTCGGGACAGATCAGCGTATTCGGGTACGACGTGCGCGAGCACGAGATGCAGGTGAAACGGCTGATCAACCGAGTGTCAGTCGAGGCGTCGTTCTTCAAGAAGCTGTCGCCAATGGAGAACCTGCTGTATGCAATGCGGCTGTACGGTCGCACCGGGGAGAACCTGAAGGCTGAGATCACGTCGATCCTCGGTGGGTTGGGAGTGAAGCCGGACCGGGTGAACGCGCCACTGGAGCAGATGTCACGCGGGATGCAGCAGAAGGTGGCAATCGCGCGGGCTTTCCTGACCTCTCCGGTGTTGCTACTACTCGACGAGCCGACGACCGGGCTGGACCCGCGCTCGAAGAAGGACGTCCAGAGATTCGTCCACGAGCTGCGCGACCGGCATGACGCGACGATTGTGATCTGTAGCCACGATATGGACGAGGCCGAAGCGCTTTGTGACCGGATCGCGATCATGGACAACGGACAACTGATCGCGATCGGCACTGTCGCGGAGCTGAAGCAGCTGGTCAGCGAGCGCGACGAGGTCATCAACCCATCACTGGAAGACGTATTCATCGCACTAACCGGCCGCGATCTCCGCGAGGACCACAGCGAGGACGACAAGCCGGCCGAGGCGGCCTGAGAAACGGAGACACCACGATGGCACGAGCGCGACCACTCTCACCGGTCGCCACGCTGGGGCGAGAGGCGAGGGCATCCTACGCCTTCGTTGAGCGCAACTGGAATCTGACAAAACGATACTGGGGCTGGGAGATCGCATTTCTGATCTACTCGGCCGCCTCGTCGATGTCGATCATGTTCATCGGCAAGGCACAGGCTGCGCAGAGCACGAACCTGTTGCTCTTTCTGGCGATCGGGACGCTGGTCTGGAGCTACCTGAACTCGGTTTTCATGAACATGGCCGAGATGATCGCCTGGGAGCGTTGGGAGGGGACGATCGAGTACACGATGATGGCGCCGATCAGCCGGTTGACCCATATGGTCGGCCAGTCGATCTTCGCGATCGTCTACGGAATCGTCCGCACGGCTCTGCTGCTGGTCGTGCTGGCTCTGTTCTTCGATATCAACCTGGCCGGCTCCAACCTGCCTGGCGCTCTGCTGACGATCGTGATCGGCAGTCTGTCGTTCATTGGTTTCGGCATTATCGGGGCGGTGTTGCCGCTGCTCTTCCCGGAGAAGGGTGAGCAGATGACATTCATCATCTCGTCGATCCTGCTTCTCGTTTCGGGCGTCTATTACCCGATCGACGTGCTGCCGGGCTGGATGCAGACGTTGTCGACCATCTCGCCGGCCACCTACGTGCTCGACGCGATGCGCGCGGCAATCCTCGACGGAACAAGCACGATCGATCTGCTGCCGAAGATGATCCCGCTGCTCGTCATCGGGCTGATCACTGTCCCGCTCGGCATGGCCATCTTCGGCTACTTCGAACGCTACGCCAAGCGAACCGGACGACTCAAGCGAAGTGGATAAGCGCCCGGCCCTCCGGGCGCGCGGAGGAGCAACAAGCGATGAGCTCATGTGTAGCCAACAAGTCAGCGCCAATCGAGCTCGACAGCAACCTGTCGCACGTCATTGTCCGGGAAGGAAGCGAGCGGGCCGAACACCTGCGACAGCGCGGCTGGAGGGCAACGCTCGGCTGGCGATCGGAGACTGGGAGTGGGACCGTCTGGATGATCCGGTTCGAGCCGGCTGCGCTCCCGGAAAGGGGCGCAGGCAACCAGGAGGCCCGTCGAGAATCACTGGCCACAACGCTGGGCGTGACAGAGATCTGAAGCGACGAGCGGAGGAAGCCTGAACGTGGAGGAGGAACCCGCCGGCCGGATTAGTCCGTACCATCTCTATCTGCTCGTCTCCGGCGCCACCTCGCTCTTTCTGTGGCTGGCATTCAGTGTCAATCTCGTCTTCCAGGTCGAGCGAGTTGGCCTCAGTCCCCTTGAGCTGGTGCTGGTCGGGACGGTGCTGGAGGGGACCTATTTCCTGTTCGAGATTCCGACCGGTGTCATCGCCGATGTCTACAGCCGCCGGTTGTCGGTAATCGTCGGAACCGCGCTGCTTGGGGCCGGACTACTGGTCGTCGCGACGCCATCGTTTGCAGTGATCCTCCTGGGGAACGTCATCATGGGAATCGGCTACACGTTAATCAGCGGGGCTCTGGAGGCCTGGGTCGTCGACGAGATCGGCGAACAACGAGCGGGGCACGCCTTTCTGCGCGGGTCACAAGCCGAACAGGTGGGGATGTTGATCGCCACGCCGATCGGCGTCGGGCTGGCGACGATGCGGCTGAACCTGCCGATCATCATCGGCGGAGGGTTGATGCTGGCCCTCGCCGGCCTGCTCGTCGTGACAATGACCGAGCACGGCTTTCAGCGAACCCCGCGCGAAGACCGCAATTCGTGGGGCCACATGCGGGAGACGTTCCTCGATGGCGCGCGCCTGACCCGCCGCCGGCCAGTTCTGTTGACGATCTTCGCGATTGCCTTCTTCATGGGCATGTCGAGCGAGGGGTTCGACCGCCTCTCACCGGCCCACTTGCTCCAGAGCTTCGCGCTGCCGGCCGTGGGCGATCTGAAGCCGGTGGTCTGGTACGGCATCCTGACCTTTACTGCAGCGCTGTTGCGAATTGGGGCGGCCGAGGTTCTTCGGCGTTTGGTTGACACCAATAGTCATGCGGCGGTCACTCGCGTCCTGTTGGGGATCGACACGCTCCTGGTCATCGCGATGGCCGGGTTCGCTCTGGCCGGCAGCTTCGCGGTCGCCGCGATCGCGTTCGTCGCCGCGACTGTGCTGCGCGGGATCAACAGCCCACTCACATCGGCCTGGATCAACCAGAGCGTCGATCCACGAGTGCGCGCGACGGTGATCTCGATGAGCGGACAGGCGGACGCCATCGGTCAAGTCGCTGGCGGACCAGGGATTGGGGCGATCGGGTCGACGATGTCGTTGCGAGCCGCTCTCAGCGCCGCAACGCTGGCGCTCGTGCCGAGCCTGCTGCTCTACACGCGCGCTCTTCAGCAAGGGGAAGCGCCAGTTGTCGAGCTGGAGGACGATGCTCCTGAGGAGGTTACCGCGAGTTCGTGACGATTTCGTGCTTGCGCCACCGCCGTCCGGCTGCCTAGAATCGATGTGAAGCGCGTGGATCGTGGGGATTCACACGCGCGCACGAGGTTGGGGGCACCACCATTCCCGCAGGCACTCTACTGGTCGCTCAATCAGGCGGTCCGACCGTGGTCATCAACGCCAGCCTGGCCGGCGCTATCTCCGAGGCTCAACAGAGCAGGCGATTCGACGCGATCCTCGGATCCCGGAACGGAATCGAGGGGGTGCTGGCCGGCGCATTCTTCGACCTGACTCGATTAACTTCCGACCGGCTCGCGCGGTTACGAGTCACCCCATCGGCAGCGCTCGGCACGAGCCGGCATCGTCCGACGGATGATGAGATCGTGCGGCTTCTCGACCAGCTCCACACGCTTGATATCCGCGCCTTCGTCCCGATCGGTGGCAACGACACCGCCGAGACGGCGCTGCGACTGGGAGCAGCAGCTGCAAACCGTGGTCAGGAGCTGCGGGTCATCGCTGTGCCAAAGACGATCGACAACGATCTACCCGAGACCGACCACTGCCCCGGCTACGGCTCGATCGCCCGCTACACCGCCCTCGCAGTCCGCGACGCGGCGTTCGACACCCGCGCGATGAGTCAGATCTATCCGGTCAAGATCGTCGAGGTGATGGGGCGAAACGCCGGGTGGCTTACCGCCTCGGGCAGTCTCGCCTTCGACGACACCCTGCCACGGCCGATCCTCTGTCTGCCCGAGCGGCCGGTTAGCGGATTCGACGACCTCGCCGAACTGGTGACTGCCGCTGTCGAGCTCGACGGCTACGCGGTGCTGGTGACACCCGAGACCATGCGCTGGTCCGACGGCACGCCAGTCGGCGGCGCGACGCCGGAATGGGTCGACGCCTTTGGGCACGCATATTACCGTGGCGTCGGCAGCACATTGGCGCGCGAGCTCAGCAGACGCATCGGCAACCAGGCACGATACGACAAGCCGGGAACGATCGCCCGAATGGCGATGGCGTCGGCGTCGTCCGTCGATCTGGCCGAGGCGGAGCAGGTCGGGCGAGAGGCGGTCCGTCGCGCGATTGCCGGCGAGACCGGAGTGATGGTCACCATCCAGCGTGCCAGCGACCAGCCATACAACGCTTGCTACGGAACCGCGCCGCTCGAGCGGATTGCGTCAGTCGAGCGACGTCTCCCCGATGATATGATCGATCCCTCCGGTCACGATGTCACACCACGCTTTCGCGCCTGGGCGCTGCCGCTGCTGGGTGACCCGCTGCCGGAGTACGAGGTACTCGTATGAACTCAATCGAACGACGAACGATTCGCCACCTGCTCAGTGTCTCAGCAACGATGCTCGTGCCTTTTGTCCTCATCGGCGCGCTCATCGCGGGCTGGCGCGGCGCAGCGCTGGGCATTGCTATCGGATTCGCAATTCAGACACTCGCCTGGGCGCTGGCACAGCCGCTGCTGCTGAAGATGATGCGCGCCGACGTGGTCGATATGACGAGCCACCCGGTCCTTCTCGAAACTGTCACGCGGCTGGCTGAGTCGGCCGGGGTTGCCCGTCCGGTCGTGGCAGTGTCGCGAATTCGCACCCCGAACGCGTTTGCCGCGGCGACGCCCGGCGGTGGGATCGTCGGTGTAACGACCGGACTCCTCGAGCTGCTGCCAGAGGATCAGGTCGCGGCAGTGCTGGCGCATGAGATCGCCCACCTCGAACGTCGCGACCGAACCAGCGTCACGATCGCGGCGCTGCTCGGATCGATACCCGGCGTGATGGCGGCGGCGAGCGGGTCCGACCTGCTGTACGACCGGGCGTTTCGTCGGCGGATTCCCCGCGCCTGGGGCGGGCGTCATTTGCGCCCGGTCCGCGACGCGATCGCATTCGCCAGCATGCCATTTACCGCGCTGCTGGTTCGCGCCAGCGCGGAGCCGGGCGACGAATTTCACGCCGACGCCGAGGCGGCACGGCTGATCGGTGACCCGCAACCGCTCATCGCGGCGCTGCGGAAGATCGGCGCGCTGGCCGGCCGCGTGCCAGCGCCAGTCAATCCGGCGCTCTGCGGGCTGATGGTCATCCATCCGTTCGGGCCAGAGCGGTTGAGCCGTCTGATCGACACCCACCCGACGCCTCTCGAGCGCGTCGAGCGGCTTGCCGCGATCGACCCCGCTGTGTGAGCGACCTGCCAGGTATCGTCGATCTGCTTCAGCCCGGCCTCCGGGTGGTCTTCTGTGGATACAATCCGTCGCTGACATCCGGCCAGACCGGCCGGCATTACGCCTTTCCCGGCAATCGCTTCTGGAGGTTGTTGGAGGCGGCGGCGATTACCGATCGGCTGTATAGGCCGGACGAGGACGAATTGCTGCTGGCGCTCGGCATCGGCTTCACCAACATCGTCGCGAGGCCGACCCGCCGTGCCGACGAGCTGACCCGCGACGAGATTCGAGACGGCGCTGCGATGCTCCGAGAGAAGATCACTCGCTACAGGCCAGTCGTCATGGCCTATACGGGTATCGGCGTATATCGCTGGCTTCGAGGGTCCAGCCGTCCGACATGGGGCGTCCAGCCAGAAGCAGTCGTTCCGGGAACGGTCGACCTGGTGCTACCCTCACCATCAGGCCTCAACCGCATGACATTTGGCGAGCTCGTCGAGCACTACAGGCAGGTCGTCCCGTTCCTCGAGCGTTGATACTTGACGTGGCTTGCGACGCGAAGCATCCTCGTGAATCGATAGTCGTCCGAAGGAAGGTATGCCGATCCATGATCCGTATCGATCGCGAGACGCTGATCGAGGCGACTGCCGAGCTGGTTCGCATTCCGTCGATCAATCCGTCGCTCGTCCCCGGCGCGGAGGGAGAGCGCGCGATTGCCGAAGCGATCGCCGCACGGCTGCGGCGGACACCGGGCATCGAGGTTGAGCTGCAGGACGCCGGCGACGGCCGTCCAAACGTCATAGCGTCGGTCGGGAACGGGCCGGGGCGGACACTCATGCTCAACGGCCACATCGACACCGTCGGCATCGCCGGGATGGACGACCCGTTCTCCGGCCGCGCCGAGGGCAACCGGCTCTACGGTCGCGGCTCGTCGGACATGAAGGCAGCAATGGCCGCCGCGATGGTACTGCTGGAGGCGATCGCGCGGGCTGATGACTTCCCGGGCCGGCTGATCGTCACCTTCGTGGCGGACGAGGAACATTCCAGCATCGGCACTCAGGCGATCTGTCGAGAGATCGACCGGAGGCGTCCAGACGCCGCGTTGGTGCTGGAGGCGACGGGCCTCGACCTCATCGTCGCTCACAAGGGGTTCGTCTGGGCAACGATCACGACGCACGGCTTCGCGGCCCACGGAAGCCAGTTCGCCCTTGGGGTCGACGCAATCGCCCATATGGGGCGCGTGCTTACCGGGTTGGAGGAGTATGCGCGCGAGCTCATCGCACGGGCGCCACATCCCCTCGTCGGCCCGCCGTCGATGCACGCATCGGTTATCCATGGCGGCCAGGAGCTTTCGTCGTATCCCCACGCCTGTGTGCTGGAGATTGAGCGCCGGACAATCCCGGGCGAAACGCGGGAGAGCGTCGACGAGGAGTTGCGGGCAATTCTCGACCGGCTGGAGGGGGAAGACGAGCAGTTCCGAGCCACACTGGAGATCGGGGTTGTGCGCGATGCCTTCGAGATTACGCCCGACGCCGAGATTGTCACGACAGTATGCCGGGTCGCCGGGGGAAAACGCGGAGTCGCGCCGAAAATCACCGGCGCGGCCGGTTGGATGGATTCGTCTCTGCTGGACCAGGCCGGCGTCCCGGTCGCAGTCTTCGGGCCGGGTGGTGAGGGCGCTCACGGTCTAGTCGAGTGGGCCGATCTCGACGTGCTCGAGACGTTTGCCACGATCCTCAGCCGTGTCTGCTACGACTTCTGCGCGGGCAACTGACTCAGCGATGACGGCGTTGATCGGCCCAGCTCTGCAAGCGCTCAAGCAGCACCTCGAGTCCGCCTCGGGCGGATTCAGGGTCGGCGGGGACAATGCCGAAGCGGCGCATCAGCCGATCGATGCCGATCGAAAGCAGGACAGCGACGCAGATAATGAGGATGACCCAGGCGAGCATCAGCACTCCACTCGACGACAACCCGTCAGACCGTGAGACATGGACAGGTCGAATCTGGCACCATTGGAAGAGTCTCCCGCCGCCACTGGCCCCGGCGCAGGTGGACCGCTATGATTGAGGGTCAAGACCGAACGTACAGTGCCGGCCCGCACCCGCGGATGCCCGCGAGGATACCCGGGTGCGAAGGGAGCGTCGATGTCCACCGGTGATCTGCTCTTCATCTTCGCCTTCATTGTCCTGCCAACGATCATCCTGGTCAGTTGCATCTGGACACTTCTGCTCATTCGGGCCGGGGTGCTTCTTCCTGCCCGCCGTGCCGCGACATATGACGCCGCGACGCAGAATGAGGTCGAGCCTGAGCCCGCCGATTCGGTCGAGTCGATGGTAGCGCACGATGCGTCCATCATCGCGGCCGCACCTGTGGTTACCCTGCCGGCTGTCGTTGAGGAACGCCCCGTCGCGCTGGCTCTCGTAGCGCCGGAGCCCATGCCGGCGTTCGAGTCAGCAATTGTCGAAACCGTGCTGACACCGATAACACCAATGGTTCCAGACTCGGACGGCACTAGCGAGCCGGAAACGAAGTTCGAGCACACGACTGATCTCCCAATCATCAATGACGCGATGCTCGAGCAGGCGACGATCCATGCGGACAGAGCCGAAACGAGATTTGGCGCATTCGATGTCGCTGAGCCCTCCACGTCGAGCGCATTCTCCCCGGCATTCACTGCCCCGGCGGGCGAACCCGCCACGGACCTGGAGATACTGCTGGTCCCACTCGATGAGTCGCCGGTGGATTTCGCGAGCCACTGGTCCAGCAACGGCGCCCACGCACCAGCTGATCTCGACGAAATCATCGGTGCAGCGACAGAGATTGATAGCGACAACGGACACCCAGCGCAGCCCTCCGGCCGATCGCGTCGCAAATCGGTCCGTCCGGTCGCTCAGCTTCGACCATCCGACGAGCAGCCGGCTGGCGTTCGTCCAATCGGCGGCTCGACCCGCCGCGCCCGCCCCAGCAATCCCCAGTAAACGGACTCCGGTCGCTTACCTGGCAGCTGTGTAATTGATCGCTTCTCGGGCGGCTGGACTGCATCTTGAGGGGTCGACCGCGGTGATCCTGCCATTCTGGATGGTTCCCCACCTCCTGTCATCCTGAGGCCGCAGCGAAGAATCCGTTCCTCCCCGTCAGCTGCGACCGAACGCAGGGAAAACGGATCCTTCACTCCGTTCAGGATGACAGAGGGAGGGGTGGCGGCCGCAACCAACAACCGGTCACTTCACGCTGGTCGGAGCACTCAGTGAGACAGGTCGAACGCCTCGTGGAGTGCGCGAACGGCGCGGGTGGCTTCCGGCCCGGCGATCGCGCAGGATATGTTGAGCTCGCTCGACCCCTGAGCAATCGCAATGATGTTGATCCGGTTGTCGCCGAGTGTCGAAAATACCCGGCCGGCGACGCCCGGTGTGCCACGCATCCTCTCACCGATAATCGCCACAATCGCCAGATCACGGTCGGCCTCGATCGACTCGACGCGTCCTCGTTCGAGATCAACCGCGAACTCCGCGCGCAACTCACGCTCGACCGCGCCCGCATGATTGTCATCGAGCACGAAGGTCAGCGAGTGCTGCGACGACGCCTGCGAGATCATGTACACGTTGGCGCTCGTCCGGCCGATGGACCGGAAGATTCTCGCGGTCGCGTCGGTGACACTGATCTGGCCACGGCCGGCGACGGTGATTGCGGCGAGGCCGGTAACCGACGCAAGCGCCTTTGCAGACCGCTGACTGCTGTTCTCGCCATTCGGGCCTCCCGGCGCCGCGGGTCCGATCATCGTTCCCGGCTGGTCGGGATTGAAGGTGTTGCGAATCCAGATCGGGATCCCTTTCTCGACGGCCGGGTGCATCGTCTTGGGGTGAATGACCTTTGCGCCGAAATAGGCCAGCTCGGTTGCTTCGGCGTAACTGATCCGGTCGAGCATCCGCGCATCCGGGACGATTCTCGGGTCCGCAGTCAGAACACCATCGACGTCGGTCCAGATCTGGATCTCATCGGCGTCGAGGGCGTAGCCGAGAATGGCGGCCGAGTAATCCGAGCCGCCTCGTCCCAGCGTTGTCGTGATGCCTTGCTCGTCGGCGCCGAAGAAGCCGGTGACGATCGGCATCGTGTGGGATTGGAGGATCGGTTCCAAAGTCGAGCGTGTCCGCTCGGTCGTCCGATCGAGCAACGGTGATGCGCTACCGAACACGCTGTCAGTCACGATCAACCGGTCTGCCGCAACAGCCAGCGCCGGGATCCCACGCTCTTCGAGCGCAGCGGCGATCAGGATGCTGCTCATTCGCTCGCCAAACGACGCGATGCGGTCGCGAGCGCGAGCAGTGCACTCGCGAAGGACGTAGACGGAATACAGAAGACGCGACACCTCGTCCGCATACGCCGCAACGGTGGCCTCGGACTGGCGGCGGCGGTCGGAATCTGTCACCAGATCGAACAGAGCGGCGTAGTGTGGCGCCAGCAGATCGGCCCGGACAGCATCGACCCCTTCGGAGTCGCCATGAGCCGCGGCATCCGCGCGGGAGAGCAGCAGGTTCGTAATCCCACTCATTGCCGAGAACACGCCGACAACCCGGTCATCCTGTTTGTGCTGAGCCGCCAGAATATCGACTGTGTGGGAGATTGCTGCTGCGCTACCTACCGATGTGCCACCGAACTTCAATATTCGCATCGTCGTCCTCGATCGTCGTTTGTCCCTCAGAACGCCACTCACCCCGGCGTGGCCGGGACATCGAATGATTGTGACACGCGCGGGTCATTGGCTGGTACTCGCGACGAGTGCGACAATCGACCGGGATCGAAGGACGCAGGAAGGGAGCGGACCACTATGGCACAAATCGAGATCGACCCCGCCGTCGTCGAGGCGCGCATCATGACGCTCGGCGCCATCGGCGCCTGCTTCGAGACCGGGGTCTGCCGCGCCGCGTTGACACCGGAATGGGTCGAAGCGCAGCAGCTTGTCGAACACTGGTGCCAGGAGGTGGGGCTGACGACGCGCATGGACGCCGTCGGCAATATCTGGGGACGAATCGAGGGGACCGAGGGTGGCAAGGCAATCGTCTCCGGGTCCCACATCGACTCGCAGATGCCCGGCGGCCGCTACGATGGCGCGCTGGGGATCATCGCTGCGTTGACAGCGGTTGAGGCGTTGCTACGTCAGTTTGGACCACCAAAGCATCCGCTCGAGGTGCTGTCGTTCTGCGAGGAGGAGGGCAGCCGCTTCAATGGCGCTCGCTTCTGGGGCTCGCGAGGTGTTACCGGGGCTATCGCGCCGGGAGACGCAGAGGCGATCGGGAGCTATGACGGTGTTTCGCTGGCCGAGGCAATGCAGTCCGTCGGGCTTGATCCGGCCGACATTCCCTCGGCAGTCCGTCACGATATCGAAGCATTCATCGAGCTGCATATCGAGCAGGGGCCGGTGCTCGAGATCGAGGATCTGCCGGTCGGTGTCGTCAATATCATCAATGGCTCGAAGGGGTATAACGTGACGGTGACCGGCGAGGCGAACCACGCCGGGGCGCGCCCAATGGACACGCGCCGGGACCCGCTGGTCGGAGTCGCGGAAATGATTCTCGCGGTCAACCACAACGCGGTAGCAATGGGCCGGCCGGCCGTCTCAACTGTCGGCAGGGTCGTCGTCGAGCCGAATCTCAGCCCGATCGTCCCCGGCAAGGTGCTGTTCACGATCGACAGCCGGCACAACGACCCGGTGAAAATCGAAGAGCTGGCAGCCGCCCACGAGGCAGCGATCATCAGGATCGCCAACGAGCGCGACCTGGAGATCAGCTGGACGACCAGACCGCCGCTCGCCCCCTGCCCATGCGATCCGGAGATCGTCCGCTGTCTGGAGGAGTCCGCGCGCGAGCAGGGCATCCCGGCGCTGACAATGCCGAGCGGCGCTTTGCATGACACCCAGAGGATGGCAAACGTGGCACGGGTCGCGATGGTGTTTGTCCGCAGCAAGGATGGGCGTAGCCACACGCCCGAGGAGTTCACGTCGATCGAGGACGCGGTCGCCGGCATCCGGGTGCTGGCGGGGGCCATCCATTCACTGGCGTACTGATCGATGCATCGGCCGCGGCGGTGGTGGCTCGGTGTTCTGGCGGCACTCCCGATCCTGGCGCTCGTCGCAGTCACCATCGCTGCTCTGCGCCCGTCTCGCCAGATCGAGCCTCCAGCGCCGATGGCGTCTGTCGAGGCGGCGATCGATGTTGCCAGGCAAGCTGAGTCGCCAGTGCCGAGGGCATCGCCAACCGCATCAGCAACCGCCACTCCGACGCCGACCGAACCCCCAACCGAGACCGTCTGCGCGACAAGCTGTCCAACCGCAGGACCGATCGTGCCAACACTAACTGCGGGGTCACCGACGCCAACGACGCTACCGACGGCGGAGCCAGTGCCAGAACCGCAATCAACGCCGGACGGGACAGTTGCAAGCGTGTGGCGCTGGCGGGCACAAGCGACGCTCGACGCGATGGACCGCACGTTCGCCGTCCCGGGCAGCAGCCTCTATCGAGAGCGGTATGGCATCGATGCGATGTTCGATGTCGCCTTTCTCTGGCCGATGACCCAGGTGGTCGCCTGTCATATCGACATGGCCCAGGTCCGAGGAACGCTGGTCACGGCCGGCGATGTCCGCCGCATCAGCAAAGCCACCGAGGCGTACTATGACGATACCCGGGAACCACCCGCCTTCTCGTCCTATCTGGCGCCTCCGGTCGGGTGGCTCAGCGACCGCTACTACGATGACAACGTCTGGCTGGGGATCGAGCTGATGCGAACCTGGCAGCTGACAGGTGATCCGCTGGCACTGGCACGAGCAAATGAGATCTTCGACTTCCTCATCACCGGCTGGGACACAGAAGGTCCGGCGCCCGGTGGCATCTTCTGGGTCGAAGGGAACTCCAATTCGGATCGAGGCACGACGACGACCGGGACCGGGGCGCTGCTGGGGCTGATGCTGTATCAGGCGTTGCCACCCGGCCCGCGTGCCACCTATGTCCTCGATTGGGCGACGAAGATGTATGCGTGGGTCTACGAGACGCTTGAGACTGGCGACGGGCTGTTCCGGGACCATGTCCGCCCGGATGGGACGATCGACTATGCGCCGTACAGCTACAACCAGGGGGCGATGATCGGCGCGAATCTCGAGCTCTACAGGCTGACCGGTGATGCGCTCTTCCTCGACCGCGCCGAACGAACAGCCCATGCGACGCTGGAGCTGACGAAAGACCACGAAATCAGCGCACAGGAGATCTCATTCAATGGCATCTTCTTCTGGTTCCTGCTTCAGCTCGATGATGTCCGACCAGCTCCTGAGTACCGCGACCGGCTACTCACGTACGCGGAGCAGCTCTGGGAGGATCAGCGCGACCCCGACACCGGCCTCGCGACAACATCCGAGCCGCTGACGCTTCTTGACCAGGCGGCGATGGTTCGAGTCTTTGCTCTGGCTGCGATGGCGGCCGGCCGCTGACACGACCGGGACCACGGCGCTCGCCTCGATCTCTGCAATACTCGACCGCACGTTGAGAGGGGGTTCCGGTAGATGGTAGCGCCCGATATTCTGCGCGGCAGCCGGGTGCGGCTGGACGCAATCGACCGCGACGACCTCCCGACAATCGCGCTCTGGTGGGGCGACGGCGCGGCACAGCGAAGCTTCGATGCCGTCCCTGCGGTCCCGAAAACCGCCGAGCAGATGGTGTCCTGGCTGGAGGCGGCGAAGGATTCCGCGACAGGTTACCGTTTCGCGATCCGGACAATTCCCGAAGATGTGTTGATCGGCGTCATCGAGATCGACGGTATTCTCTGGAACCAGCGTGTCGGCTGGGTCAGCCTGCTGATCGGCGAAGCGAGCGCCCGCAGGCAGGGATTCGGCCACGAGACGATGGAGCTGGCGCTTCGCTTCGCCTTCCACGAGTTGAACCTTCACCGGCTACAGCTAACAGTCTTCGAGTACAACAGGCCGGCGATCGCGCTCTATGATCGCTTGGGATTCGTGCGCGAGGGTCGTTACCGCGAGTTCCTCGAGCGCGATGGGCAACGGTACGACATGCTGCTCTTCGGGTTGTTGAGGGCTGAGTGGGAGAGCACGCGGGGCTGACGACGCCGATCCACGGTGGTTACAGAGCTCCTCGCATTCCTCAGCGCGCTCGCCGATGAGGAGCGGCTGACTGTTGCCGGGATCGTCGCGAGGCGGGAGTCTACTGGCGGGCGGTGGATGAGGGAGCTTGAGTGCTGGCACTTCTGGCGCGCGGCGCGACAGAATCGGCATACTCAGCAGAATGCTCGCCGCGCCTGCGGGGTTCGGCGATTGGACGACGCACGAGAGGAGCGGCCGCGATGGGGCTGATGGACGGCAAGAAGTGCCTGGTCATGGGTATCGCGAACCAGCGCTCGATCGCCTGGGGGATTTCGCAAGCTCTGCATCGTGAGGGGGCTCAGCTGGCGTTCGCCTATGCCGGTGATCGGTTGCGGGACAACGTCCTCAAGCTCGCCAGGACGCTCGAGACCGAGGAGGAGATTCCGGTCGTCTCGTGCGACGTCCAGGATTCGGCCCAGATTGAATCGCTCTTCGCTGACCTCAACCAGCGCTGGGGCGGCCTGGATGTCTTCGTCCACTCGGTCGCCTTCGCGCGCCAGGAGGATCTCGCTGGCGCATATAGCGAGCTGTCGTGGGACGGCTACGCGCTCGCCCAGCACGTCTCGGCGTACTCGCTGATCGAGACGAGCCGCCATGCCCGACCGCTGATGGAAGCGGCCGGCGGCGGCAGCATCATGACGCTCTCCTATCTGGCGGCCGAGCGGGTTGTTGAGAAGTACAACGTCATGGCGGTCGCCAAGGCGGCGCTGGAGTGCAACGTCCGCTACCTGGCCGCCGAGTTCGGGCCGAGCAATATTCGGGTCAACGCGATCTCAGCCGGACCGCTGAAGACGCTGGCTGCCAGCGCAGTCAAGGGAATCAGCACTGCCCGCGACCTGATGGAGGAGCGCGCGCCGCTGCGACGGAACATTACCCAGGACGAGATCGGCAACGTTGGCCTGTTCCTGGCGTCACACCTGTCGTCGTGCATCACCGGCGAGACGATCTACGCCGACAACGGCTTCAACATCCTGGCCATGTAGGCAGCGCGAAACGCTCACGGGGGCCTTACGGCGCGGCCGGCTGCTCGGCAGAGTCTGGCGCGGCGGCAACTCCCCGCGCGTCAGCCGGAACCCACGACTTCAGCACCGCGTGCAGCGCGGCGGCTCCCACGATCGGATAGTCGGGCTCGAGCGGCAGCGATGCGGAGTGGAGAAGGAACGGCTGGCTCTGGGCGCCGCCTAGTCCGCCGTGACTTCCGACCTGTTCCTCGAACGCGGCGACCTCGCCGGTTGAGGAATCGTACATACCCATAACGAGAATATCGGGCGCGGACGCGAATCCATCGACACGCGCCAGATGCCGAGCGGCGTTCGGACCGAACGATGCCAGCGGATCCTCTCCGTCCACGCGGCCGGAATCGAGGAAGCGGCTGCCGCGCGGCCCGACAACGACCGCGCCGTCGGTCGCGGACCGCGCCATCACGCAGCAGATCCCTTCGTGGCCGGCGAGACCGGGAACGAGCCTCGGATACGTCTCGTTGATCTGCTCAAGCGTGATCCGGCCGCTCAATCTCGGGAACGAAACGAGCCCGAGATTGCCGGTGGCGACGACGATTGCGTCGCGCTCGTGCATCGCCTGGATCGCGGCATCGTCCGTCTCACGGTGCTCTGATCCAAGCACGACGTGTCCGTCGATGATCCGGGTGCGCAATGCCCTCCGCGCAAGCCGCGTCGCAATGCCCTGTTGATGGATCACTTCATCGAGAGCGGAGTTGATACCCGAAAGCACCTCGTCGCCGCTGTCCACCTCGCTCACGCCGCGCTGTGAATCGCACAGCTCGTCGACCAGCTCCGCCAGGGTCTTGCCGAACCGCTGCCGGAATGGCGCGCCATGGCTGTGACCGTGATCCGACAGGACGACGATGCGATATGGGCGAGATGCATCGGCAGCGACGCGCTCAAGGTGCGCCAGCACGCGGTCGACCCCTCGCAACACCTTCAGCGCGTCCCGCCGCTCGGCGCCGGCGTAATGAGCGACCTTGTCATAGCTGAAGAGCGTGCTATAGATGACCGGCACACCCCGGTACATGTCGTCGGTCAGCATATATGCCGCAGACTCCTGAAGCAGGACGGTTGTTCCGGCGCGAACGAGCGCGTAGCGGAACCCGCGATGGATGCGAGGCCGGACATTGGTCACACGCTGGCGCAACGCCTCAACCCGCTCGCGAACGATCTCCGCGCCGAACAGCGAGAACGTCCGTGCCAGACTGTACGGGTTTGAAAGGAAGCCGAGGTAGCTGCGCCGGCCGCCGGTCACCCCCTGGCCAAGCTTGCTGAACGTGCCGAACGTATCCGCTGCATCGCCGGAGAAGACGTTCCACCGACTGGCGCCACCGACCAGCAGGCCCTGGCTTGTCGAGAGTTGACTCTCCAGTGCCCGCGCAGACGACAACTTGTCGCAGACCACCAGTGTGTTGGCAGTCTTGTCCCACCAACGGAACGCCGGGATGCCCTCATTGCTCCCGAGCAAGATGCCGGCCTGGCTCGCCGCGGTCTGTGACGACAGGTCGGTCTCCCACCCTCGCAGCTGGTGCGAGCCTGTCGTGATCCACCGTTGCGCGGTGGGCATGTAACCCTCCGCGATCGCGCGCAGGAGAATCGGCTCAGCCAGCCCGTCCAGCTGAATGAAAACGATGCCTGGAATATCCGTCCGCTCGTGGACGCCGGCCGACCGCCGGATCCGATTGGTGACGTAGCGATCGTACAAGCGCTGATCGCCGAGCCCGAATAGCGCGATGACGACGGTGTTGACGATCGTGAGCAGGATCGCCACCACGAGCGCCGTCCAGACGTTCGCAACAGTCACGGCGCCGGGAGCCACGAGATCCAGCAACACCGCCGTGACGACGACGATCGCGCCGCTGACGACCAGCGCGAGAACCGGGAACAGCAGCGCAGGCAACCACGCCGCGGCGCGGCACATGGCCGGCCACAGCAGTGCGCCAACGGCAATACCTCCCAGCGCCATGCCGGCCGCGGACGCGATCCCGTTCAGATCGAAGCCTGGCAACAACCTGGCGAGCAGGAGCAGGATCACACCGTCTACGACAACGATGCCGGCCGTCCACCTGACGATACGCAGCATGTCCCTCCAGAGATGACTATTGTCGCCCGACCCTACCGGAGTCTCACAATCGTAGCGGACACGGCTGCTGCCTGCACGGTCGGCACGTGGTGTCCAGAAGTCGGTACGATTAGACAATGGAATCGATGACACACGAGAATCCGACTGAGATCACCTGGATCGGACATTCGACGGTCATGATCCGGACAGGCGAAACCTGGATTCTGACCGACCCGGTGCTGCGGGGCCGGACGGCGCACCTCCGCCGCCGGGTGCGTCTGCTGCCCGAAGACTGGCCGGCGCGGGTGGACGTGATCCTGCTATCGCACCTGCACCTTGACCATTGCGACCTGCCGACGTTGAAGAAGCTTGGCCGCGACATCCCGATCTTCGCTCCGGTTGGCGCGGGGGCATGGCTCCGCAAACACGGGTTCAGGCAGGTCGAGGAGTTGGCAGTCGGCGCGAGCCGGCAGGTGGAAGTGGCGACGGTTACTGCCGTCCCAGCCTTCCACTCGGGCCATCGCGTCCCGTTTGGCCCGACCGCGGCAACCATCGGCTACCTCGTCGAAGGCCGTCACACGACCTACTTCGCGGGCGACACAGATCTGTTCGACGGGATGGCCGAGCTCGGCCCGGATATCGACGTGGCGCTCATCCCGGTCTGGGGTTGGGGGCGGTCGCTTGGACCGGGACACCTCAACCCCGAGCGGGCGGCGTTGGCCGCCGGCCTGTTGCAGCCACGACTGGCGATCCCGATCCATTGGGGGACGCTGCACCCGTTTGGCACTGGCATCCGCGACCGGCGGTTTCTGGAGGATCCGCCGCACCAGTTCGCGGCGCGCGCCCGGGAGACAGCACCGGACGTGGAGGTTCGCATACTCGCGCCCGGCGGGCGTGTTGTCCTCGACTAGTGACCCTGTTCCGGCTTCGACCGCCAGGGCCAATGACCCTCCATCTCGACCACGAGCGACCAGGTCAGGAACGTCCGGATCACGACGAGCGCGCCCAGAACCGCAACGCTTTCAAGCGTCGGGTCGAGGATGACCGTGCGGATCACGTCACCGGCGACCAGTATCTCCAGGCCCAGCAACAGTCCGTCGCCGACGGTATGGCGATACTGGTCGTAGGCCTCCTTGCGCGGCGCTTTTGCGTTCCGCGCTGAAAGGAACACGACTGTCCCGTAGACGACCGCGACGACGATAATCACGACCGCCAGCAGTTCGATCACGATGGACGCGTAGTCCACAACCTTGAGCGCAGCGCCGATGAACCCTCCGTCGCTGCTGGCTGCCGCGCGGAACAGGTCAATTCCCGATGCTTCTACGACGCGCATATCACCCCACTAGCTGCCGTGTGTAGCCGGCGAAATCGAAACGCCGCGTGATCCATGGGTATGATGCGATACCCACGGTCGATCGGCCCACTTACAGTCGCGTGCCGCGGATTATTGCCGAGAACGTCGTCGCGATGCCAACCGTTGTTGTCAGGGCTGCGAGAGCGACGCCTTCTCTTCGGTCACCGCCGATGCGCCAGCGGAATGACGCCATCGCAGAATTGGTTGCCGCACCTGCACTGCCGACCAGACGATGAAGAAGATCGCGGTTGCGACGAGGACGACCGCAGCCCCTGACGCAACATTCCAGTAATAGGAGAGATACAGCCCGCTGACTCCGGACAGGACACCAATTCCGGCCGAAAGAGCCAGCAGTGCCGGCAGCCGGTCGGCAACGAGGCGCGCGGTCGCGGCCGGCGTGATCAGCATTGCCAGGACAAGGATGTTCCCGACGGTCTGCAGCGCGGTCACGATAGCCAACGCAAGCAATATGAGGAAGAGCTGATCATAACGCCACAGGCGCACGCCAAGCGACGTGGCGAGAGTCCTGTCGAATGTGATCAGCACCATTTCGCGGCGGAAGATGGCTAACACGCCGAGGACGACGACAGCGATTGCCGCCGTCAGCAACAGGTCACTCCGACTGACTCCCAGGATGTTGCCGAGCAAGAACGACGTCAGGTCACGGGCATAGGAGTTGGTCGAGCTGATCAGCGCAATACCAAGAGCGAACGCGCCCGCAAACATCACGCCGATCGCAGTGTCCTCGTGGAGTCGTTCGGACTGGCTGAGGATGCCGATGCCCAGCGAGACGACTGCCGCGGCGACGAGCGCGCCGATGAAGATGCTCGAGCCGAGCAGGAAAGCAATGACGATGCCGGGGAAGACGGCGTGGGCAAAGGCGTCGCCGACGAATGCCATGCCACGCAGCACGACGAAAGCGCCGACGATCCCACATACCAGGCCAACGATGATGATCGCCTCAAACGCGTGTTGCATGAAGACGAACTGCCACGGCTCGGTGAGCCAGTTGTATATGCCGAGGCTACTCATGAACGTGGGCGTCCTCACCGTGGATGTTCAAGCGCGAAATGTCACCGAACGCGACGGCGATTGTCAGTGGCGTCAACGCCTCGGCCGGCGGACCAACAGCAACGATGCGCCGGCTGAGAATCACGACCCGGTCGCTGATATCGCGCGCGCAGTCCAGGTTGTGGGTGGCCATGACAACGCACTTCCCCTCATCTCGCAACGACACGATCACTTCCTCGAACAACGCCTCGGTCGGGGCATCGACACCGGTAAACGGCTCGTCGAGCAGATATATCGCCGCCGGACGTATCAGGGCGCGAGCCAGGATGACACGCTGTTGCTGGCCGCCGGAAAGCCGTCCGATCTGGGTGCCGGCATGCTTGCTCATGCCGACGACTTCGAGCGCTCTCAGCGCGGCGTCGGTGCTCTCGCGGCGAAGTGGCCGCCAGCGGCTCGTTTCCCGGTATGCGCCCATCAGGACGAGGTCGAGGACGCTCGCCGGTAGCGTCCAGTCCAGCTTGTCACGCTGAGGGACGTAGACGATCTCCCGTCGGGGCTTCGCGCCAAGCGTCGGCGAGAATGCCACCGAGCCGCGATCGGGTCGGACATGGCCGGCGATCGCTTTCAGCATCGTGCTCTTGCCAGCGCCATTCGGACCAACGAAGGCGACGATCTCACCAGACCCCAACGCAAGCGACACGTCGTCCAACGCGACTCGATCGCCGTAGGCCACCGAGATGTGCGAGAGATCCACGAGAGGCTGTTGAGTCATCGCAACGCCTCGACAATCCGGGTGGTGTCGGTGCGCATCATGCCGATGTAGGTATCAGCGCCGCTGCCGGCCGGGCCAAGCGAGTCCCCGTACAGGTTGCTGACGATCTGGACACCGGCGTCCTCGGCGATGCGTCGGGCCAGCGTCGGATTGAGCGCGGCCTCGGTGAAAATCGCTCTCACCCCCTCGGCCCTGATCAGGTCGATGAGCGCGGCCGTCTCACGCGCCGACGGCTGCGCCTGCGCATCGAGGCTGGGCACAATCGTCCCGACCAGCGTCAGGCCATAGGTGTGGACGTAATAGCCAAAGGCGTCGTGATTCGTCACCAGCTTTCGTTGCGACTCCGGTATGGTCGCGATCTGCTCTCGAATCCAGCCATCGAGATCCGCGAGCTCGGACTGGTAGCGTGTTGCATTTGCGCGATAGATCTCGGCCGAGCCCGGGTCGGCGGCGATCAGCGCGTCGCGGATGTTCGCGACCATCACCTGTGCATTGGCGACATCGAACCAGACATGTGGATCTTCGCCCTCGTGGCTATGCCCGCTGGCATCTTCTTCATGCTGCTCGCCCTCGATCGTCGTCACCCTATCGGTGACGACCGCGACATGCGCGTCAGTTCCCGACACGTCGATCATATTGATAACCCAGGCATCCAGACCCATGCCATGTTCGAGGACGACATCGGCCCGGGCGACCGCGCCAATCTCCCGTGGGGTTGGCTCGAACGAGTGCGGGTCTGCGTTGGCCGGCACGAGGCTGCGAACCGTCACGCGATCGCCGCCAACGTTGCGAGCCATATCGGCGATAATCGTGGTGGTGGCGACGACCGACAAGCTATCCGCGCCGGCCGCATCCGGCGAGCCGCAGGAGACAAGCACGAAGGCGCTGAGCAAGATGACGAACGCCAGCGCGCCACTGATAGCGCGTCGGGCCATCATCTGTTTTCGGATTTCTATCACGTTGGATGCTGCTAACTATTGAGACTCAGTATCAATACCAGCGTAGATGATACCGCGCCGATCTGTGAGATCCAACCGGGAAGCCGGAGTTCGGTTAGGATCATCAGTGGATGAGAGGGGACCGGCCATGCGACGCTACGGATATCGCTGCGGCTCGTGCGACGAGGAGTTCGACCTGGAGCGGCCAGTGAGCGAAGCGGGAGAGCCGACGACATGCCCGTTCTGCGGGGAGCCGGCCCAACGCGTCTTCCACTCGCCCAAGTTCCTGTTCAAAGGCGACCCCAGCGACAATCGGCCCGTCTGGCATAACCATGGGGCCTTCGGCCACGCTCACCCACCGCGCCGGGGACATCACCCGCCGGGGGTCGAGGACGAGTAACCACGACGGACAGGTAGAAGAAGGATAACGATGGCGACCAATGGGACACTAAGCGCGGCGGAGCGTGAGTTCATCAGCGCAGTCCGCTTCGGCGTACTGGCGACGATCGGCCACGATGGAACCCCTCAGCAGACAGTGATGTGGTACGACGTGCGCGGCGATCAGATCATGATGAACACCACAGCGGACCGAATCAAGCGCGGCAATATCCAGCGCGACCCGCGCGTCTCGATCTGTATCGAAGAAGGCTATAAGTACGTCACACTCCGGGGTGTGGTGGCCGAGATTATCGACGAGCCGGAGGCAGCGCTGAACGATATTCTGTCGCTCGCGGTCCGTTACAATCCCGGCACAACGCCGGCAGATCACACGCAGTTCCTGGGTCAGGCCCGACAGACGCTGCTGATCCGAATCGATCGAGTCCTGTCAAACGGACTGGGCGGGTAGCCTGGCGCGTCACTGAGGCGCGCTTTCGAGGATCGCGAGCGGGAGCAAATGGAATACCGTGGCGAGCGGCAGTACATCGTTCGCCACGAGCCGCTCGTCAGTGAGCACATCGCGCCAGTGCGCCGGCGCATCGTCCGGCAGCAACACGCGAGTGTTCCCCCAGGCGGCCGCGCCGACCGGCAACGCTGCCTCGTCCAATCCCGCCGTGCGGGAGAGCGTCGCGACCAGGCGTGAGACGATCGTAAGAGACCATGCGTCATCCGCCCGACGGGCGAACGCCACGACGTGCTCGCGTCGCGGTCCAACAACCTCCAGAGGTATGTACACCCCGCCATCGAACAGGTCTCGCCGCTGCCGGCGGAACGTCGCCAACCGTTGGGTAACGAAGAGCTTGATCGATCCGTCCTGCCAGTTCGCGAGCAACCGCGAAACGTCTGTGAATGGCAATCGATCGAGCAGGGCAATACGGTGGTCGAAGTCGACGGGACGTCGGTTATCCGGGTCGACCAGGCTCAGATCCCACAGCTCGCTGCCCTGATAGAAATCGGCCACACCGGGCGCCGTTGCCTTCAGCGCCAATTGAGACAGCGAGTTCAGCGATCCGAACCAGGCTACCCGACGCTGGAACGAGCGGAAATCATCCAGGAAGGCCCGGTTGCCCGACGCCAGAATGGCATCGATAAACGTGGCGACTGCGTCCTCCCATGCGACATTCCGGTCGATCCAACTGGTGTGCTGCTTCGCTTCGCGGCAGGCCTTCTCCAGGTACTGCCTGATTCGGCCGGGGTAGTCAGGCAGATCGGCATCATCAAACGGCCAACTACCAATGAGTGTCTGGTAGAGCAGGTATTCGGTGTTGCCATCCGGGGCCATGGCGCCATCGACCTCGCGCCGGAGGTGGCGGTTCGCCTCTCGCCAGCGGTCGACGTGCGCGGCCCACTCATCAACCAGCTCGGAGATCACGACGATCCTCGCGCGGACATCCTCGCTGCGCTTGGTGTCGTGGGTTGACGTGGCATTCATCGTCGCTGGCCACCGCTCGGCCCGGCCGGCAATCGCGGCATGAAACGCGTCCGGCTCGATGCCAACTACATCGGGCGCGCCGCCGACGTCGTTCAGCGCAATCAGCCGGTTGAAGATGTAGAGCGACGTGTCTTCGTACCCCTTGGCCATGACGGGGCTGGTGAATTGCTGAACGCGCAGGACGAATGGCAAGCGCTCGTCGTCTGGACCGGTTTCGAGAGCGCCGGCCGATTCGAGGAGCAGGACGCGGCGGATGAAGCGCAAGGCGCGCCGCAACTCCGGCCGATGCTGTATGGCGTCGTCGATCACCTGGTCGATGCGATCGCGGTCCTCATCGCGGACGCCTGCCGGAGTCGAATAGGTCCGATAGATCGGAAAGCGGGCGATCATCTCGGTCAACGCCTGGCCCAGCTCGCGCTGCCCGAGATCGCGCCCATGTCGATCCCAGGCGGTCAGCCGGTCAAGCCAGACGACGAGCGAGCGAACATCACCGGAGAAGAGATCGGCCATTACGCGTCGCTTCTGGCGGTAGACGATCTCCGCGAAGCTCTCGTCGACGCCGCTGACGCGCCGGAAGGCGGCATCCAGCTTCTGTTCCGCGTTTCGATCGACAAACAGGGCGTTGACGAGATTGAGAAAGTCATAGCCGGTTGTGCCAGCGACAGGCCATTCCGCCGGAAGATCTTCCCCGGACGCCAGGATCTTCTCGACAAGCACGTAGCTCTCCGCGCCGGGCTCACCGCGTTCGGCCAGAGCGGCGCGCATTACCGCATCGAGGCGTTCGAGGTATTGGCCGGGATCGTACAGACCATCGATATGATCGACGCGCAAGGCTGCGACCTGGCCGGCCCGCGCCATCGAGCGGAGCTGGGCATGACGGGCGGCGAAGACATCCTCATCCTCAATGCGCATCGAAACAAGATCGGCGATGTCGAAGAAACGGCGGTAGTTGATCTCGGTGCTTGCAACACGCCAGTAGGAGAGTCGATAGGCTTGGTCGGAAAGAACGCGATCGAGAATGTCGACGCTGGTTGGTTCACCGACCCGGCCATTGATCAGCGCGAGGTTCTCGTCAACGAATGTCCGCACGATGTCGTTCGCTGCATAGATCTCCCACAGTCGCTGTTCAAGCAACCCCGTTTCCTCCCGGCGGCGCTGGATGGCCGGCGCGTCGGTCGTGAACCGGTCGGGCATCGTGTCGGAGAGCTCGATCAGCCCCTCATACGCCTGAAGCGCGACGGCATCGCTGGCAAGCCGATCCTTGAGCAGCCCGTAGCGTTGCTCGAGGAGCAGCCGGTAGGTTGTCGGGTCGAGTGGCATCCGGTTGTCATAGTAGACAACGGTGAAGCCTCGCTCATCGATCTCGACACGAAGCTCCAGCGCTTCGAGGACGATGCCGTAATGGTTACCGAGAATCGGAAGCAGCACCTTGCGGTCGAGCGACCCGCCGCTCGCGCTCTCATACCAGGCGATGTCGAAGAAGTTCGCGAACTCGGAGCTCTGCCCATTCTCGAGCACGCTCCACCACCATGCATTCTCCGGGCTGGCGGCCATGTGGTTGGGAACGATATCCAGCAGAATTTCGAGGCCGTTGGCCGCCATCGTCTCGCTCAGACGATCAAAGCCCTCGCTGCCGCCGAGCTCCGGATTGATCTGTGTGGCGTCAGTGACGTCGTACCCGTGCTGGCTACCGACGCGCGCCTTCAGAATTGGCGAAAGGTACAGATGCGAGATCCCGAGCCGGGCGAGGTACGGAACGAGCGCAGCCGCAGCATCGAACCCGAACGCGGGGGTCAGTTGCAGACGATATGTGGCAGTTGGTCGCATCGCGGCGGCGCATCCTCTCTCGTCGCGGGTCAGATCACGCCTTCGCGCGCCAGCACGACGGCCGAACGCGGCGCAATCGTGAGCCGCGCGGAGGCGGGCGCTGTGATCTGCTCCGGCTGTGGCCCGTCCGCGGCGCCGAGCAATACCTTCCACTCGCCGGGTGGCAACGGCAGGAGCGGTGAGCGTGACTCCGCTGACAGGTTATAGACCATTGCGACTTCGTCGCCGTCCGTCCAGCGCCGGACGAGGAGGACATCGCCCTCCAGCTCGACAACATCCTGGCGACGCTTATCCAGGCAAGCCAGGGCCGGCCGCTCGCGCCTGAGGCGGAGCAGATCCCGGTACAGGTCCAGCATCGCCGCGTGCTCGCCGCGCTCGCTCAGCGAGTGATCGAGCTTCGAGCGTTCGAATGTCGCGGGATCCTGAGGGTCGGGGACATCCGGTTGCCAGCCGAATCGGCTGAACTCGGCTCGCCGGCCCCGCGAGACGGCCTCAGCGAGAGCCGGGTCGGTGTGGCTGGTGAAATACTGGAATGGGGCATCCTCGGCATATTCCTCGCCCATGAACATCAGTGGGATGTATGGCGAAAGCAGGTAGATGGCAGCAGCCAGGCGCGCCGCATCGTGTCCGACAATATGCGAGAGCCGTTCGCCAGCCGCCCGGTTGCCGACCTGGTCGTGGTTCTGGGCGCAGACGACGAACTGGCTTGCGTCGCCCTGGTCCGGCGAGCTGCCATAGGTGCGCTGGCGATATTCAGAGTAGACGCCGTCGAAGACGAAGACCTGACGAACTGCCTTGGCCAGTTCCGCGATGCTGCCGAACTGCGAGTAGTAGCCGTCACGCTCGCCGGTCAGCAGGGCGTGGAGCGCATGATGCAGATCGTCACCCCACTGCGCATCCAGCCCATAGCCATTCCGAGCGGCGGGGACGATGTAGCGGACGTCGTTGGCATCGCTCTCGGCAATTGTCCAGATATGCCGGTCCTGGCGCGTCGCCTCCTCGTGGATGGCGTCGCTAAGGGAGCGAAGGAAGTGGATGGCGGACTCGTCGATGATGCGGTCGGTGGCGTCGAGTCGGAAGCCATCGATGTGAAAATCGCGAACCCAGTGAAGCGCGTTCTCGATGAAGAAGCGACGCACATCGTCACTCCACGGACCATCAACGTTGACGGCATCCCCCCAGGGGGTGTGGTAGCGGTCGGTGAAGTAATAGCCATATTTCGCGAGGTAGTTGCCTTCTGGCCCAAGATGGTTGTAGACAACGTCCAGCAGGACGGCCAGACCCTGCGCGTGACAAGCGTCGACCAACCGACGCAGACCGTCCGGGCCGCCGTAGGATGTCTGGGGCGCGTAGAGATCGACCCCGTCATAGCCCCAGTTACGATCGCCAGGGAACTGAGCAACTGGCATCAGCTCGATCGCGGTTACGCCCAGATCCCGGAGCGAGGGCAACATCGGCACGACACCATCGAAAGAGCCGGCAGCCGAGAACGTTCCCACGTGGAGCTCGTAGATCACGAGCGCTTCCCGAGGAATCCCTTCCCAGCCACCATCGGTCCAGTCGAAGGTCGGGTCGACGATCGCTGAAGCACTGTGGACGCCGTCCGGCTGGGAGCGAGAGGCGGGATCGGGCCATTCGTCGACACCATCGAGCCGGTAGGTGTAGCGGTCGCCCGGCTGGACACCATCGATGGACACGCGGTAATAGCCGTGTGGGCATGGCTCTAGCGCGACGAAGCGCGGCGGCGCGCCATGGAGATGAACCTCGACCTCACGCGCTCGCGGCGCCCAGACCGTGAAGCGAACGCGGCCGTTGCCCAGCCAGATCGCCCCGAGCTCCAGATCCGGCATATCTCCTCCAATGGTCTGTCCCGGACTGTCCCCACGGCGCTCGTGCGCGGGACCGGCTACGCCTCGCCGTCCTTCTTGAACAGGACAATGCCCAGCGGCGGCGCGGTGATGGAGATCGAATACGGCCGGCCGTGCCAGGGGACAAGCGTCGCCTCGATGCCGCCGAGGTTGCCCTGCCCGCCACCCCAGTACTCACGCGCATCGCTGTTGAGTATCTCGCGGTAGTAGCCCGGCTCAGAGACGCCGATCCGGTACGCATGGCGCGGTATCGGGGTGAGGTTGCAGACGACGATGATCGACTCTCGACGGTTGGAAGCATGGCGGACATAGGAGATGACGCTGTTCTCGCTGTCGTTCGCGTCCAGCCATTCGTGGCCGGCCGGGTCGAAGTCGAGCTCGTGGAGGGCCGGCTCGGAGCGATAGGCGCGGTTGAGCGCGGAGAGCCACCGCGAGACACCGACATGGGCCTCTGTGTCGAGCAGATGCCAGTCGAGGCTGCTCTCGTGGTCCCACTCGTCGCGCTGGGCAATCTCGGCGCCCATGAAGAGCAGCTTCTTCGCCGGCTGAGTGAACATGTAGCCGTAGAGCGCGCGGAGATTGGCGAACTTCTGCCAGTCGTCGCCGGCCATCTTCGATAGCAGGCTGCCCTTCATGTGGACGACCTCGTCATGCGAGAGCGGCAGGACGAAGCTTTCGCTGAAGGCGTAGAGCCCACGAAACGTCAGATAGTTCTGATGATACCGGCGATGGATCGGATCCTTCTCGAAATAGGCCAGGGTGTCATGCATCCAGCCCATGTCCCACTTCATGCCGAAGCCGAGCCCGCCGACATAGGTCGGTCGCGAGACCATCGGCCAGGCGGTCGACTCCTCGGCGATCGTCTGGACGTCGGGGTATTCGCCATACACGACGGTATTGAGCTGGCGCAGGAAGTCGATCGCGTCGAGATTCTCCCGGCCGCCGAAGCGGTTGGGAATCCATTCTCCAGCCTTGCGGGAATAGTCAAGGTAGAGCATTGATGCGACAGCGTCCACACGCAGCCCATCGATATGATACTGGTCGAGCCAGTAGACCGCGCTGGAGAGCAGGAACGAGCGAACCTCTGGCCGGCCGTAGTTGAAGATCGCGGTGTGCCAGTCGGGGTGGTAGCCCTGGCGCGGGTCAGCGTGCTCGTAGAGATGGGTGCCATCAAATCTGTAGAGACCGATCTCGTCGGTCGGAAAGTGAGACGGGACCCAGTCCAGGATGACGCCGATACCTCGCTGGTGGAGGTAATCGACGAAGTACTTGAAATCTTGCGGAGTGCCGAAGCGGCTGGTCGGCGCGAAAAACCCGGTCGTCTGATACCCCCAGGAACCCGAGAACGGGTGCTCCATAATCGGCAGCAGCTCGACGTGGGTGAAGCCAGTCGTCTCGATGTGGTCGGCCAGCTTCGCCGCGATCTCACGATAGGAGAGCGAGCGATTGCCGTCCTCGGGCACGCGCATCCAGGAACCGAGGTGCATCTCATAGATCGAGATCGGCGCGTCAGCCGCGTTGCGCCGGCCGCGCTCCGCCATCCATCCGGCGTCGCCCCACTCGTACTCCAGATCCCAGACGACCGAGCCGGTCTTCGGCGACGTCTCGGCGTGGATGGCGAACGGATCAGCCTTCTGCACGACCTGCCCATGGAGCCGCGACCAGATCTGATACTTGTAGATAGCGCCGTGCCCGACGTGCGGCACGAAGGCTTCCCAGATTCCGGAGACACCCTCACTGGTCAGGGGCGTCGCGTCGGGATTCCAATCATTGAACTCGCCGACGACGGCAACACGCTCGGCGTTCGGCGCCCAGACGGCGAAATAGGCACCATCAACGCCATCGACGGACGCGAGGTGCGAGCCGAGCTTCTCGTAGAGCCGGTGGTGCGTGCCTTCGTTGAACAGGAAGACGTCGTCGCCAGTCAGCAGGGTAGATCGTTCCACGTCATCACCCTTCTTCATCACTCTGGCGCGAACTGTTCTGGTCGTCCTCTTTGCCACTGTGCCACGCTCCGGTCCTGCTGATGGACTGCCGTCCCAACGGTAGCGACGCAAGATAGTTGCCAGTCAGCCAGTCGATCCAACGCCGCAGCGCGACGTTCCATACTGACGAATCGTAGCGCGATTGACGCTCACGCGATACATTGATCATCTATAGTATAGATGCTGGATTGTCGATGGGTTCTTCGAGATCAACGAGGCGAGGCGCATGCGAACCACAAACCGGGATGCCAGAAACGACGATTCCGCCCGGGCTTCCCGTCGTCGGTGGTCGGCAAGCGCGGCGCTGCACCAGACGTTCCACGCGCTTCGCAATCGAAACTATCGCCTGTTCTGGATGGGTCAGGTGGTGTCGACCATCGGCACCTGGATGCAGCGGATCGCATTGGCGTGGCTGGTGCTGGACCTCACCAACTCCCCATTAGCGCTTGGCCTGGTGTCGATGTTTCAAACGCTACCGGTGCTGTTTCTGTCGCTGTTCGGTGGCGTCATCGCGGATCGATTCTCGAAGCGCAATTTGCTGCTGGTCACGCAGGCAGTCAAGCTGGTGCCATCGGCCGTGTTGGCCGTTCTCGTGATTATCGGTGCGACGAATCTCACCGCGATCTATGTGCTTGCCACGCTACTCGGGATAACGAACGCAATCGACAGCCCGGCCCGGCAGGCGTTCGTCAAGGAGCTGGCCGGCCCGGAGGATCTGCCGAATGCTATCGCGCTCAACTCGATTGTGTTCAACTCGGCGCGTCTGATCGGGCCGGCCCTCGGCGGCATCACGATCGCATGGATCGGTGTTGCTGGGTGCTTCACGATCGACGCGGTCAGCTTCCTCGCCGTCTTGCTCGGACTTGCGCTGATGCGCGAGGACGAGCTGTATGAGGTGCCGAACGCGCCAAAGGGACGGATGATCAGCCAGATCTCCGATGGGGTTCGCTATGCCCTGCGAACGCCCGACATCATGGTCGTGCTGATTCTGATGGCGGTAGTCGGCACGTTTGGCTACAACTTCACTGTTCTGCTGCCCCTGATCGCCAAGTATGTGCTGAATGCTGGGCCAATGGGCTTTGGCATGCTCACGTCGGCAATGGCAATCGGCTCACTCATCGCGGCGATCGGCATCGCCTACTCCGGGCGCGTATCACAACGCACGCTGTTGATCGGGGCAACCGGCTTTCCCGTCTTGCTCACGGCGCTCGCGATCTCGACGATGTGGGCGACAACAATCGCAGTTCTGATTGCGCTCGGCCTGTTCAGCATTACGTTCAGCGCCACTGCCAACAGCCGACTTCAGATGCTCAGCCTTCCGGAATATCGTGGCCGGGTGATGAGCTTTTACACGCTGCTGTTCATGGGCTCGACGCCGATTGGCAGCCTGGTGATCGGCACACTTGCCGAGCGTCAGGGAGTGCGCATGGCGATCTTCGAGCTGGCGATGATCTGCGCCGTCGGGGTCGCGGCCGGCTATCTCTACATCCGCACCCGAGTCGCCAGCCCAATCGACGTCACTGTCGCGCCGCAGAAACAGCACGCGCCCTGAGCCAGCGGCCGGCAGGGTGGGACTGGGCAACCTGGCGACATCAATTTGGCGGCAACCTGGCGCGAAACGACGGCGTCCCTGCTAGGATGCGTCCTCAGATACCGATGTTCGACCTGCTCGGGGGCGTGACTCGCGGGCAGCAGGGGAGGTAGCGTCATGCCGGTAGAAGAGACCGTTGTCGACTATCTGAACGAGAACTACAAGCGGTTCTCGGGTCTCGCGCGAGCCATCTGGGAACATCCAGAGGTCGGGCTGGAGGAGACATTCGCCTCGAAGACCATTGCCGATGAGTTGGAGCAGGCCGGCTTCTCGGTCGAGCACGGCGTCGGCCAGATGGAAACCGCCTTCGTCGCCAGCTGGGGCGAGGGGACTCCGATCATCGGCATTCTGGGAGAGTACGACGCGCTGCCGAGCCTCTCGCAGGATGCAACCCCGGAGCGGCACGAGCTTGTGTCGGGGGGACCGGGCCATGGCTGCGGTCACAATCTGTACGGTGTCGGCGCGCTCGGCGCGGCGTTAGCCATGCAGCTGGCCATGAAGGAGCAGGGCATCACCGGCACGGTTCGCTACTACGGCTGCCCGGCCGAGGAGACGCTCACCGGCAAGACGTACATGGCGCGCGCCGGCGTCTTCGACGATCTGGATGCCTCGGTCACCTGGCACCCTGGCTACGCGAATACCGCCACCACCAATGGCTCCAGCCTGGCCATGTATTCGTTCAAGGTGCACTACCACGGCATTGCGTCTCATGGCGCCGCCGCCCCACACATGGGTCGCAGCGCGTTGGACGGGGCGATGCTGATGGATATCGGCGTGAACTACCTGCGCGAGCACATCATCCAGGATGCCCGAATCCATAGCGTCATCAAGGACGGCGGCGAAGCGCCGAACGTGGTTCCGCCGACGGCAACCATCTGGTACTTCGTCCGCGCTCCCAAGCGCGAGGAGGTCGAGTCGATCTATCAGCGGATGCTCGACTGCGCCAAGGGCGCGGCGCTGATGACCGGGACGACCTACGACGTCGAGTTTCTGACCGGCTGCTCCGATATGCTGCCGAATCCCACGATCAGCAACATCATGCTGGACAAGATGGAGGCGCTCGGCGGTATCGAATTCAGCCACGATGACATGGATTTCGCTCGCAGGCTGCAATCGACGATCGACCCTGAGATCGTCGAAATGGGCCGCCGGCAGACACTGGCGGGCGCAAGAGAGGGGACAACTGCCGCAGATATCGGCGACGTGCTGTGTGAGAACGTCATCCGACCGACGAATGAGTTCCGCACGATGCACGGATCGACCGAGGTTGGCGATGTCAGCCAGATCACACCGACCAGCATGCTGACGACGTGCTGCCATCCGCTCGGCTCGCCGGGCCACAGCTGGCAGATCACGGCATCGTCTGGCGCAGAGATCGGCTTCAAGGGGATGGACTACGCCGCCAAGGCGATGGCGCTCACCGGTCTGGAGCTGATGGTCAACAAGGACGCGCTCGACGCCGCCAAGCAGGATTTCCTGCGCGACACCGGAGGCCGCAAGTACGTGACTCCGCTGCCGGAGGGAGCAACCCCCAAGCGGGGCGGCTGACGATCGCCGACCACCTCTGCTGATAGGATAGCGCCCCTCTCCGCAATGATGGGAGAGGGGCGTCCCTGTCTGGGCCTAGACGACGTTGGCGCCGGCGCGGTAGACCGCGATTGGCCAGGCCTGCTGGCCGCCGCTGAAGACGCTCACGATGTTGCCATCAGCGTCGCGTTCGTATCGGTACAGTTCACCGACCGATCCGTACGGTGAACCATTCATGATGCGCAGCGTGTTATCGTCGATAACAGCCAACTCCACAGCCTGCATGTGCGGCGCTGGGGCGATCGGGCTCCCCGCATAGAGCTTGCCGCCCAGGACATAGATATCAGTCACTCCCCAGAGTGCCGCGAACCGGCCCGTGAAGCGGCTCAGGTCGATCTTCGTGTCGGGCGCAGCCGGTGGCGCGATCGCAGCGCTGTTGACGAGCCCGGAGCTGAGCGGCAGCTTCGACGCAACGACGCGCGCCGAATCGAGCACCCTCAGGATGCCGGCAGCCAGCTCTTCCGCCGGGCCATCGACCGCGTTGGTCAGTACGGAGATCGCAAGACCTTCGTTCGGATCCCACATCGTGCGGGTGATATGACCCGGATAGCCGCCGGAATGCCCGACCATCCGGTGCCCATCGTAGTAGCGCACGATGGTGCCGTAGCCGTAGCCATCCTGCGGGGCTTCGGGCGCGAGCCCTGTCCAGACCGGCCGCTGCATCTCGTTCTTCGACCGATCGCTCAGCAAGCGACCATCGCCAAAGAAGTGGGCAGAGGCGAACTGAACCATGTCCTCCGCGGTGGAATAGAACCCCGTCGCTGCCGCCATCGCATGGGTGTCGACGTGCGGGATAACCTGGCGTTCGGTCCAGCTGGCAAGCCCGCTATGACCGCCGGCGTATTCAGACAGGCGATCCGGGTCCAGCTCCGGCCCGGTGTTTTGGAGGCCGAGCTTCTCGACGATCGCGGTCTTCGTGTATTCGTTGTAGGAGCTGCCGCCGGCCGCGCCGACGATCATCCCAAGCAGCGAATATCCGATATTGGTGTACTTGAACGTCGCCTGAGGTTGGCGAATGGCGCCCTCTCGAATGGCGATCTCCAGCAGCTCCTCGTCACCCGGGAACGGGCGATCGTGGGCCCAGTAATTCGCATCGACACCATCGCGAATGACACCGGCGGAATGGGACGCGAGCTCGCGCACCGTCACATCGGCAAGCGGCGATCCGGCCTTTGCCAGGGCGGGGATCCACGATCCAGCCGTGTCGTCGAGCCGCAGCTTGCCGGCCTCGACTAGCTGCATGACAGCGGTCGAGGTGAATGTCTTGGAATGGGACGCGATACGGAACAGATGCGACGTCGTCAGCGCCTCGCCAGTGTCGAGGTTCGAGACGCCATATGCCTTGCTGAACTGCAGCTTGCCATCGAACCAGACCGCCACCTGCGCTCCGGTAGCGCGAAGCTTCCAGACGCGATAGTCGAGCCAGGAATCGACATACGCGAGCGCTTCGCTCATCTGATCGACCGACGAGTTCGGGGTACTTGCCACCACTACACTCCATCACGTCCGGTTTGGCCCGGACTCTTCGTGAGACAACACTGAGATGTCCGGCGCAGATCGAGCTGGGTGGTACCGCCCGCGCGATCCAGGCCGGAGCCTCAGTGGCCCAGTCTACGGCATCCCGCGCGAACGCGGTCAATGCGACGCGTCCCGAGTCGGACATTCGCGGAGGACGATCGCGCCTAAACGTTCGGGTTGCGGATCAGCTGCTCTGCCTCACTCAGATCGTGTCCGAGCGACTTCCCACGCTCGCGGGAGACGCCGAGCAGCGCTCGAAGCACGATCGCACCGACGAGAGATGTGATCGCAACGATGGCGAGCCCGGCGAGCAGCCAGAGTATTGCAACCACGTCTCATCCCCTCCGCCCTGCCTCAGGCTCGCGTTTCCACCATCGCGGGCGCCAACTGGCCGAGCAAGCCCGAGAGCGGAATGCGGACCCAGCCAGGGCGATTATTGAGCTCGTAGCCCAGCTCGTAGACAGCCTTGTCCAACAGGAAGATGTCCAGCAAGAGCGCGAGATCCGAGGAGTCGCGCGGCAGGAATGGCGCGTCACCAGCGGCCTCCAGATAGCCAGCCATGAAGGCGGCGGCAACCCAGCGATACCAGAATCGCGACCAGGCAACGCCGATCGGATCGTCCCGAGCGATCAAGCCGCTCTCCTGAAGGGTGAACAGTGCCGACCATGCAGCGTAGTCGAACGAGCGCAGCATGCCAGCTACGTCGCGGAGTGGAGAGCGCTTCATCCGTCGCTCGGTCAGCGGGCGCGCAGGCTCTCCTTCGAAGTCGATAATCGTAAAGTCCTTGCCGGTAAAGAGCACCTGTCCGAGGTGGTAGTCGCCGTGGATACGGATGCGCTGCGCCGTGACTCGCTGGTCGATGACGCCGCGACACCGCGAAAGCAGGGCGGGCTGAAGCTCGATCAGCCGGCCGATGTCGTCCGTCAGATCCGCCGGCAGGCTATTTCGCTGTCTACGCATGGTCTGAAAGACGAGATTGACCGAGCTGCGTATTGACTGATAGAGCGATCGCTGCCCCATGACGCTGAAGGCCTCGGATGCGAACGCTGGCTCGTCGCCGAGCGAAGCAAGCGCCAGATGCATCTCGGCAGTCCGCTGGCCCAGCAGGTGCGCATCGGCCAGATAGCTGCCGATCAGCTCGGGCGCCTGCCCGGGCGTATCAGCGACGGCATCGACAAGGATCTGACTGGTCGTCGGCGGCGGCGCGTCAATCTCCGGCCCGTCGGCCAGCATCCGCTCGTAGAAGTCGCCCACGACGTCGAGCGTGTGTGTCCAGGCATCTCCTTCGTTCTGAACGTATCCCTGGAGGATGCCGAGAGTCATTGGCTCGCTACCCGGAAGCCGATACTCAAGCGCCCCGGCGACCGGCGCAGTGTGCGCAAAGGTGGTGCGTTCGGTCAACGCGCGTCCGACTTCGAGGTCGGGGTTGACGCCCGGGGCGAGACGCCGGATGAGCTTGAGAATGAGACGGTCGCCGAATGTCACCGAACTGTTACTCTGCTCGCCGCGGATGTTGGTGGCCTCCGGCAGCTCGTCGGTATGGTCATAGATCGAGCGAAATGCTCGCGTCGTCACCGTCGTCAGGATCCCGCGGTCGCCACGGATCCTGCCTTTGCGGGCGATCAGGCGAGCCAATGCCTGGCCGAAGCCCGGGTCCCAGATCGCGTCGTAGATAACGCCATCGCCGTCACCGGTCACAAGCCGGGCGAGGACGGCATGTGGCTGGTAGTTGATCAGATTCTCGGCGCGCTCGCCGGTGGCGAACGAGATGGGCAGGGCGTAGATGTCCGGCTCACCGTCGGCATAGTCCACTCGCAACATCGCGAGCTGTGCGGCCGAGTCATCGTAGGGGACGGTCAGCCGGTCCGCGATCGTCACTGTGCGAACGCCACGGGCCTTGCCAGCAAACCAGCGGCGTGTCTGGAGATATTCCGGCAACAGACTGGTGAGCCGGTCCTGGTATCGGCCGGAGAAGATGTTCGGCCAACCACCGCTGACCGTGAGCGTCGGAACGGCGGCGATATCGCTGCCCCCGGCAAGCCGCTCGCCACTGACGCGCTGCGGCTCGAGTGAGAACCAGTAGAACGAATGAGGCCCGAGGGTAACGAAATATGGCAGGTCGCCGATCTGCGGGAACTCGTTGCGCCCGAACATTTCGACCGGCGCCATGCCTCGGTATTCCGACAAATCCAGCTCGACCGCCTGCACGAAGCGCGACAGGTTCGCGACGACAAGGATCGACTCCGTCCCATGCTTCCGGACAAAGCAGAGAACCTTGCGGTTTTCCGGATGCAGGAACTCAATGGCGCCACGCCCGAAGGCCTGGTAACGCTTTCGCAGCGCGATGAGGCGTTTCATCCACCAGAGCAGAGACTGCGGGTTGGCTTGCTGCGTCTCAACGTTGACGGTTGAGTAGTGGTACTCGGGGTCGGTGATAACCGGCAAGAACAGTCGCTGCGAGTTGGCGTCCGAGAAGCCGGCGTTGCGGTCACCCGTCCACTGCATGGGTGTGCGGACGCCGTTACGGTCTCCGAGGAAGATGTTGTCGCCCATGCCGATCTCATCGCCGTAGTAGATCGTGGGGGTTCCGGGGAGCGAGAAGAGCAGCCCGTTCAACAGCTCGATCCGGCGACGATTGTTGTTGACCAGCGGAGCAAGGCGACGGCGAATACCGAGATTGATTCGTGCCTGAGGGTCCTGGGCATAGGCACGATACATGTAGTCGCGTTCCTCGTCGGTGACCATCTCGAGGGTCAGCTCATCGTGGTTGCGCAGAAACATCGCCCACTGGCACGTCGCGGGGATCGGCGGAGTCTGATCGAGGATGTCGATAATCGGATAGCGATCCTCCATGCGCAGCGCCATGTAGAGCCGGGGCATTACGGGGAAGTTGAACGCCATGTGGCACTCGTCGCCATCCCCGAAGTACTCGACTGTATCCTCTGGCCACTGGTTGGCCTCCGCCAACAGCATCCGGTCGCGGTAGTTCATGTCGACAAACGCGCGCACCTTCTTGAGGAACTGGTGCGTTTCGGGCAGATTCTCGCAATCCGTCCCCTCGCGTTCGTAAAGGTAGGGGATGGCGTCGAGGCGGACGCCATCTACCCCGGCATCCAGCCAGAAGCTCATGGCCTTGAACAGCGCGTCGTGGACCCTGGGGTTATCGAAGTTGAGGTCGGGCTGGCTTGAATAGAAGCGGTGCCAGTAATAGGCGCCGGCGACACGATCCCAGGTCCAGTTGGAAACCTCGAAGTCCTTGAAGATGATTCGGGCGTCCGCATATTCGCTGCCGGTGTCGCTCCAGACGTAGAAGTCGCGCGCGGGCGTGCCGGGCTTCGCCGCGCGGGCGCGCTGGAACCAGGCATGCTGATCGGATGTGTGATTGAAGACGAGCTCGGTGATGACGCGAAGACCGCGCGCATGGGCCTCGCGCACGAACGCGCGGGCATCACGGAGCGTGCCGTAGATCGGATTCACATCGGTGTAGTCGGCGATGTCGTACCCATCGTCTCGAAGTGGAGAGGGGTAGAACGGCAGAATCCAGATCGCGGTGACACCAAGATCCTGGAGATAATCGAGCTTCTCGATCAGCCCGGGAAAGTCGCCGATGCCATCCCCATCGGAGTCGCGAAACGCCCGTACATGGGCCTGATAGATGATGGCGTCCTTGTACCAGAGCGGGTTTTCCTCAGGATACTGCTCGACGTGCCGCGTTCGCTTCACTGCCATACCGCAGGAACGATCCTTTCGTCTGCGCGTCGAGCGACGCTGCCGGCCTATCTGAAGTAGTCAAAGTCCTGCTCGGTGCGGACGTGCCGGCGCACATGAAAGATGTGCGCCGGCATCGTCTGAGGATCGAGCTGAACGAAATTGCGGTAGCCGCTCCACAAGTACTGGCCGCCGCCAAGCAGGTCGTGAACCTGAAAGGCCTCGTGTGGGTCGATTCCGAGCTCGTGGATCTGGAGATCCACCCAGCCGGACTGAGTGTAATGCGGGTCCAGGTTGACGACGGTGAGGATCGTGTCGCCAGAGGCATCGTCGCGCTTGGTGTAGGCGATGAGCTGGTCGTTGTCAGTCGGGTGGAACTGGATCGTGTCGTTGCGCTGCAGTGCCGGATGTGCCTGACGGATCTGATTGACTGCCGTGATTACCGATCGAAGGCTGTCGGGTTGCTCCAGGTCCCAGTGCCGGATCTCGTACTTCTCCGAATCGAGGTATTCCTCGCGACCAGGCGCTAACGGGAGATGCTCCTGCAGCTCGAAGGCCGGCCCGTAGATCCCGTAGTTCGAGGACAACGTCGCCGCGAGGACAAGCCGAGCGATGAACATCGGCCGGCCGCCGAATTGCAGGTGCTCGGGCAGGATATCGGGCGTGTTCGGCCAGAAGTTCGGCCGGAAGTACTCCTGAAGCTCGGTCGTGGTCAGCTCGGTGAGATACTCCCGCAGCTCCTCGCCGGTGTTGCGCCAGGTGAAGTAGGTGTAGGACTGAGTGAAGCCGACCTTCGCCAATCGCGCCATCACCTTCGGCCGGGTGAACGCCTCGGAGAGGAAGATCGCCTCTGGATACTCGCCCTTGATCGTGCCAATCAGATGCTCCCAGAAGGCGAACGGCTTGGTATGGGGGTTGTCGACCCGGAAGACGCGAACCCCGTGCTTGCACCAGTGACGGACGATATCGGTGAGCTCGTCCCAGAGCGGTTCCCAGTCGTCCGATGCAAAATCGAACGGATAGATGTCCTGATATTTCTTCGGTGGGTTTTCGGCGTACTGGATCGTGCCATCCGGTCGGGCTCGGAACCAATCCGGGTTACTGGTCACGTAGGGGTGGTCGGGCGACGCCTGAAAGGCAATGTCGAGCGCCAGCGATATCCCGCGATCTCTGGCCGCAGCGGCGAGGTGGCGGACATCCTGGAGCGTGCCAAGCTCGGGGTTGACAGCCTTATGGCCCCCTTTGGGGCCACCAATCGCCCACGGGCTGCCGGGGTCATCGGCGGCTGGCTCAGTGGCGTTGTTACGACCTTTGCGGAACTGCAGGCCGATCGGGTGGATCGGCGGCAAGTAGAGGACATCGAAGCCAAGCTCGGAGACGTAGGGCAGCAATTGTTCGACATCACGCAACGTGCCGTGTCGGCCGGTCTCGGGTGAGGTCGAGCGCGGAAAGAGCTCATACCAGGCGCTGAATCGTGCCTGTAGCGGATCGACCCGAACAGGCAGTGCCCGCTCGTAGGACACGGCATGATCTCGCGGTGAGTAGCGCCACATCAGCTCGCCGAGCTCGGGCGCGAGCGCGGCATCGAGCGCGCCGGCTGCGTTCTTGTCGAGCTGCTTCGCGATCCGGCGTAGCGCCGCGGCGTCCGTGCGTCGCGCGCGGGTCGCCGCCGCCCTGATGAGCTCCGCGCCGATCCGCAGGTCGACCGCCACATCCTGACCGGCGCTGACGCGCTTCTCGAGGTCGTGCTCCCACGTGCGGAACCGATCTACCCAGGCGACGATCGTGTATTCGTAGACGCCGAGGTCGGTGACTGGAAACGAGGCACGCCAGCGATCGTTTACCAGCGACTCCATCTCGACCTCGACCCAGCTCGCTTCGCCACCTCGTCGATAGCAGAGGACAGCGGTCACTTCATCGTGGCCATCGGCGTAGATATCCGCCTCAACAACGACCTGTTCACCGGTGACGCGCTTGATCGCGAACCGGCCACAGTCGATCTCCGGCGACACACCCTCGATCACCACCCGGCAACGCCCGTCGGCCATGCTTCCCTCCCGATCGCGCGGATGGATTGCTCCGCGTCCTGAGTATGCCCATTTCCACGGCAGACCGCGCACGCGGCGTGCCGACGGTCGGCGCCCGGCCTTCTGGCGTGGCGGAGATCAGCCGGAGCGCAGGTCGCAACTGAGGCGATGCAGCGGGGGGACCCGGGTAATCAGGAAGGGGATGGAGGCCCGATGGGATGTATCGAGCCTCCGAATGACAGACCTCGTGTTACTCGCCGTGCATGCCTTTGACGACACGTTCGGGAGTGAAGGGGATCTCCGTAAAGCGCGCTCCGTCGGCAGCGTTCGATAGCGCGTTGGCAATGGTCGCCGGTCCGGGAATGATCGGCGGTTCGCCGATCCCCTTCGCGCCATAAGGGCCGGAGCGCGCCGGGATCTCGAGAATGATGGTCTCGATCGGCGGGATCTGGATTGAGGACGGGACGGCATAGTCCATCAGCGTCGACGAGATGAGCTGCCCATCCTCGTCGTACTCGATGCCTTCGTAGAGGGCAAATCCGATTGCCTGGGCGGTGCCGCCGATCATCTGGCCCTCGACCATTGCCGGGTTCAGCGCCCGCCCGACATCCTGGACAGTCAGGTAGCGATCGATGGAGACCTTGCCGGTGTCCGGGTCAATCGACACCTGAGCAACCTGGCCGGAGAATCCGGGGGCGCGGTCGAGTTGGGCCGACTTGCCGATGCCATAGACCGGCTCGTACTTGCTACCGAAGGTCATGCTCTTCTGCGCGATCGAGGCGACCGACATCTCCTTGTCCGGCGCGCCCTTGACTCGAACCTTGCCTTCGACCATCTCCAGATCATCCGTTGACGCTTCCAGCTCGCTACCAGCGATCTCGAGAATCTGGCGACGAGCTTCAGCGGCCGCGCGGATGACCGCCGGCCCGAGTGTATAGGTCACCTTCGAGCCACCACTCATGCCGGCGTAGGGAGCGGAGCCCGTATCGGCAGACTCGATCCGCACCTTCTCGATGCCGATGCCGAAGGTCTCGGCGGCGAGCATTGCCATGACGGTGTTCGTGCCGGTGATATCGCTCGAGCCGAGCTGAACGACGAGCGAGCCGTCGGTGTTCACGCGGATGTTCGCCGCGCAGGGCTCGACCCCACCCGGCCAGCCACCGATAGCGACGCCAACGCCGGTGTTCGGTCCGGTCGGCCGATCTCGCCAGGCGGGATGTTCGCGAATCGTCTCGAGGATCTCCTTGATCCCGATCCGCGGCCATGGCACGCCGTTTGGCTGGAGATCGCCTTCGACCGAACAGTTACGCAGCCGGAACTCGAGTGGGTCCCAGCCCAGCTTCGTCGCCAGCTCGTCGACCGCCTGCTCGATCGCGAAGGTCGCCTGCGGAGCGCCGGGCGCCCGATAGGCGCCATTGCCCGGCTTGTTGGTGAGAACCTCATAGCCAACGAGCTCGAGCGAGCCAATCCGGTAATAGCCGCCGAGGGTCATCGTGGCAATCGTCACCGGGGTGCCAGGGTAGCAGCCCGAGTCGAACACCATCCGCGCCCGGAGGGCGGTGATAGCGCCGTCCTTCGTACCGCCAATCGTGATGTCGGTGACCGAGCCGGGGGCCGGGTTCGCCATCGACAGCTCTTCGGAACGGGTCATCGTGATCTTGACCGGCGCTTGCCGGCGCAGCGCCAACCAGCCGGCCAGCGGCTCGAGCATGACGACCTTGCCGCCAAACCCACCGCCGACCTCCATGCCGACGACTTTTACCTGATTCTGCGGGAGTCCGAGGACTTCAGCCGTCGTGTCGCGCGTGTAGAACTGGCCCTGGGTCGAGGTGTAGATCGTCAGGTTGCCGAGCGGATCCGGCACGGCGACGGTGGCGTGTGGCTCCATGTAGGACTGATGAACCCAGTGGGTGACATAACGGCGCTCGACGACGACATCGGCGCTCGCCAGCGCGACGTCCACATCACCACGCAAGAACCGCGCGGCGTTCGTAATGTTGTCCGGCATCCGCGAGATGTCGAGGGCATCGCCGCCAGAGACGGTCGCGTGCATCTGCATCTCGGCGCCATCGCCAACCGCGCTCTTGCTCCGGATCACCGGCGCGCCATGCTCCATCGCCAGCAATGGGTCGACAGCGGCGTCAAGCGGCGTGTAGTCGACTTCCACCAGCTCGGCGCCCTCCGCGGCGGCAACCTCCGTCGTCGCCAGGACGATGGCGAGGGGTTGTCCGTAGTAGAGCGCCTTATCACGGGCGAGCAGATGGTGGTTGCGATCGGCCGGCTCGGCCCCTTCCGGGTGGACATCGCGGCCCGTGTAGACGGCGACGACACCGGGGACGGCGAGCGCCGCGGTCGTGTCGATCTCGCCAATCTCCGCATGCGGATAAATACTCGTCACCAGACGCCCATGGAGCATCCCGTGCAACTGGAGGTCGTCGACGTAGCGAGTAGCGCCGGTGACCTTCTTGTCCCCTTCGATGCGCTTCTGTGGTTTCCCAATGATGACGGGATCTGCTGTCGCAGTCATGGTCCTCCGCGCTCCTTGTGCCGAAATATGGCGACGCCCCGTGCCGCAGCAACCATACGTCGAAACGCCGGGTGGCAGCGCGACATCTTCACGTCAACTGGGCTCCGTCGTCAAGTGGCGATCCGGCACACGATCGATGGTTACCGGGTCAATCCGGCTCAACGTGATTGAGATCATAGACGACTTCGCCGGCGAACCGATGCGGCGCGCCGTCGCTGAGGTGACGCAAGTTGAGGCGGATCAAGCCATCGAGCTCGCTGAGCGCGTCGTGCAGCTGCGCAGCCGTTTCGAACACGGTGACCGCGACAACCTCTTGCTCGTCGGTGCGGACGAGCGTGTAGGAGTGGAAGCCACCCTGTTGCCGCAGGAACTCGCCGATCTCGCGCGCCATCGTGTCACTCGATGACGCGCCCGCGTCGTTCAGCTTCCAGATCCCAATGTGAGCATGCATAGCGCCTTCTCCTCTCGACGTCGCTCGGACTTCCACGAACACGACGTTTTCGGAGTGGTCAGCGCAAGGAACGCGCCCATAGTTCACGCCGCCGAGGTAGCGTGATTGCCGGAACGGCGAGCGACACCCGGATTCCTCTCAATGCGCCGAGGATCGCTGGCTATGTGCGGCGAGAGTGCCGGCATCGGGGGTTGCGAATCGACGAGCGAGGCCAGCGACCGGGTCTCCGTGCACCGACACATCATCGAGCGCGATCGGGCCGAGGCCGGCCGCGCGGAGATAGGCAAGGTAGCGGGATTCGACTGGGTCGACGCCGATGAGCGCACACCCCACGACATCGACGGCGAGCGCGTTCCAGCCCGCAGCAACGAGGCCCTGCTCGACGCGCTCACCGTCGATCGGATCGCCCATCTGAAGGCCAGCCAACCCATCGATGATCGCGAGATCGATCGGCCGGGCGCGACAGATGTCGTAGACAACCTCAGGCACGCCGGCCCGATGGAACGCGCGACGCGGCCGGCCGTAGAAGCGAGTCGGCGGGACGCCGAACATATTCTTGGCGTTCAGTGTGTACAAGCCATCGGTATGCGTCTTGACCGGTGTGATCGACACGAACAGGTCGGCATCGAGGACGACCTCGGGGATCTCCAGTGTCGCGTAACGTAGCCAGTTCGGGACATCCACCGATCGGGTTGGCGCGAGATTGAGGTCCAGCAGCTCGACGCCGAGCTCAGCAACCAGCCGGTTGTATCCGGCGGCCAAGAAGCAGCGGTCAGCATCGATCATTCCGGGGCCGTCGGCGACGACGACCCGCTCGACATCGGGCGCGCGTTCGCGCAGCAGTTTCACGAATGCTTCGACAACGGCGACATCGGTGACAACGCCACTGCCCGACTCGCGCGGCGCAGTGAGGTTGGGCTTGATTGTCACCAACCGGCCGGCGCGTCTGGCCAGCGCGGGTTCACCGGCGGCCTCTAGCAGATCAAGCACACGTCGCAACGCCGAGTCGACGTCAGACGCAACACCTGCCAGCGCGACGTGATGTGCGGTCATCCATTGTCTCCCAGCAGCGCCATGATCTTGACCAGAACATCAACCAGACGCACGATACCGAGCAAGTTCGACCGGGGCAGACGACAACCCGGCGATGAGCGAGAGGATACCCCCAATGAGCGAGCTACTGGCAACAGGCGCGCCAGCGCCCGACTTTACACTCCCAGCCGACGATGGCCAGAAGGTGACGCTGTCGGAGATGCGTGGCCACAAGGTGGTGCTGGCCTTCTACCCCGCGGACTTCAGCCCCGGCTGCCAGAACCAGATGGAGGCCTACACAAAGGACGCCGCCGAGTTCGGGGCGCACGGAGGGACTGTCTTCGGCATCTCGGTAGACAACACCTGGAGCCACAGGGCGTGGAAAGAGAGCCGGGGAATCACCATCCCGCTGCTGTCGGACTTCCATCCCAAGGGCACGGTGGCGATGGCCTATGGCGTCTACAACGAGGAGCGCGGCACGGCGAAGCGGGTGACGTTCGTCATCGACGAACAAGGAATCATCCGTGACGTACAGACGGCTGAGATGGGTTCGTTTCAGAGTGTTGGCGCGCTGTGCAGCGCGCTGGACCTCGCGTAGCAGGCCGGCAGAGATGGAGGAACGCCATGGCGCACATCCGACTTCCCGACAGTGAATATGCTGCCCGTCGCAAGAAGATCCTCGAGACGATCGGCGAACGGGGGATGACGGGGCTGGTCCTGTTCAATCCCAACAAGGTTGGCTACTTCAGCCGGTTCAGCTTCATTCAGACTGAGCGGCCGATGGCCTACGTCCTGACCGCCAACCGTTCGGAGCTGCTGATCCCCATGCTGGAGCGCGAGCACGCCGCCGAGTACGCGATCGCCGACTCGATCGTGCCATACCCGGAGTATCCTGGCGAACGGCATCCGCTCGAATTCCTCAAGGACATCCTGATCGATATGGGACTCGGCAACGCGGGGATCGGCGTCGACTCCGACGGCTACGGGCAGGTCTACGGATATCGCGGGCCGAAGGTCAGTGATCTGCTGCCGGACGCGACCATCACGAGCGTCAACGACGATATCGAATACATGCAAATGATCAACACCGAGGCGGAGCTCAACCTCATCCGCGAGAGCTGCAAGTGGGGCAATCTCGCGCACCAGTACCTCCAGGATTTCTCCGAGGTCGGCGTCGGCGAGACCGATATCTCGCTTCGCGCGTCCCTCAGGGCGAGCCTGGAGATGATGCAGGAGCTCGGTTCGGAGTACCGTCCGATGACAATGGGACTGCCGGCCAGCGCCGGGTTCCGCGGCCAGGTCGGCAAGGATTCCGCGCTGCCGCATGCCATCTCAAGCAACGTCAAGCTGCAGGAGGGCGACATTCTGGTGACCGGCGCTGGCGCGGCGGTCTGGGGCTACGGCAGCGAGCTCGAGCGGACGATGGTCATGGGCGAGCCGAACAAGGAGCAGGAGAAGTACTTCAACCACATGTTCGCGCTCCAGACGCTGGCGATGGACGCGATCAAGCCTGGCGTCTCCTGCTCCGCGGTGGACCACGAGGTCATGCGCTATTTCCGAGAGCACGACTTGCTCGATACCTGGCGGCACCACACCGGCCACGCCAAGTCGCAGCTCATCCACGAAGCGCCCTTCCTCGACGTCGGCGATGACCGGATCATCGAGGTCGGGATGGTCTTCACTGTCGAGCCGGGCGTCTACGTGCCGGGGCTCGGCGGCTTCCGCCACTCAGACACAGTCGCTGTCACAGAGACCGGCATCGAAATGCTGACGTTCTATCCGCGTGACCTGGAGAGCCTGACGATCAAGGTCTGACCTGTCTCTGGTGTCGCCGTCTGCACAGGGGGCGACACCAGACGAACCAGCGGAGGAAGAGAACCATCGTGACCGATATCGAGAGGGATGCCCGAGCACTGATCGATGCGTTCGACGGCGATGCCGCATTCTTCGCGCAGAACTTGCTGACAGGCGAGGAGGTCGGATTTCGTGCCGACTCGGTGATGCCAACCGCCTCGACGATCAAGCTGCTGGTGCTGGCCGAAGTCATCCGTCAAGCTGAGGCCGGGCAGTTTGCGCTGGATGACCCACTACCGATGATCTCCGAGGATCAGTCGGGTGGGTCGGGCATTCTGAAAGACCTTTCGCCGGCCACGCTCCTGACGATCCGCGACCACGCAACCCTGATGATCGCGCTCTCGGACAACACCTCGACGATGGCGCTCGTCCGGCTGGCCGGTCGAGCGCGAATCGAGCAGGCCGGCCAGGAATGGGGCATGACCGCGACCACGTTGCCGATCGACCGCGCGCCCGACGGCGACGCGCGCGACTACGCGGCCAGCACGCCACGAGACATCGTTCACCTGCTGCAGCTGATCGCGACCGATGCGCTCGTCTCACCGGCCGCATCCGCGACCGTCCGCGACATCCTTGTCACCCAGCAGTATCACGACCAGATCGGTCGTTACCTGCCCTACAACCAGTATCAGCGGGTCGGAGCGGCACACGAGGGGCCGATCGTCGTGCGATCGAAGAGCGGTTTCATGACGGACTCGAACGGCGCGGTGCGAGTGGACGCCGGAATCATCGAGATCTCCGGCGTCCCGCGATATGTTCTCTGTCTGATGACCGAGCATCACCCGGACATGGGGTTCGGGCCAGAGCACCCGGGCGCGATCGTGAATGGACGCATCTCGCGACTGATCTTCGACGCCTGGGGTGGAACGATGGATGTGCCCTAGTCGGTCACATCCAGGCGGAAAGCGAGCCGCAGGAGGACGTAGCCGGCCGTGCCCGCAATCAGAGACGCAACAAGAATGGCGGCCTTGGCAGCCGCCAGGTCACTATTGTTGAGAAACGCCAGTTCGGCAACAAAGAGCGACATTGTGAAACCGATGCCAGCAATCCAGCTGACAGCATAAATCTGTCGAAACGTGACCCCATCCGGGAGTGACGCAAAGCCGAAGCGTGTCATCCCTAACACAGTCAGGGTGACGCCGATCTGCTTCCCAATGACGAGACCGAGGATGATTCCAAGAGCAATCGGGCTCGTCAGAGTGTGACCGAGTTCCGCTCCAAGGGCGATGCCACTATTCGCTAGCGCGAACAGTGGCACGATCAGAAACGCGACCCACGGATGTAGCGCGTGTTCCAGCCGTTGCATCGGCGACTGGACCAGGTCCGCGGTCGTCTCCATCTCGTAGAGTGCTGCCTGGTGATCCTTGTTGGTTAAGATGTGCGCGCCGGGCGCAGCAGCCGCTTCGAAGTCAGCGAGCAGCGCACGGCCACGACCGAGAAACTCCCCCGTGTTGATCCGCGTCCGCGCGGGGATCGCCAGCGCCATCAGCACACCAGCAATCGTCGCGTGGACGCCGGATTTCACGAATGCCAGCCAGACGATGACGCCGACAATGAGATAGGCTATCGGCCGAATGACGTGCAGCCAGTTAAGCACGAACGCAAGGCCGAGAATCACCAGTCCGCCGATAAGATAATCCCAAGCTACTGCCTCGGTATAGGCGACTGCGATGACAAGCACTGCGATCAGATCATCGACAATGGCAAGCGCGGTCACGAAGACTTTCAAGCCGATCGGGACACGACTACCGAGTACAGCGAGGACACCGAGCGCAAAGGCGATATCTGTCGCCATTGGCACACCCCAGCCACGGGAGGCATCCGTGCCAATATTGAATGCGAGATATATTGCGGCAGGGACTATTGCGCCTCCGGCTGCCGCGACGATCGGAAATGCTGCCTGCTGTGGCGACGCGAGCTCGCCGACGAGGATCTCACGCTTGATCTCGAGTCCGACAACGAAGAAGAAGACGACCATCAGGCCGTCATTGATCCAGTGGGTTAGCGTCTTTTCCAATCCATAGCCACCAACCTGGATCGATAGCTTCGTCGCCCAGAGATCGGCATATGAATCACGCCACGGGGAGTTCGCCCAAATCAGCGCGACGACGGTAGCAACAAAAAGCAGAATTCCGCCTGCCGCAGCCGTGCCGGTAAAGGCGCGAAATGGGGCAAGGACGCGATCGATACGCGGCGTGGCCGACGCGGTCACGTCGAATTGGCGAGCGACATCGCGCATCGAACGAGCGTCCCTTCCGTTGGTCGACGTGGTTAACCGGGAGGATCGGGGCGTGACCCACCGCGAGGATCAACCGCACAGAGCGTCGGTCTGGCGAACAGAGAAATCCTAGCGCGGCAGCGACTTGCCAGTCAACCAGAGCAACTACTCGACTACTCAGCAGCCGCCTGGGCGTATACCTTGATCGGCGCGGTCGTTCCGTCGCTGGCAGTGAACACGCCGGCGAACTCGATCACCGGCTGCAAGACAAGGTCTTTGCCGGCGTCGGTCAGGATCGCGCCGAGGTGGACCGACTCGGCGCGGAACTCGCCGCCGCCGGCCGACAACCCGCCGTCGCGCCAGTATCCGTCGCCGTGGGTCACCATCTGCCAGGCGTCAGTAACACTGCGCAGGTCGACCGACTCTTCGTAGTCGATCGTCAACCAGTAACCATATGCTTCAGCGACTGTGCCGTCTCGTTGCAACATCACCGTGACTCCGAGCGGATAGCCGAGGTCGGGAACGGGCACGCCGGCAAGCGGAAAAGCGACTTGCCAGAGACCATCGCGTTCCGCAACGGACGACTCGCCCAACGCCGAGACGGGATAACCGATGTCCGCGAGCCAACTGCGCGCGCTATCGCCGAGCAGGGTCGGCGATAGCACGCCTCCGCCCGGCGCGGTATTGCTGGAGAGCTGAAAGACACCTGCGGCAGGACGCCAGTAGAGCACGCTGGCGCCAGGAACGCCGGCAAGTACCTCGACGCGGCCGGACAGATCCGTTGCGCGAACATCGTCGGCCGGGATGCCGGCCTTTCGGGCGACCTCGCGACAGAACGTGACCGGATCCTCGGAAGGCGGTGAGAGATGGTAGACGATGGCGGACGCCGCCAACGCGGTGGCCGTCGCGTTCATCACGTAGGTGACGCCGCCGGTTGGACCCGGCCCGCCTCCCTCGGTAGCTGGCGCTGGCCCCTGCTCGACCGTGGTCGCGTTCACGCCAGGCAGAATCGCCAGAAATGCGGTCGCGCGTTCAGGCGCGGACGGTCGAGTTGGCTGCGGGGTTGTCTCACTTCCCCCCGGCACAGGTGTCTCTGTCGATGAGAAGACTGCAATCGTCGCCGTCTCCGCGTCAGCGGTCTGGTTGGCGGCAACGACAGGGCCAGTCTCGGTCGCGCCCCCGGCTGGTTGTTGAGCCCGAGCGGATGCCGTTTCCACCGACTTCACGCCAATGGCGACAGACGGTGACGCCTGGCGATCCGGCCAGAACGCCACCATGCCGGCGACAAGCGCAAGGACGAGGATCGCCGCGACCGAGCCGTAGACACGCAGATTCCGGGAGAACCATGGATGCGGCTTCGGCACGGGCGAGATTTGGACAGGCCGATCGATGAGCTCAGCCTTCAGACGCGAGCGGAATGCCGGGTCGGGGAGATCGCGAGGCAGATCGTGCTGGAGCAATGCGGCGAGCGCGACGAGTGAGTCGAGCTGCGTGTCCCCAGAGGCCGACGACGCCCCACTGGCAATAATCTGATCGATCGCCTGGTCGAGCTGATCCGCCTGGTGCGGATCGAATCCGATCGGCTGCTCAGACATGATGATGCCCTACAGTTGCCCGCAACGCGACCAGCGCGCGGTGGACGAGCTGCTTGATTGCCCCCTCGGAGCGGCCCATCAAGTCACCGATCTCTCGATTCTTCATGCCGTGCGAGAATTTGAGAACGAGAACGCGCTGCTGATCTGGGGGGAGCTTGCTGATCATGACCGCGAGCTCCTCTGCCTGCTCAGAGCGCCAGACCTGGTCGGCCGGGTCGTCATCCGATTCCTCGTAACTACTGAACACGGTGACGTCCTCGACCAGCACCTCACGGCCTCCCGTTCGTCCGCGCCGGTTGATGATGTTGCCGGCGATCCGGAAGAGCCAGGCGCCAAACGGCAGCCCCCGCCACTCGTAACCAGGAAGAGCCTGCAGAGCCTGCTGAAACGTCTGGGCCGTAATGTCCTCCGCTTCGTGATGGGTCCCCACCCGCCGATAGGCGTAGCGATAGATCCGATCGACGTAGCGTTCGTAGAGCGCCCCGAACTCACGCGGGTCGCGCTTCGCGGCCGCGACCAACGCTCCTTCGAGCTCGACCTCTGAGACATCACGTTCACCAGTCGCTTCGAGCGACTGCGCCCGGCGAATGCCGATCTTCTGACCGTCCGGGTCGTCGTTACCCGTCAACGCTCGGGCGCACCCTTCACGACAGCACAATCCGACTTCACGCCGGAGGTTACACCTACCACCGATTCCATCCTTCATGCAGCATGAGACACGTCACCCTGTATTGAACGATACGAATCTGAATCCCACCTGAACGCGCATGACGTCATATAGTCGGAACCCTATCATTCTAAGGTGACCGAGGATCACGTCAGGAATAGTGAAAACGGACGGTCAGAAGCTGATGGATGAGCACGCACGGACGCGAGCGCTGACCCGCGCGGCGACAGATACCGACGTCAACGCGATCGCCAGAATCTACAATCAGGGAATCGCCGGCCGGATGGCGACATTCGAGACAACGCCTCGAACGGCGGACGACATTCTTCGCACGCTCGCGGCTGGTCGGGGTCGGTATCCGTTTCTTGTCGCAACGATCGACGACGAGGTGGCCGGCTGGGCCAGTGTCTCCACCTACCGGCCGCGCGAATGCTACGCCGGGATCGGTGAGTTCTCGATCTATATCGACGAACGATGGCGCGGACAGGGGGTTGGCCGTGTCCTGCTGCCAGCGCTGATCGACGCCGCCGAGCAGATGGGGTTCTGGAAGCTTCTGTCGCGCGTCTTTCCGGCCAACTCAGGCAGCCGGCGATTGTGCGCCGCCTGCGGCTTCCGCGAGGTCGGAATGTATGAGAAGCATGCGCAGCTCGACGGCCGGTGGATCGATGTCGTAATCATCGAGCGATTGATCCCGGCCAATCAACCAGCGTAACCGCGTCAGGGGAGCTCGAGCCCGTACCGATCCAGCAGCGCCTCGTCGTCGATGATCTCGCTGGTCGGCGCGTCAACGACAATGCGACCCTCGTGCATGATGACGGCGCGATCGAACAGATCACGGACGAGCCGCATATCGTGGGTCGAGGCGATTAGCGTCTGTGGCAGACCGCCCAGCAGGGCGATCAGTCCCTTGCGAGCACGAGGATCCAGGCCGGCCGACGGCTCATCGAGAACGAGGATGCGTGGATCCATGGCCAACACGGTCGCGAGACTGATCCGCTTGCGCTGACCCAGCGAGAGGTGATGCGGCATGCGATCCTCGAATCCAGCCATATCGACCGACGCGAGCGCCGCGCGTACCCGATGCTGGATCTCCTGCCTCAACAGTCCCATGTAGAGCGGGCCATACGCGACATCGTCGAAGACCGTTGGCGAGAAGAGCTGGTCGTCGGGGTTCTGAAAGACGAAGCCAACGGTCGCCCGGATCTGGCGCACGGTCGTGTCGCCAAGCGCCAGCCCGCCGATCTCGATTGCCCCCTGGCCACGGATGACTCCGTTGAGGTGCATCAGGAGCGTCGACTTGCCTGCGCCGTTCGGGCCCATCAGCGCGACGCGGTCGCCAGTGTGAATCGTCAGGCTGATGTCGCGCAGCGCTGGGTGGCCGTTCGGGTAGACGTAGCTCAGATTGCGGATCGCGACCGCGGGTGGCGCGCCTGTGGCGGGCTGATCTTCGTTCGCAACGCGCCTGGCAACCAGTAATTCAGAGTCGCGCATAGAGCACCAATCCTCCGAGCGCGACCAACGCACAGGTCGCAAGCAGATAGTCGGCGCGGGTCAGCGGCGGCTCATCCATGAAGCGGACGGTTCCGTCATAGCCACGGGCCTGCATTGCCGCGTAGATCCGTTCGCTTCGAGCGAAGCTGTGGATGAACAGCGTGCCGACCATGTTGCCGAGCACCCGCCCGCGCCAGGCCACAGACCCGCCGCCCGAGACGCCTGGCATGAGCGCGCTGCGCGATTCCCGCGCGCGCATCATCCGCTGCCCTTCGCCGCCAATGACGAACAGATACCGATACATGAAGAATACGGTCGAGGCGAGCACGCGGGGGACACGCAAGCGTTCGAGGCCACGAATGAGCTCGAGCGGCCGGGTTGTCGAGGTAAGGACGACTGCCATCAACACCGCGAGCCATGACTTGAGCAGAATGCTGACAACCGCGACCAGCCCGCTATCGGAGATCGACCAGCCAAGCAGGGGGAGTGTGGCGACCGGATTGCCGGGGCGGGTGAAGATGAGCGGCACGGCCGCGAGAACGAATGGCGCGGCAAGCAGCGAGCGCCGGACGACAAGCGCCATCGGCAATCCACTCACGAGCATGACCAGCGCGACAAACGCCCCGAAGCCCGCGAACGCGAGCCAGTGGCCCTCGGGGACTCCGGTAACGGCGAAGGCGAACAACACGACGGTGAGGATCTTGATCCGCGCATCGGCACGATACAGCAGCCCATCCCCGTCGTGATAGCGTTCGCCGGGGACAAAGGACGCCACCTCAGATTGTTCCTGGAGGACCAGGCGTGGTCGACTCGGGGGCACTGGGGAGAGAGCCCGAGGCAGCACGTGAACGCGCGACGCGCTTGAGGCTGTAACCGACGATCAAGCCGATTGCGGCGACGATCAACACACCGATGATACCCGAGAGAATGGTCGCGACCCGCTCGTTCTTGACGCCGGGAACCGCATAGTCGGGAATGATCTCGAACACGGGACCTTTCGCCTGGTGGTGGAACCCGTGATCCTCCGCGACACGTTCGAGCCCGTCAGGATGACCTGACGCAAACGGGCTGAACAGGGTAATGAACAAGGCCAGCCCGACACCAGCCGCGATCAGCGCAGCCCAACCAGCACGCTTCCCCATCAGGCACTCTCCTCGGGATACGGCGAATATGCCTCCGCCGGCGGGCTCGGTGGCGCAACGCCGAGCAGGTCGGGCCGAGCCGACAGGACAAGCCCCACCGCGCCGGCCGTGATAGCGCCCTCGCCAAGACCGATCAACACATGGACGCCGAGCATCGCCGGCAGGACGATACTCCACGGCGAGGTGCCGGAGATCGCCAGTTGGGCCGACGTGAAGAGCGCCGCCAGCATGACGCTGATCCAGGCGCTGACAAACGCACCGCCAAGCAGCCCGGCCCGGCTGGAGCGCAGCACACCGGTGACCGCGCGGAAGATGCCAAAGCCAACGAAGGCGGGCAGGATACCCATGTTGAAGATGTTCGCGCCCAGCGCGGCCAGCCCGCCATCCTGAAATACCAGCGCCTGCACACCAATGACGGTCGTCATAACCAGCACCGCTGCCCACGGGCCAACCAGAATCGCAGCCAACGCGCCACCCAACAGATGGCCACTGGTGCCACCGGCCACCGGGAAGTTCATCATCTGCGCAGCGAAGATGAACGCCGCGAGAACCCCCATCAGCGGCGCAGTGCTCTCCTTCAGGTGACGATTCGTCTGCCGAACCGCAGTGCCAACAATGATCGCTGTCACGATGTACATGACCGACGCGACCGGGACGCTGAGAAAGCCGTCCGGGACATGCATAAATACCGGCAGCATCGGCATGCTCATCAGGCACTCCAGACGGTATGGGGGCGAAACATCACGGGGCTTGCTAGGTGCAAGTACTTGCATCTAGCAAATATGCTACGTGGCGCGATGTGCAATTGTCAAGGTCGACCGTTCGGAGCACGGACCCGTTCCTGCGCCAGTCGTGCCTGCGCATCTCGTCCAGATGTTGCCGTCGGTGTTGGTCGTAGCAGCTCACAGGGGTCGCTCGAGGCCGGCCAGGCGGGCAATATCGTCGAGGTTGCTCCATTCCATGCCGCGCTGACCAGCCTCGATCTCATGAATCACCCGCAGCACGGCGGCGTTGACCGGCGTCGGGACGCCTGCTTCGAGCCCCTTAGCGACGATGACGGCCGACTGCATATCGACTTCGGTCTTGCGCTTCTTGATCTTCAGGTCACGCCAGATGCCCATATGCTGCTTGATCGAGGCGCGCATGGCGTCGGCCATCTCCTGGAGGGCAGCGCGACTGGCAGCGTCGAAACCCGGCCCGGGCGCGAAGGCATTGGGGTTGAATTCTCCGATATTCTCGAGGGAGTCCGCCTGTGATCTGGCGACCAGGTACGCCTCGGCTGACGCCGTCTGAGCGAGACGCATACCGAGGGCGTTGTCAATAACCTCCGGGACGGTCGCGTCGACGGTCGAGAGCAGAAAAGCCATCGCGCCATAGACGAGCTTGCCCCAGAGGAAGCCCCAGAGGTTCGTTGTGATCTCCATCGGCATCACGTTCGACAGCGCGCTGCGCAAGGCTTCGATACGCGGCGTGATCGATCCGTCGAGCTCGCCGATGTGGATCGTCTGCTCGTTACCAAGCTGAATCAGCCCCGGCTCGATGTAGTCGGCTCCAAAGTGGACGAACGCGCCGACCGTGCGATCGGCGCCGACTGCCGCGGCGATCACTTCCTCATTCAGGCCGTTCTGTAGCGAGAGGACGAAGCCATCCGGCGCCAGCAGCGGTCCGATCTGCTCCATCGCGGCAGCCGTGAAGTGTCCTTTGACGCAGAGGATCGTCGGGCCAAGCGGACCACGGAGGTCGCTCGCGAGCGCCGCCCTGACCGGGTAGGTATGGTCGCCACGGACTCCGGTGATCCGCAGGCCACCGTCGTTCATCGCACGGACATGCTCGGGGACGATATCGACGAGCGTTACATCGTAGCCGGCCTGTGTCAGAAACGCGCCGACCGTCCCGCCGATCGCGCCCGCTCCAACGATCGTTATCGGAATTGCGCGTAGATCCATCTTCACTGTTCCTTCGCTCACGACGAGATCGCCACAACCGACAGTGTAACGCGCCGTCCGTGGCGATCGTCCCTGTCCCGCTGGCGGCCGGCGAGACACAGCGAACCGAGAGACGCCCCCTCATGCCGACGCATAACGGTCCTGCGGGCACCGCATTACATTGAATAGCGAATCGGGGTATAGACAAGCACCGCGGACGGGTGTACGTTCTATGAAAATGCCCGATCCAACGCGCAATCCGTCACGACTCGCGCTTGCTTCTCGCTCAGGTGCTTTACAAATCGGCAACTTCAGCTATCCTAGAAGACAGGTTTGTCGGATTCTTCACAAAGTCGATGAGTGAGTTGACATAGTATTGGATTGCTGCTAGACTTACGAAGTTTCGGCGGGTGGTGGGGAGCCGCCGAAACCACTGAAGCTAGCACATGCGGGGAGCAGAAGGAGTCTCATGACTGAGCGCGCAAACTACGACACGTACGAGCTGGAGCGATTAGCTGCCGACGCCGAGGTCGGCGAGGTAATCGATGAGTCCGCGGAGCTCATCGACCAGGCGACCAGCGATGCTGTCTACCGATATTTCCGCGATGTCGGCGGTCACCGTCTTCTCTCGCACCAGGAGGAGATCGACCTGTCGCGCAAGGTGCGCGCGGGGCTGGAAGCGCGTCGCCTCCAGAGCGAGGAGATCGAGGTCGAGAATCTCGACCAGGTGCTGAAGGTGGCTCGCGAAGCGCGCGAGAAGTTGATCCGCCACAATCTGCGGCTGGTCGTCTCGATCGCCAAGAAGTACCGCTCGAGCGGGCTTCCGCTGATCGACCTGATCCAGGAAGGCAACATCGGCCTGATGACGGCCGTCGAGCGCTACGACCCGGAGCTGGGATATCGGTTCAGCACGTATGCAACGTTCTGGATTCGTCAGGCCATTGGCCGGGCGGTCGCGAACCTGTCTCGCACAATCCGGGTCCCGGTGCACATGCATGATCTGATCTCGAAGGTCCGTCGGACGGAGGCGCAGCTCGAGCAGAAGCTCGGTCGCCCGGCCACTGACGCCGAAGTTGCCAAGCAGCTCGATCTGGAGGTCGAGCGGGTCGTTCAGGCGCGCACGGCAATTCCGCGCACCTCATCGCTGGACAAGCCGATCGGCGAGGACGGGGAGTCGACCATCGGCGACCTGCTTCCGGATCCGGCCAGCGATCAGGTCGTCGAGGAGGCCGTCTCGAGCGCGATCCGCGACCAGATCCGTAAGTCGCTGGATCAGCTGACCGAGCGCGAGCGTGGCGTCCTGATGCTCCGTTTCGGGCTTGGTGGCCAGCACCCACAGACCCTGGCCGAGATCGCCGAGCATTACGGCATCAGCCGCGAGCGGGTTCGGCAGATCGAGAAGGAAGCGCTTGCCAAGTTGCGCAAGAGCGACCTGATCGAGCTGGCCAGCGCAGCCTGACGGCAGAGCGAATCTAAAGCAACCAAAGCCCGGGCGACCACATTCGCCCGGGCTTCGTCATGTGTGTCGTCGCTCGCTCAGACGGTGAAATCGTGGAAGTGGAGATCATCGACCAGTTCGAGCGCAGGACGGTTGGCGGCAGTCAAGATCAGCTCGAGCGTCGCCTCGCCCCGGCCGGCGAGCGCGTTGACGCTCGACTGCGCAGTCGCCCGCGCCAGCCCACGCTGCTTCCAGGCACTGGCTGTCATCAGGATCGCCAGCAGTGGCGTTCCCTGGTAGCGGCTGATCAGGCATGCCGAAGCAAGCCCCTCAGGGCTAACCGCAACCATGCTGCAGTCCAGGATCGGTTCACCGTAGAGCCCGCCGAAGAACTTCTGCACTTCGAGCAACGCGCCATCGAGAGCCTCGTCAGACGAAGCCTGCAGTGCGCCACCATAGGCGTCGACCATCAGCGCGGCGAGATCATCGGCATCATCGAACGTGACCGGACGAATGACGAGCGTCGAATCAACCGTCCTGGTTACGACCTCAGCGACCAGGTGAGGGCGGGAGACTGGCAATCGACCTTCCTCTCACTGCCTGCGAGCGGTTGACCGGGGATCGTCGAACGGCAGGCGCGCGATCCGGGCCGCGTCATCCATCGGACACCTCCGACATCGCCGCGCCGGAAACAGTCCAGGCACGGCTACGTTCGACAAGAAAGGCAAGGGCCGACAGTGGCGCGGCAATGACGAACCCTGCGACGAACGGCAACGCATGTCCGACGCCATAGAGCTGGCCGGCGGCGAGCGGCGCGGCGACATCGGCAACGCCAACCCCCATCTCGGCAGCGCCATAGGCCCGCCCGCGGAGTCGTTCTGGCGTGACTTCTGCCACTGCCGCCGAGAGAAGCGACCAGACCGCGCTGAACGAATAGCGCAGCATATAGCCCAGGGCAACGAGCGCGACGTTGCCGGTGGCGATAAACAGGAGAAACGCAACTGCAATCAGCGCGAGCGTTACGCCTATACCAGTAAATGGCCTGGAAAGCGGCGGCCAGTGGCTGACGAGGAGCGCGAACCCGAACCCTGCCGCAGAGCCGATCGATCCGAGTGTCCCAATCGTGCCGAGGCTGTAGCCGCGTTGATCGTGCAGGAAGTTGGGCAAGAGCGTCGTCCCGACAAACACCAGCGGAACCAGCGCATGGAAGGCGAGGATGAGCCGCACCGGCCGGCTAGCAAGCAGTTCGCGGTAACCAGGGCGGACACCGCCAGAAGGCGGGGCAGGCTTCGCCGTGGACGCCCCGAGGTCGTCGAGGAACAGGAGCATCGCCGCGCCGACAGCAAAACAGATCGCCGATAACGCGTAGACCAGACGAAAGCCGGCCAGCTCGGCCAACCAGCCGCCAACGGCCGGCCCGACCAGCATCCCGGCCGCAATCGACAGGTTGAAGATATAGGTATAGGCGCGTGTTCGCTCGCCCTCGGGAGCTGCGGTCGCGACGTAGGCCGAAACGGCCGGGATTGCCAGAGCTGACGCATCGAGCGCAATCGCGCCGACCATTGCATGCCACCAGACACTGGCCTGTGTGAGCACGAGAGCCCCGAGCACCGGCGACGCCATCGCCAGAACGACGATGCGCTTCAGCGAGCCACGGTCGGCGATCACACCTGCCGGGAGTGCCAGAATCGTCCGCATGACGGCGCCAGCCCCGATGACCAGACCGATCTGGCCGGGGCTGGCGCCGAGGCTCTGGATAAACAGCGTCCAGATCGCAATCTGGAGCGCAAACCCCAGCCCCCAGACGAGATGGCTCCAGAAGAGCAGGCCGTTATTTCGGCCAAGCCCGAGATCGGCTCGCCTCCAGCGCGATCCAGTTGGCGGGTCCGCGATGTCGTGATTCACCGCGGCAGTGTACATGTCACGATCGGCGTCGTCGCGGCCGAACGCTAACGCGTGACTACCCGGGTGGCCACAGACACGTTGCGAAACTCCGGGTTCGCCAGCGCCGAGATCGCCACCAGCGTGAATACCGCCGCGATCGCCGCCATGACGAGCGTCACTGCGACGCTGTCGAGGACGAGACCGGCAATCACGACACCGACCGGCGATGCAATCGAGATCATCGCCATCAGGCTCGAGTTGACGCGCCCGAGCAGACTCTCCGGCACTCGTTCCTGGAGAATGACCATCATGATCGTGTTCATCGGGCCGTTCGCCAGACCGAGCACTGCCGCGCCAGCCACGCTCAGCGTGATCGCCGACGACCATGGCAGTATCCATAGGCCAGCGGCCATCACGACCAGCCCGCCCAGCAACCAGACCACCCGCGAGACGCGCGGCCCAACCGCGCCAAGGACCAGGGTGCCGACCAGCGAGCCGCCGCCGAAGCCGGCGATTATCAGACCCAGAACCCGTGGGTCGTTGAACACTTCCTTGGCATAGACAGGCAGGACGACCGCGAATAGCGCGCTGAACAGGAAGTTCGCGACGACCGCGACGCGGACAACCGCGGACAGGAAGCGGTCGTGAATGACCAACCGCACCCCGGCAAGCGCCTCGCGGAGCATGCCTTCGCCTCCCGGTTCCGTTGCGATACCCTCTTCCGCGGATCGCTTCCAGGGAATCAGCGCGCCGATCAGAAGCGCCGAGACGGCAAACGAGGCGGCATCAACGTAGAGGACGGTGGTTGCGCCGAGAAGGGACATCAGCACGCCAGCGGCCAATGGGCCGGCGATCATCGCGACCGAGCTCGCCACCTGCATGCCGGCGTTCGCGGTCTCCAGAGACGCGCCCGAGCGCGCCGCCAGCCGGGGGATCATCGACTGACGAGCCGCGGAGCCAGGGATATCGAGGAGCGCCCCGATGAACACGAGGATGAGAAGTTGCCAGAATCGCAGCAGGCCAAGCAGATGGAGCGTCGGGATAATCGCGACCGTGACGCCACTCAGAATATCGCTGACAACGCTGGCGTGCTTGAAGCCGACGCGATCGACGATCAGCCCACCAGCCATGCCGGCCAGCACAACCGGCAGGAGTGACGCGAACGCTACCAGCCCGGTGCGCGCGGCGCTTCCGGTCGTCACATAGACGAACCAGGGGATAACCAGTGCCGTGAGCGAGTTACCCGTCAGCGAGATGCCGCCGGCGAGCACGAGCATCGGGATTGCCAACCGGTCGCGCCGGTTCGGCGATCCCGCCAGCGCACTGTCCAGATCTTCGCGGTCCTGAATGATCGTCACCACGTCTCTCAACCTACCGCTCGGCCCGGTCGCCGCGGTCCGTGCCGAGCGCCTTGAGCATCTGATCTGCCTCGCTGACGCTGACTTCTCCGCGCGAAAGCGCATCGAGAATGGCGCGCATCTGCTGCTCGCCCGTCAGCACTCGCACGCGGGTCGTCGTCGCTTCGGGCTGCCCGGGGCTGGCAACTGTCGGCAGATCGGGCTGGTCTGGCGGAACTGGTGGGGACGGCGGGACCAGCGGTTCCGGCACGCGAGGTGGCGAAACGCTGCGTCGCGCGTTCCGAGGCAGACGGACGCGGATATCACCACGCTCTGCCTTGAGCCGCAGATCGATTCGCTCGGTCGCCGACGGATCAGAGACGCCGACATAGCGTTGGGTGGCTCCGCGTGGGCCGGGGCGAGCGACGCTGACGAGTGGGATATCGGAGTGAATCTCGCCGCCAGCGATCAGCGCCTCGACGCGGACCGGCACACCCCCCGGAAGGTCGAACGAGATATCGCCGGAGCCGGTCTCAGCCGAGAAGGAAGTGACACTCGCCGCCTCGTCGTTGCTGAAATGCACACCACTATCTCCCGCGACGAACGACATCCCGCCTTTCATGATGCGCAGGCCAGCGTCTCCCGCTTCCATCTCGAAGCCGGGTCTCGAGATCCGGAGCCCTTTGTCGGTGGCCGAGAACGCCACGCCCTTCGAGCGCAGGATGCGCGAGACGAGGCTCTGGTCACCTCCCCCCGGGCTCCACTCCGCATGGCCCGGCAAGAGCAGCTCGGCGCTCGATATGATGTCGCCACGCCCGACCTCAACCGCCATACCGACAAGACTGCCGTTGTGGATGATCACGTCGCCACTGCCGATCTTGGCGACGACGGTCTGGTGGCGTGGACGCGTTACCGCGACATCACCGCTACCGCTCTTGATCGTCAGACTACCGGCCGAGTCAGAGACCGCGAAATCACCACTGCCGAGCTTGACCGTCAGGCTGCCGCCGACAGTCTCACAGTGGACGTCTCCCTTGCCGACAGACACCACCAGTTCGCCGATCATCGTGCTGGCGTGGATATCACCCGCGCCAGCGTTGATCGCGACACTGCCACTGCGATTGGACAGGCGCACGTCTCCCTTGCCGACGCTGTACTCCAGCGAGCCGGTTCCGCCGTCGACACGCGTATCGCCCTGGCCATGCTTGAGATCGACGCTTCCGTTCAGCCCACTCAGGTAGAGTTCGCCTCGCTCGACGCTCCCCGAGATCGGCGGGCATCCCGAGGCAGGGACGGTCAATGTCGGCGGCCGGCCGCCCGAGCGCCGACCCTTCTGATAGACGACGATCTCATCCGCCTCGCGAATCAGCGAGATTCCGTTGCCGCCTCCGTCTGCCGACAGGAACACCTGACCAACCATAGCCGGGTCGGCGACAATCGACAGATCGGTTTGCTCGCAATCCAGCCGTATGCGGCTGACTCCCTCGAGCGCGCCGGGAACATCGCCGGTAGTGGTCTCGTCATTCTGTGCCATTGTGGCTACCCTCGAATCCTCTCGCGGCTCCTGCGTCAGCCCGGAGATTTCCGCACATCGGATAACGCATCATCACGGGTTCGCCTCGATCACGATCGACCCGACCGCGGTCGAGACATCGAGCCGCATCACCGGAGCGCCGGCAGGCGCATCGCGACGCCAGCCGCCACGGCCGGCAGCCAGACCCGATACAGCGACGCGACCCAGTCCGGTTGAGCCGTGGAGCTCGATGCCGATCCCGTCCGGCAATCGGACATCGATCGAGCCGGTCGCAACATGCAGCCGGACGGTAACATCACATCCCCACAACCCACGCAAGTCGGCCTTCAACCTGCCGGCCCCGCTGCTGACTTCGAGTGATGTCAGTGCCGCGTATCGGCCCGTGAAGTTGAGGGCAAGGCTGCCGGTAGCCGATTCGACCCGCGCACGGCGCAGATCGCGATGATCACCAGCCAGTCTGAGGGACGTCGAGCCAGTCGCGCGATCGAGCACCAACGACTGGAGCATGACGGATGAGAGATCGAATCGCCCATCGCCTGTCGTCTGAACGATCATCAGATCCAGCGGCGTCGTATCGGATAGCGCGATATCCCACTCGTTACGACCAGAACCGCCCGACATACGAATCGGACGAGGCTGGCGAATAGCGAGGCGACCGACACCCTCCGCCTCGTCGTAATCAATGACAGGCTCGAGATCCGGCGCGTAGCGAAATGCTCCGTCAACTAGCGCGTCGGCGCCGCCGGCTACTCGCAGAGTCCCGACATTCATCTCGACCCGGGCTTCGACCCGGCTGGCGAGCCCGACCGGGATCGTGCGGCGCGTGAATTGCTCGTTCTGTTGACGCGAGTGAGTGAAGATCATGTCGTCTCCTTGTCTACGGACACTATCAGGGCGCACGTGAAGGTGCGTGTTCATGGCGCGACCGCGTCTTCGTGGAGGCGCGACTCATCGAGGCGGTTCAGCGTCGGGAGAAACAGCATTCCGATTGCGAGGAGTTGGGAGGCCACCGCGATGCCGGCGATCGTGCCGCGCAAGCCGAAGCGCTCGATAGCGAACCCGGCCGCCAGCATGCCCATCGGCGCTGCGACCTGTGAGATCGCCGAGAAGGTGCTGAACACACGACCCCGGAGCTCCTGGGGGATACGCTCGTGGCGGACCGTCACCAACAGCGGGTTGAGTGGTCCGGCGGCCATGGCGCCAACGACAGCTCCGGCCATGATGATCGACAGGTTCGCCGAGAAGAGCAGAACCCAGACCACTATCGTCGAGAACATGTATCCGGCGATCCAGACCGGCCGGCGCGGGAATCGATATCCCAACGTGCCATAGAGTGCCGCGCCGATCAGAGCGCCAAGGCCAAATGCCCCGGCCAGCAGTCCCAGGCGAGTGGCGTCATTCCAGGTTTGCTTGACGAAGACTGGCAGGACGACGGAGGTGAGCGGGCTGTTAACCAGGTTGGAGATAGCCAGGCCGGCCGCCAGCGTCAGCAGCACGTCGTCGTTGCGCAGGAAGCGCAGGCCAGCCTTCAGATCCTCGGCGTATCGCGTCGTGACGCTGGGTCGCGGCGGGAACAATCGCGCAGGAACCGCCAGCGCGACAGCGAGCGCCGACACGACGAAGGTCAGCGAGTCGATCATCAGGACATTGTCCGCGCCCATGAACGCGATCAACAGACCTGCGACCGGAGGCGCAACGAGCAATGCGGCAAACTGCGTGCCCTCGAAGGCAGCGTTGACCGGCTCGAGGCGGGAGCGGGCAAGGCCTGCGAGCTCCGGTATCATCGAGCGTCGCGCAGTCAGGCCAGGGATCGCCAGTAGCTCGGCGAAGAACACCAGCACAAGCAGCTCCCAGAATGCCAGGCCGACGGTGTGATGCAGGATCGGGATGAGCACGATCGAGACGCCGCTGACGAGATCGGCCGCGATGCTGACGCGCCGATAGCCGACGCGGTCGACGAGCGCGCCACCGAAGACGCCCATCAGAAAGCCGGGGAGGCCGATGACGAAGGCTGTAATCCCCATCTTCCCAGCACTGCCGGTCGTCTCCAGGACGAACCAGGGGAGCGCAACCCAGGTCAGCATGCTGCCGATCAGCGATATGGCGTTGCCGCCGAGGAAGGCGAACACCGGCAGGCGGGCTGGCGCGGCGGCGCGCGGCATCGTGGCGTCGGTTGCCATCGTCCTGCTCGCGATCAGGCCTCGCCGGCCAACCGGCGAAGCAACGCCATGCCGTCGTCGGGTGACAGGCGGCCATCGGCGACACGGGTGAGGATCTCGTCGCGATCGAGCTGCTTCGACTCGGCCGGCGTCGATCCGCTCTCCGCGGCGAACGCGGCGATCAGGTCGTCGAGCTTGGCGCGAACAGTCGGGTAGGACACACCGAGCGCGCGCTCGACATCGGACAGGTTGCCACGGCTCATCACGAAGAGTCGCAAGAACGCCTGCTGCTCACTGTTCAGCCGCAACGACGGGGCAACCTCTGGCGCGCTGAAGCTGCCCCGGATCTGAATATCACAGGCCGGGCAGTACAGCTCGCGAATGATGAGCTCACCATCGCATGAGGGGCAGGTATTGATTGTTCTCGACATGGTTCTCTCCTCCTTCGCCAGTATCCTAGCGTGTTGGAGAACCGATGTCAATAGACTGTGTACTGATTCTTATCAATCACTCCGGAATAGTTACCGTCGTCGTGGGACCGACTCTCCAGTGGTTGACAACAAGGCCAGTTGCCGGGAGTCTGGTCGCTCCGGCGGCTGCGTGCCGTCGCGCCGATCGAAGAAGGCGCGGAGCAGCGCCCGCAGGACGGCCAGGTCGCGGGGATCGAGTTCCGGGAGTCGGCGCAAGTAGAGAAGCAGCTCGGGGTCGTCCAGCCCATCTCCGATCGCGTCGAGCGTCACGTCGCCGGGCAGAGCCAGTCCGGCGGCCGCGTAGAGCTCGGTCCACGATCGACCCATTGCGCCACAAACGCGGGTCAGCACATCCAGGCCCGGCCGGCCGGGCAGGCCGCGCTCCAGTCGCGAGAGATAGCCCCGGCTGATGCCGGCGCGCCCAGCCAGCTCGTCCTGCGTCCAGTCCAGATCACGCCGCCAGCGCGTCAGCACTGGCCCAAGCACCCGACCGGTGGGGTCGGCGCCATCGAAGATGAACGATCGTGCCATCGGACCCACCATCCCTCAGCCTGCGAAATCGACACGCTCATCCTACTCGACGCGGAGCGCGGCTATACTCCCTGCCGGCCACCGAGGACGAAAGGGGATGAGCGATGATCTGGTACACGAGCTCGACAGAGGGCATCGCGCCGGAGGATCTGGCCGGCTTCTTCGTCGGCTGGCCCAATCCTCCAACGCCCGAGACGCATCTGCGCCTTCTGCGCGGGAGCGACGAGATTATCCTGGCTCGTGACGGTGAGTCGGATCACGACGGCCCGGTCGTCGGATTCATCACAGCGATCGCTGATGGCGTGCTGGCGGCATATATCCCGCTGCTCGAGGTGCTGCCGGAGTACCAGGAACAGGGGCTCGGTGGCGAGCTGACGCGACGAATGCTCGATCGACTCTCGGAGTACTACATGATCGACCTGCTGTGCGACGCGGAGCTGCAGCCGTTCTACGACCGCTTCGGCCTGCGTCGCGCGACCGGCATGCTGGCCCGCAACTATGAGCGGCAGGCCGGCCGACCCGACGAGGCGGGGCGTTAGCGCCCGTCCCGCCGCTTCCAGAGGCCACTCGACCGTACCCGAAGCGCGCGGTTGAACTTGCTGGAGGCGTTCTCCCAGGCGATCGTCTCGGTCAGCTCGATGATGGCGTCGTCGTCGAAGTGCGCGCGGACGCGAGCGAAGAGGTCGTCATTCACATCTCGATCCGAGTACGTGATGGCGTCGGCATAGGCAAGCGCGACCTGTTCGCGCTCGTCGAACAGCCCGCCGGCCAACCAGTCATCGCCGAGCAGCGCATCGAGTTGCGCGTCCGTGGCCCCCAGGTGGCTGCCAACGGCAGCGTTGAGGTCCATTCAGAACTCACAGCCGTTGATCGCGGCGACCCGCCGGTTCAACAGCGCGATCAGCTTGCCGTCGAGCAGGCCCGACTCTGCCAGACCCGCCCACATGTGCTTCGCGGCGCGATAGATCGGCTCGCGTCGCGCGTAGAGGATGTGACCGTCGTATGGACGCCCCGTTTTGCGGATCTGCATCTCGATCGGCCGGCGCAAGTCGTCGGGGAGTTGAGTGTAGTCGGCTCCTGGTATGCGGGTCATGGCGAGTCCTTCCACTGAGCTGCGCCGCGTCGTGCCACCTCTATTCAAGCTAGCACGTCCATGGCCATCAGCAGGCGTCTCAACGCTCCGCACGGAGACGAGAGTCGCACATTGCCGCGATATGGGCCGGGGTCGTGCCGCAGCAGCCGCCAACGATTCGCGCGCCGAGCGCCACCCACTGCCGCGCGAGGGCGGCGTACCCGGCGGGATCGACGACATCCTCCAGCGCCCAACGATCCACGGCGACCGGGGGGCCGAGGTTGGAGTATGCTCCGACTGGCAGTGGCGAGCACGCGGCCAACGCATGGAGCGCAACCGCAATCTCCGGAGCGGGGACGCAATTGACCAGCAGCGCATCTGGCCCGAGCGGGGCAACAGCGGCAACGGCATCGGCAAGCAACTCGCCAGAGAGCAGCCTGCCGTCGCTATCACACACGAAGCTGACCAACGTCGGCAGGCCAGTTGCGACAGCGGCACGCGTCGCCGCGACCGCTTCGCGGACGCTGTTCATCGTCTCGACGAGAATCAGATCGACGCCGGCCGCGACCAGCCAGCCGGCCAGCATTGCATGCTCGCGGCGCAACGCGTCGTCCTCGGGAACCAGCCATGGCGAGAAGCAGTCTTCGACCGGCGACATCGACCCGGCCACCCAGACCGGACCGTCTGCGTGGTCACACGCCTCGCGGCAGAGCGCGACCGCCCGCCCGGTCAGGAATTCGGCCTGGCCGGCCAGCCCTGCCCGCTCCACAGCGCGGAAGTTCGTCCGGAATGTGTCGGCGGTAATGATCTCCGAGCCCGCGCGGACATATGCGGCATGGATCTCGTGGACGATCTCCGGGCAATCGATTAGCGCCTGAGCCGACCAGAGCGGCTCGGGTGTCACCGCCCCGCGCCGCTCCAGCTCGGTGCCGAGCGCGCCGTCGAGCAGGATGATCTCCGGCCGGGTGAGGCGCTCGAGAAACGTGATGGCCGGCGCGACTAGCGCTCCGGCCACCACTGCCACACATCATCCGCAGTCCGGATTCGGCCGAGACCCGGGAAGGGTGTGTGGTAGGCGATGACCAGATAACCCTCTCGCGCGGCGCGTTCGAGCAATGCTCGGCGAGTGAGGACAGTCTGCTCCGGGTCTGCGTCGAACCCGAGATACCAGTCGGGATGGGCCGGCTGGAATGGGACGTGGAAGACATCGGCGATGTGCAGGAGCTGCTCGCCGCCATCCTCGATCAGCAGCGCCATCTGACCCGGCGCGTGACCCGGCGTCGGGATCGTGGCGATCCCCGGCACGACATCCTCGCCTGGTGTGATGCGCTCGTAGCGGTCCGCAATGGCGGACAACTGCGTCTGGGACCACTCGTTCGGCTGCTCGGCGAGACGCTGCCATTCGACACCGCTGATTACATAGCGGGCATTCGGGAAGGTTGGGTGGCCCTCGCCATCGGTGTTGCCGGCGACGTGGTCGGGGTGGGCATGGGTCGTGATGACGACGTCGACCGACGCGGGCTCGATGCCGGCCGCAGCCAGGCCATCAAGCATCCCGCCGCGTGGGCTGGAGTCCGACGGCCCATTGCCTGTATCGACAATAACGAGGTGTGTGCCGGTGTCGACGACGAGGATATTCATGCTGATCGAGGAAGCCGCGTCACCGGTCACATCGGCATAGGCCGCGGCCGCGGCGCCCGATTCCTCCGGCGTCGCGTTCAGAAACGCGCGCGGCGGGCCACCCGTCGTGTCATGCTCCTGGTCACAGACAACGACGCAGCGGAATGATCCGACATTGAAGCGATGGACACGATCGGCCACCGGCGTTCCTTTCGTAAGCGCAATCACGCTACTCGCCGGTCTCGGCCGGCCAGATCGGGATCTGCACCTTCGTCGCGCGGGCGTGGAGAACAGCGCGCTCGTAGCCAGCATCGACGTGGCGCAGGACTCCCATGCCCGGGTCGTTGGTCAGCACACGCTCCAGCCGCGCTGCCGCCTCGGGGGTGCCGTCGGCGACGATGACCTGGCCGGCGTGGATCGACAGACCAATGCCGACGCCGCCACCATGGTGGACAGAGACCCAGGTCGCGCCGGAGGCCGTGTTGACCAGCGCATTGAGGATCGGCCAGTCGGCGATGGCGTCCGAGCCGTCGCGCATGGCTTCCGTCTCCCGGTAGGGCGAGGCGACCGAGCCAGAATCAAGGTGGTCGCGGCCGATGACAATCGGCGCTTTGACTCGCCCACTGGCGACGAGCTCGTTGAACTTCAGGCCGGCGAGGTGACGTTCGCCATACCCCAGCCAGCAGATGCGCGCGGGCAGGCCCTGGAACTCGACCTGCTCCCTCGCCATTCGCAACCAGTGATGGAGGTGATCCTTCTCGGGGAACAACTCGATCAGAGCACGGTCAGTCTCATAGATATCCTCCGGGTCACCCGAGAGCGCCACCCAGCGGAACGGACCCTGGCCCTCGCAGAAGAGCGGTCGGATATAGGCTGGGACGAATCCCATGTAGTCGAAGGCGTTCTCGACACCAGCGAGATAGGCCTGCCCACGCAGGTTGTTGCCATAGTCGAAGACGATCGAGCCGGCCTTCTGGAAGTCGAGCATCGCCCGGACATGGTCACCCATCGCTGCCAACGAGCGCTTGAGGTAGCCATCGGGGTCCTGGTGGCGGAGGATCTTGGCGTCCTCCAGCGTCATCTCGGGGACGATATAGCCGTCGAGCGCGTCGTGGGCCGACGTCTGGTCGGTGACGACGTCTGGGTGGAAGCCGCGCTTGACCAGCTCCGGCAATACCTCCGCGGCGTTGCCGACCAGAGCAATCGAGAGCGCGGCATCGCTGGCGCGAGCAGCCTCGGCCAGCTCGAGCGCCTCATCGAGCGACGATGTGGCGCGGTCAACGTACCGCGTCTCCAGCCGGCGCTGAACGCGATGCGGATCGGCCTCGACAACGAGGCAGACCCCGCCATTCATCGTGACCGAGAGCGGCTGGGCGCCGCCCATCCCGCCGAGGCCGGCCGTCAGGACGATCTTGCCCGCCAGCGAACCACCGAAGTGCTGGCGGGCCAGCTCTCCGAATGTCTCGTACGTGCCCTGGAGGATGCCCTGGGTGCCGATGTAGATCCACGAACCGGCCGTCATCTGACCATACATCGTCAGGCCCATGCCCTCCAGTCGCCAGAACTCCTCCCAGGTTGCCCACTTGGGCACTAGCAGCGAGTTGGCGATCAGGACGCGCGGCGCGTCCGGGTGGGTCCTGAAGATCCCAACGGGCTTCCCGGACTGGACGAGCAGCGTTTCGTCATTCTCCAGCTCGCGCAGGCTGGCGACGATCGCATCGAACGCCTCCCAGGAACGCGCTGCCCGGCCGGTGCCGCCGTAGACGACAAGGTCCTCCGGCCGCTCCGCGTTATCGGGGTCGAGGTTGTTCATCAGCATCCGCAGGGCGGCCTCCTGTTGCCAGCCCTTGCAGCTGATTTCGGTCCCACGCGGCGCGCGAATCGTGCGAGACATTTCAAGGACCCCTTTCAGTAACACGAACTATCTTCCGGCGCGATGACCGTCGTTAGCGGATATTCATCACGACCCACCGGTTGCCCGGGCGCGGGCAATCTCAGCGGCACTATACCGGAACGCCCGGAAGACGCCGTTGCGCTGTTGGGTGTTGGCGTTGGTGACATCATCGACGAAGTACGGGTTGATGTACTCCCAGACAACCTCGCCGTCGTGCGTAACCTCGAACAATCTCCCGAACGAGCCCTCGCAGATGAGGGTGTTGCCATTCGGCAGCCGCTGGGCGTTCGAGATGAGCGGGCTGAAGAACTGCGACGGGTAGTCCTCCTGGTACGACCAGACAATCTCCTTCGTGGCCGGATCGACCTCGATGACGCGCGAGAACGGGATCGGGTGATCGAGCCGATGGGTGCCGTTGTCGAAGATGAGGATATTGCCGTTATCCAGCACGGTGGGGGCGTGTTGCTGAGCCAGGGGCGGCGCGGCGAGCTTCCAGTAGATTTCGCCACTGGCGCGCGAGATCATCACTACCGACGAGGTATGACGGAACGAGACCATCAGGTTGCCATCTGGCAGCTCGACGACGGCGTTGCCGTGCGTCCATTCGACACGACGATCCTGGACGGCGACGATCCGGTCGACCTCCGGGTCGAGATGCTCCCACGAGCGCCACTCCCAGACAACATCGCCAGTGAGCGTCATCTCGACGAGATAATCGGCGTGCATGACGCCATTGTGCTCGGACCCGGCCAAACCACCCTGGACGCGCGCAGCCAGCTCGGCCGGCAACTCAGCCATGCAGAGGAGCATGACATTGCCATTGCGTAGCCGGATACCGTCGTGATGGTGATCGGGGTGATTGACCTCCCAGAGGACTCGTCCGTCCCAGTCCATCTCCAGCAGCGCGCCGCCCTTCCACGCGCCCGTCGCGATGAAGCGGTCGGACTCCTCGCGTGTCTTTCCATTGAAGAGCAGTGTGCCAGTCTCCGTCAGGCAGCCGTAGAGGCCGGGCGGGTAGGGGGTCGGCCAGGTGTGGACGACCTCGCCGGCCATGTCGATCAGATAGACACAGTCACCACCAGCAAGTGGGGTGAACAGCGTGAAGCCGTCGAAGGCTTGCTCCCGATCCCAACCTCGCAGTCCGACGCCGGAGCGTTTCTGTCGGAGTTGCTGGATGCCTGCCATTCGTCCTCCTCTCGGCGACGAGAGCGACCCATTCAGTTACTCGGCAGATCCTGCCGTCGATAGATGTCCTCGTAGCTCAGTCGCTGATAGCCGAGCGCGTCGTACAACGATCGCCCGCGTTCGTTCGAGCTGAGGACGACCCAGCGAGCGCCCTCGTTCGCGATCAGCCGCTGGAGACCTCGCATCAGCCAGCGACCGTAGCCTAGCCGCCGGTAGCGTTCGAGGGTATGGACGTACTCAATAACCGACGTATCGCCATCCCCAACGACAATTGCCGACGCAACCGGCACGTTGTCGGCCATCAATGCGAAGCAGGAGAGCGCTGAATCATCGAGATAGCCGGGAATGATTCGGCCATCTTCGCGCATGGCAGCCAGCCGCTCGATCTCCGCGAGCGTCGAGAGACGGACGATCTGGCTATCCGGCCGGCCGCCGAGCGCGCTGACATCCAAGCGCATCAGGTAGTTTCGGATGATCCGGATATAGCCCGCGGCGACAAGGACAGCGTCGGAGTCGTCGTCGCGAGAATTGATGGCCACGAACGCACTCGCCAGGTCGGGATGCCGCGCGATGATATCGAGGACGACGGCCGACGGTATGTCGCCAGCATAGAGCTCCTGGGAGAGTCCCGCCTTCGGCCGGCCGTAATGGATGTGGGGCACCGCGTCGATCAGATCGACGCTGAACCCTGGCACGGCCGCCTCCAGGCGAAGGTAGGCTGCGGAATAGACCCGCTCAGCCTGCCGGACCTCATCTTCGTGGAGATCCCCAGCGGTCAATCAAATCGCTCCTGAAGACAACACGACCGATGGCACGGTCGTCATCGGATTTCACTGAACTGTCCATATCGTAGACGTTTCAGCGAGTTCGTGCATCCCGATCGCTCTGACGATTGACCAACCCTGCCCAAACGCCTATTCTGGCCGCGCGCCCGGCGGCCGGCGCCGGGTTTCACGGAGGTGCGTATGACGATCGATCTCCGCAGATTCTCGACCCTGACATTCGACTGCTATGGCACGCTTATCGACTGGGAATCCGGCATTCTCAACGCGCTGCGCCTGCTGCTGGATCAGCGCGGGCACGCGCTAGATGACGATGCCAGGCTCGAGCTGTTCGGCAAGCTAGAGGCCACGGCCGAGGCGGGGACATACAAGCCCTATCGCGAGATCCTGGCGACGGTTGCGGGCGGCTTCGGCGAGCAGCTGGGCTTCGAAACAACCGCCGAGGAGCGAGCGACGTTCGGCGCATCGGTTCCCGACTGGCCGGCCTTCCCGGATAGCGTCGCCGCGCTCCGCGAGCTGAAGCAACACTACAAGCTGGTGATCCTGTCAAACGTCGATGACGACCTGTTCGCCGGGTCTGCCAGGCGACTGGAGGTTCCCTTCGACGCGGTCATCACTGCCCAACAGGTTGGCAGCTACAAGCCAAGCTCGAACAACTTCCGGACCCTGCTGGAGAGGCTTGGCACGCCAAAGGAGGAGATTCTCCACGTTGCCCAGAGCCTGTTCCACGACATAGCCCCGGCAAATGCGGCGGGACTGACAACCATCTGGGTCAACCGGCGGCACGGCCGGCCCGGCTTCGGGGCGACTCCGCCTCAGGAGGCCACCCCTGGCATGGAAGTGCCTGACTTGCGAACACTAGCCACGATGGTCGACGCGGCATTCGCCGGCGAAAGGCGGTGACCTGGTGAATCACACGGCTGATGCGGTGGTCGTCGGCGCCGGAATCGCCGGCGCTGCTACATTCTTCCAGCTCGCATCGCTCGGCGCTGGTCGCGTGCTGCTGCTGGAGCGAGCCGACCTTCGGTCGAGCGCGACGAGCGGCACCGGGGGGTTCATCCAGTTCCACTTCTGTCGCGACGCGGCCGAGACACGGCTGACCCAGGCGAGCCTGCCCTACTTCGAGCGCTGGGACGAGCTAGTTGGCGCGGGCAACTCCGGATTCGTCCGGTCGGGCTACTTCCGGCTGGAGCCGGAGCGGCGCGCGGACGGGCTGCGCGAACGAGTCGCGATGCTCCAGAGCCTGGGAGTCGAGACGAGCGTCGTCGGGGCAGACGACGTCGCCCGCCTTGCGCCCGAGATACGGACCGACGATGTCGTGGTCGCGGCCTGGGAGCCGGACTCTGGTTACGCCGATGCCGACACGATGGTGGCCGGTTTCATCGCGGCCGGCCAGCGGCTCGGCGGCGAGATCCTTACTGGCACACCCGTCACCAACGTCCGGTCGGCGGGCGGGAGAGTAACCGGCGTCGTGACACGTGACGGCGCGATCGACGCGCCGCTCGTCGTCCTGACCGCTGGCGCGTGGTCGAGCGGCCTCCTCGCGCCGCTCGGTGTCGCGCTGCCAGTTGAGGTCTGGATGACGCAGTGGCTCGGTGTCGAGGTCGAGCCAGCATTACCGGCAACCTTGCCGACGATCGGCGATGGCATCTCAGGCTCGTATTTCCGGGCGATGCGACCCGGCAGCGCCGAGCTACTGGTCGGCCTCGGCGGCGTTGGCCGGCGCGAGACCACCGATCTGGACGCGCTGGAGGCGAGCATCCCGGAACATCTCGGCGCGACCGCGCGCGACCGGGTTGCGGCGCGACTGGCGACACCGCGCACGGTCCGGCCGACCGTCTGGCGCAGTGGGCCGGTGGCCCAGACGCCGGACGCGCTACCGATCATCGACCGGCATCCAACGCTCGAAGGGCTGTATTTCACGGCGGGTGATTGCGGGACAAGCTTCAAGACCGGACCAGCCATCGGCCGTGCTCTTGCCGAGTGGGCGCTGAGCGGCCGGCCGGAAGTCGCCGACATCACGCCGTTCAGCCTTGCGCGATTCGCGTCAGGCGTCTGAGAGACGAGGCTGACAATGCGGGACGAACGCCCGACGTTCACGATTCGGCCAGCAACCGCCGATGATGTGCCGGCAACACAGGCAATGATGATCCGGATCTTCGAGATGGACTTCGGATACGGATACAAGCCCGAGTTCCATAGCGACGTAAGCGCTATGGAGTCGGTCTACATCGACAACTCGCGCCACCTGCTGCTGGTCGCGATCGACGACGCGTCCGGAGCGATCGCCGCAACGGCGGGTGTACGCTCCGGAGGGCTGAAGCCGGAGTTTAATCACGCCTGGCTCGTCGCCCGCTACGATCCGGAGCGCACCGCGCAGCTCGTCCGCGTCTACGTCGCTCGCGAGTATCGTCGCCATGGCCTTGCCCGACGGCTGGTGGACGAGACGGTACGCTTCGTCGCGGAGACAGCGGGGTACGATACCCTCTGCCTGCACACCGACCCGCGCTCACCGGGCGCTGAAGCGTTCTGGACAGCGATGCCGACACGGTTGATCCTCGATGATCGCGATGGGCCTTCGGAGTCGCTGCATTTCGAGATGGATATCCCCGGCCGCGATCGGCGGGATGAGGAGGGGTGATGACGCGCGAACGGGAGGCCAACTCGCGAGCGATGGACGTGGATACGCTGGTGATCCATGGCGGCCCCGGGCCAGACCCGGCCACCGGCGCGGTGACGCCGCCGATCCATCCGAGCTCGACATTCGTCCGGCAGCGAATCGATGACGATGCGAAGTATCGCTACTCGCGTGGCGCCAGCCCGACCCGCGACGCACTGGAAGGGTTACTGGCGACGCTCGAGCATGGCGTCGAGGCGGCCGCGTTCGCCTCCGGCATGGCCGCAGTCAACGCGACAATGCAACTGCTGGCAAGTGGCGACCACGTCATCGTCGGCTACGACTGCTATCTGACGACGTACGACATCTTCGCCAACGATCTTCCGCGCTACGGGATTGAGTCGAGCCTCGTCGACCTGACGGACATCGAAGCCGTTCAGGCAGCGGTCCGGCCAAACACACGGATGGTCTACATCGAAAGTCCGACGAACCCGCTGCTGGACGTCGTCGATCTGGTGGCGATGGCGGAGATTGGCAGGGCATCGGGCGCGATCACCGTTGTCGATAACACGTTCGCCTCGCCCTATTGCCAGAATCCTATCGACTTCGGTATCGACCTCGTCGTCCACTCGACGACGAAGTACCTCGGCGGGCATAGCGACCTGCTCGGCGGGGCGGTCATCTCGCGAACACCCGAGCTGGCGGCGCAGATCCGCGCGTGCCAGTACAACCAGGGCGCGGTGCCGAGCGCATTCGATTGCTGGTTGCTGATTCGCGGCATCCGCACGCTCGGGGTGCGGATGCGCCAGCACATGGTGAACGCCCAGGCAGTCGCGGAGTGGCTGGAGGCGCAGCCGGAAGTCACCCGGGTGCTCTACCCCGGGCTGGCAAGCCACCGTGGCCACGACCTCGCCTCGCGCCAGATGCGCGGTGGATACAGCGGGATGGTGTCGTTCGAGGTCGAGGGTGGCTCTTCCGCCGCACGACGCGTCTCCGAGCACACGCGAATCTTTCAGCTTGCCACCAGCCTCGGCGGGATCGAATCGTTGATCTTCCCGCCGACGGCATGGCTCGAGACTGCTCCGGATCTGATGGCCGAGATCCCCGGCTCGCCCTGGGCGCAATACCCCGGCATGTTGCGGCTGTCAGTTGGCATCGAGTCCACTCGCGATTTGATCGACGACCTGAACAGGGCGCTGGCGGCGCTGCGGGAGTGACGCCCCAGCGCCGCACAGACTGACGCCATTACTCGAACGCGCCGACTCGCTCCTCGGCCGCGGCAAGCAGGCTGCCATCGGACAGCAGATCGGTGATCGCCGCCAGCTCCGGAGCCAGGAAACGGTCAGGGCCGGGACCGGGGACATGCTGGCGGAGCAGATCGAGCGCGGCCCGCGAGCCAGCGCCGGGCTGGATCGGATCGCGCAGATCGATCGCCAGGCCGGCGGCCATCGCCTCGACAGCCAGGACTCGAGCGAGGTTTGTCAGCACCTGGCGCAAGTTCCGGGCAGCATTCCAGCCGAGCGAGACGTGATCCTCCTGGCCGGCCGAGGTCGATACCGAGTCGGTGCTAGCCGGATGCGACAGCCGCCGGTTCTCGGCCACCAGCGACGCGGCGGTGTACTGGGCAATCATCAGGCCGGAGTTGACTCCTGCGTCGGGCGAGAGGAATGGCGGTAGCCCGCGCGAGCGGCTGCCGTCGAGCATCCGGTCCACACGCTGCTGGGAGATCGCTCCGACCTCGCAGGCGGCGATCGTCAGGAAGTCGCAGGCGAACGCGAGTGGTTCGCCGTGGAAATTCCCGACCGACTCAACGCGACCGTCGGGCAGAATGACCGGATTGTCGACCGCCGAGGCTAGCTCGCGCCCAGCGACGATCGTGACATAATCCAGCGTATCGCGCGAAGCGCCGATGACCTGCGGATGGCAGCGAAGCGAGTAGGCGTCCTGGACGCCGTGGATAACATCGTCGTGGGCGGCAACGAGCGGCGAGCCGGACAGCACCCGGCGAAGGTTCGCGGCGCTCCTGGCCTGGCCCGGATGCGGGCGCAGCGCCTGCAGGTCGGCGGCGAACGGCCTGTCGGTACCGAGCAATCCTTCAACGGTCATCGCGGCAATGAGGTCGGCGGTTCGGAAGAGGCGCTGGGCATCGACGATGGCCATCGTCAGCATTCCCAGCATGCCATCTGTGCTGTTGATCAGCGCCAGTCCTTCTTTGGCTTCCAGCGCGATCGGCTCAAATCCAGCGGCTGCCAGCGCCGGCCCAGACGGCGCTGGCTGATTATGCTCGCCGACAACCCAGCCCTCACCAATCAGCAGCAACGATGCATGAGACAGCGGCGCCAGATCGCCACTTGCGCCGAGCGAGCCAAAGACCGGGATATACGGCACGATCCCCGCGTTCAGCAGCTTGATCAGCCCCTCGGCGACAATCGGACGAGCGCCGGAATACCCCTTGGCCAGCGTCGCGGCGCGCAGCAGAATCAGCGCGCGGACAACCTCTGGCTCGATGGCAGGGCCCATCCCGGCTGAGTGCGAACGGAGGATGGCATGCTGCATCTCGGCGCGCGCAGCGGCGGGTATCAACACACTGGCCAACCCGCCGAAGCCGGTCGTGACGCCATACACCGGCCTGTCATGAGCCGCGGCCTCGTCGATGTAGGCGCGGGTGTGGCGCATACGCTGGTAGGCGTTCTCGCCGAGCTCGACCCGCGCGCCACCCCGCGCGACCGCGATTACGTCGTCGATCGTCAGATCACCACCATCGACCAGCACGACATCCCGATCAGCCATTCCGGCGGTCCCTTCTCATGTCCAATACACAACGCGGCGCTACTCTAGCATGCGCCCGTCAAGCCATCAGCCAAACAATCCCAAGTAACACCACCCACGGCGCGACGACCCAGCCGGCAACTACCGTCATCCCAATCGGGATCGGCAGCCAGGCGACGCGCGGAGCGACGCGCCGGCCAATCCAGAGGTAGTAGAAGATCGACAGCGGGATCGCGGCAACCGCCCCAGGGATGATCAGCAGAAGGGCCATATCGCGCCGTTCATCCGCGGGAGCGAAGCTCGGCGACGATCGCGTCGGACAGGTCGCTCGTGCTGGCGTGCCCGCCGAGATCGGGAGTGAGCGTCTCGCCACGCGCCAACACTGTCTCGATGCTATCGAGCAGCGCCGCGCCGAGCTCTTCCTTGCCGAGATGATCGAGCAGCATCTTGGCCGTCCAGATCTGGCCGATCGGGTTGGCGATTCCGCGACCGGCGATGTCCGGCGCAGAGCCGTGGACCGGCTCGAACATCGACGGGTAACGCCGCTCGGGGTTGAGGTTCGCGGCCGGCGCCATGCCGATCCCGCCCATCACGGCGGCAGCAAGGTCGGAGAGGATATCGCCGAACAGATTCGAGCCGACAACGACGTCGAAGGTGTCCGGGCGAGTGACGAAAAACGCCGCTAACGCGTCGATGTGGTACTGATCGCTTCGGATATGCTGGTAATCCGCGCCGACAGCAGCGACGACCTCATCCCAGTAGGGCATCGTAATGTTGATGCCGTTCGACTTTGTCGCCGAGGTCAGGTGGCCGCGACGCTTGCCGGCCAGCTCGTAGGCATAGCGCACGACCCGCTCGACCCCCATTCGGGTGAAGACGGTATTCTGGATCGCCATTTCGGCCGGCGTGCCGGCATGGAGCCGGCCGCCCATGCTCGAATACTCACCCTCCGAGTTCTCGCGGACGACAACGAGGTCGATGCTGCCGGCTTCCCGGTCGCGCAGGGGGGATCGCACGCCTCGTAGTAACCGCGCAGGGCGCAGATTGACATACTGCTGGAACGTCCGGCGGATCGGGATCAGGAGTCCCCAGAGCGAGACGTGGTCCGGCACCCCGGGGTAGCCGACAGCGCCAAGAAAGATCGTCTCGAACCCGGCGAGCGTATCGAGGCCATCGGCCGGCATCATCTCCTGGCGTCGAGCGTAGTATTCGCAGCCCCAGGGGAACTCAGTGAAGTCGAACGCCAGCCCGCCGTCCAGCTCGGCCGCAGCTTCGAGGACCTTCACGCCCTCGGCGACGACCTCCGGCCCGATCCCATCGCCTGGAATCACTGCACAACTGACTCGTTCCATCGCTGCGTCCCCTCCCGCTTTGGCCAGCACAACTTCATCGCCCGAACACTATAGCGCGTGTCAGCAGCAGGATCGCACGACGCGCGTATCGACGGGCTTGGGGCTCGGCACGGCGGCAGGTCGGGTCGCAGGCAACCCTCGTCCGCCTTTCGGAATACAGGCTCCGGGATCATTGTTTATGGCAGCAGATTTGCGATTGTGCGTCCTGGCTGGCCGGGGCGTTTCGACCGCTTTTACCACGCACGTGGAATGCCGACCGGACACGACCTGGCATCGCAAAGGAGAAGCCGATGGGCTCACTCGGGACGGTTGTCGCAACGTTCCTGGCCTCGGCAGTCGAGGTCGTTGAAGTCATCACGATCCTGCTGGCGCTGGGGATCACGCGCGGCTGGCGCTCGACACTGGCCGGCGCGGCGGCGGCGCTCGTCATCCTCGCCGTTCTGACCGCGATCCTCGGAACCGCGCTCCAGCGCTGGATCAACCTCTCGGCACTGCAGGTGTTCGTCGGCGCGTTGTTGCTGGTCTTCGGCCTGCAATGGCTCCGGAAGGCGATCCTGAGAGCATCCGGACTCAAAGCGCTACATGACGAAGACGCGCTGTTCGCCGCGGAGGTGACGACGGCGCAGGGTGTGCCACTGGTGGCAGGGGAGTCAATCGACTGGTTCGCCGCGACGGTCGCTTTCAAGGGCATGCTGCTGGAGGGTCTGGAGGTCATCTTCATCGTGATGACGGCCGGGGTGGCCAGCGGGCATCTCGGCCAGGCGGCAATGGCGGCACTGGCCGCGGCGGTCATCGTCGGCGCGTCAGGCATCGTCCTTCGCCGCCCGCTCTCTCGTGTCCCGGAGAACACGCTCAAGTTCGGGGTCGGGCTGCTGCTGACGACCTTCGGAACGTTCTGGGCTGGCGAAGGGCTGGGCATCCACTGGTTCGGCGGCGACCTGGCGCTGCTCTGGCTCCTGGCGGTCTATGCCGCGCTCGGATTGGTGGCGGTGCGTCAGCTGACCCGGCAGCAGAGTCTCGTTACAGCCCAGGAGGCAGCCTGATGCATGTGATTGTGCGGTTCCTGGACTTCCTGCGAGATTTCATCATCGGCGACGCATGGGAGATCGCTGCCGGCCTCGCGATCACACTCGTCGCTCTCGGGCTCATCTCGCACCTCTGGCGTGGCAGCGAAGTGCTCGGATTCGTGCTCGCAGGTGTGGTCGTCGGGCTGACCTGGTGGTCGCTACAACGCGCAGCCAGCCACTGAGTGGCGTCGCCGGTCGGTGGAGACGACCCTCAGTCAGCGACCTGCGCTTCCTCATGCGCGAACTGAGTGCGGTACAGCTTCGGCATAGCGCCCGTCGACCGCAAGCAGCTCCAGGTGCGTGCCACGCTCGACGATACGGCCGGCCTCGACGACGAGGATCAGGTCTGCCGCGCGAACGGTCGAGAGCCGATGGGCGATCACGAGCACGGTTCTGCCCTCGAGCGCCTCGCTGAGCGCTGCCGAGACTGCCACTTCCGACGTTGAGTCCAGATGCGCCGTCGCCTCGTCCAGGATGACGACACGCGGGTGAGCCAGCAATAGCCTTGCGATCGTCAGCCGCTGGCGTTCCCCTCCGGAGAGGCGATAGCCGCGTTCGCCGACAACTGTGTCGAGCCCGTCCGGCAAGGCCGCGATGACATCCGCAAGTCGCGCCCGGCGCAGGGCATCCCATAGCTCCTCGTCGGTCGCCGTGGGAAAAGCGATCGCCAGGTTTGCGCGGATCGACTCGTGGAACAGGTGGCCATCCTGGGTGACCATTCCGAGCGTCTCTCGCATAGCGGTGAAGCTCAGATCGCGGACATCGACGCCAGAGAGACGAATCGAGCCACTATCGACATCGTAGAGCCGCGGGACGAGCTGGGCGATAGTCGACTTCCCCGCGCCCGACGAGCCGACAAGGGCGACCATCCCACCAGGCTCGGCGCGAAACGAGATATCGTGGAGCACCTCGATCCCGCCGCGTGTGTCGAGGACGGCAACCTCCTCGAGCGACGCGAGCGAAACCTTGTCGGCCGGCGGGTAGCTGAACGAGACATGCTCGAACTCGATCGACACCGGGCCGGGCGGCACGACGCGGGGGTTTGGCGCTTCCTTGATCAGCGGCTCCAGGTCGAGCACCTCGAAGACGCGCTCGAAGCTGACCATCGCGTTCATGACATCGACCCGCGCGCCGGCCAGCGCAGTCAGCGGCGCGTAGAGCCGGGTCAGCAACAGCGAGAGAGTGACAACCGAGCCAGCCTCCAGTTCCCCGCGAAGAGCGTAGAACCCACCCAGGCCATAGACGACCGCGAGCGCCAGGGCCGAGACAAGGGTAAGCGCGGTGATGAAGACGGCCTGCAGCATCGTAGAGCGAACACCAATGTCACGAACGCGTCGTGCTCGGCGGGCGAACTCGACCGACTCCTCGGCCGGCCGGCCATAGAGCTTGACCAGCGTCGCGCCCGGCGCCGAGAAACGCTCGGTCATCCGGGTGCTCATCTCCGCGCTATAGTTCGCCGCCTCGCGACGAAGTGCCGCCAGTCGCGCGCCAAGCCGGCGGGCTGGCAGGACGAACACCGGCAGCAGTACAAGAGCCAGCAGAGTGATCTGCCACGAGATGCGAACCATCACCGCAAACGCCAGCAACAACATGACAACGTTGCTGACCACACCGGATAACGTGTCACTGAATGCCCGCTGCGCGCCCATGACATCATTGTTCAGCCGGGAAACAAGCGCGCCGGTGCGGGTGCGAGTGAAGAAAGCGATCGGCATGCGCTGGACATGGTCGAAGACAGTTGTGCGCAAATCAAGGATGAGCCCCTCACCGATGGTTGAGGAAAGCCAGCGATTCAGGATGGTCAGCCCGCCTTCGAGAACGGCAAGCACAGCGATCAGGCTGGCTAGCGTGATGATGATGCGTTCAGCTTTCCCGTCGATGATCGCGTTGATGACGCGGCCGGCCAGCACCGGTGTAGCCACCGCCAGCGCCGCCGTCACGACGCTGAGCGCGACAAATAGCGCGATCCGACCTCGTCGGGGCTGCGCGAAGACGCCGATCCGTTTCAGGGTCGCGACCGAGAACGGCCGCTGATCACTGATCGAGTCGGTCGTCCGAACCATCGACCGCCAGGCCATGTGCATGCTCATTGTGTCTTGTCCTGTATCAGCGAGAGCAAAATACCGGCGCGTTGGTCATACGCGCCCCACGCTACAACTCACGGGTGATGGATTATACGGTCGAATCGGCTCTGGCGTCCCACGCCTCAATCCCACAGCTTGCCGAGGAGTGATGGATCGATATTCCCGCCGCTGATGACGATCCCGACCCTGCGGGATTCGGCGGGCAGCAGTCCCTCCATGACAGCGGCGACCGGGACAGCGGCGCTCGGCTCGATGACGAGCTTCATCCGGGTAATAGCGAAGCGCAACGCATCGAGGACTTGATCGTCGCTGACGATAAGAACATCGTCCAGAAGCGCCTGCATGACCGGGAACGTCAACTCGCCGGGTGTTTGCGAACGGGTGCCGTCCGCGATCGTGGGCGGAGGAGGGATGACGACCCGCTCGCCCTTTTCGATCGAGAGCTTCGTGTCGTCCGCCCCGACTGTTTCGACTCCGTAGATGCGAATGGATGGATCGATGCCCTTGGCTGCGACTGCGCAGCCAGCGATCAACCCACCGCCGCCGATCGGGATGACCAGCGTGTCGAGATCCGGCACAGCCTCGAGCAATTCCAGCACGACGGTGCCCTGGCCGGCCATCACGAGCGGGTTATCGTAGGGCGGGATGACGACCATGCCACGCTCCGCAGCCACCACGTGCTGGTAGTCGGCGCCATCGACCTTCTGACGGTCGAAGAGGACAATCTCGGCGCCATAGCCGCGCGTCGCATTCTGCTTCACCTGCGGCGCGTCGTCCGGCATGACAATAACTGCCGGGATACCAAGGAGCCTGGCCGAGATCGCGACGCCCTGTGCGTGGTTGCCGCTGCTGTAGGCGACGACACCGCGCTCGCGGGTGGCCGCATCCAGTCGGCTGATCGCATTGTAGGCGCCGCGGAACTTGAACGAACCGGCCCGCTGGAAGCTCTCGCACTTCAGGAAGACCTCGCGGCCGGTCAAATCGTTGAGGGTCCGGCTGCTGATGACGGGGGTTGTGTTGACGATCCCCCGGAGCTGCTCCGCCGCGGACAGGACATCGTCAAATGTAATCGCCAGATTTCCTGTCACGCTCATCGACTGCTCCCACTTCTCCCGCCAACATCCGCAGGCCCAGCTACACGCCGGGCACGCCCATCATCATACCGCCATGCCGCGCGTCTCACTGAGCGTGCACGACTCCACCCTGTGGTCTCGGGACTTGGGTGCGCGTCATGGTTTGGCGTGATGGTGGTGAGCGGTATGCTGGGGGAGCGATCATCGGAGCCGAGCACCTGAGGAGCCACCAATGCCAGACGAGCGAGCGAGCGACCAAGGACTGGGCACAATCGAGGCGGAGTTCCGCGCCTGGCTAAGCGCGCATCCCGCCGCGACCCTGACGGAGCTGGAAATCGAACTGGATCGGCGTCTGCGGGCGGGTCGTGCGCAGATCCTGCGAGAGGCCGTCACGGCCATGCCGAACCCTGCGGGCGTATGTCCCGATTGTGGCCGGCCGCTCGTGGCGCATGGCCAGCATGTGCGGCGCCTGGTGACGCAGGGGGACGAGCCGCTGACCGTGGAGCGGTCGTATCAGCGCTGTCCGGCCTGTGGGGCCGGGCTTTTCCCCCCTGGATGAGACGCTAGGGCTCCTGAGTGGGGTGGCCTTCACGCCGTGGCTCGTTGAGAGCATTGTGCGGCTGGGCACGTTGCTGCCCTTCGCGCAGGCGCCGGAGATCCTGCAGCACTTCACCGGGGTCACGGTCAGCGCCGCCACCGTGCGACGGCTGACGGAGGTGGCCGGCGCGATGCAGGAGCAAGTGGAGCGTGCGGAGGTGGCGCGGCTGGAACGGGAGCTTCCCGCCGCGCCAGCGGGTCCGGCGGTGCAACTGCTCAGCGTTGATGGGGCGATGGCGCCGCTGGTCGGCGGAACCTGGGCCGAGGTCAAGACGCTGGCCATTGGCACGGTCGAGGCCAGGGCGACCGGGGTCCGGACGCAGGAGCTATCCTATTTCTCACGGCTGGCGGATGCGGAGACGTTCACCCGTCTGGCGACGATCGAGACACAGCGCCGGGGACAGCTTCGGCCCGGACGGTGGTCGCCGTCGTCGATGGGGCGGCCTGGTGCCAGGGGTTCATTGACACGCAGCGATTCGATGCGGTCCGGGTGCTTGACTTCGCCCATGCGCTGGAGCACCTGGGGCAGGTGGCGCACGCCGTCTACGGGGCGGGCACGTCGTCTGCCAGCGAGTGGCTCGGCCAGCAGGCCCAGGCGTTACGCCATGGCGACGAACAGCAGGTGCTCGATCGGCTCGCGACGCTCGGTGAAGCGCCGCACTGCGGGTCGGAGGCGCGGACGCTGATCCAGCAGAACCACGACTATCTGGCCGCGCGGATCGAGCAGATACGCTACGACACCTTTGTCGCGGCGGGGTATCCGATCGGCAGTGGGTGTGTGGAGAGCGCCAACAAGCTGCTGGTCGAGGCCCGGCTGAAGGGGAGTGGGATGCACTGGGCGCGCGCCAACGTCAATCCAATGCTGGCGTTGCGGACACTCGAGTGTAATCAGCGCTGGGAGGAGGGATGGCCGACCCTCTGGCAGGCCTGGCGGCGTGCCGCCCGCGTCCGTGCCAGTCACCGTCGTCAGGCCCGTCGTGCCTCGGGCCAGGCGCCGACACCGGCCGCGTGCGCAGTTCCGCACCCTGCCGTCGACATCGTCGAACGACCCAGCCGACCCAAAACCATCGTCAACGGCAAGCCCACCATCGACCATCCCTGGCGACGATCCTTACCCATCGCCGCCAAACCATGACGCGCACCCTCGGGACTTTGTGGGGCTTGTCATCGCAAGCTTATTCGCTATTATGTTTGAGATTGGGTAGCTCCTCGTCGTCCTATTGCGTTGTTGCCGAAGGGAGCCTCGCCGAATGAGCGATTCCTCAACCCCTGCGTACGATGTCCTCATCGTCGGCGCCCGCGTCGCTGGCGCCAGCCTCGGCCTGCTGCTTGGGCAGCGTGGCCACCGCGTCCTGATGGTCGATCGGGACCGATTCCCGAGCGACACAATGTCCACGCACTACATGTCGCACTGGCATGTCGATCTTCTCAAACACCTCGGCATCCTTGCGGAAGTCGAGGCCGCCGGGTTTCGACGCATCACCCGGGCAAGGTCATACATCGAGGACTGCCTGTTCGAAGCGCCGATCGGCCCCGGCGACTCGTTCGCGCTCGCGCCTCGTCGCGCTCACCTCGACTCACTGTTGATCGAGCACGCAACGCGCCACGGGTCGGTCGAATTCCGCGAGCGAACCCGCGTCGTCGGGTTGATCGAGGAGGATGGCCGGGTCATCGGCGCGCGTATCACGACGCCAGGCGGGGTAACCGAGGACGTACATGCGACAGTCGTCGTCGGCGCCGACGGAAAGTACTCGGATGTGGCCCGTTGGGTTCAAGCGGAGACATACGAGTCCACGCCAGCAATACGGCCAGCTTACTACGGGTACTACGAAGGGATCGAGCCACTCCCCGACACAGCATTGGAGCTGTTCTTCGTCGGTGACCATATCGGCTTTCTGTTCCCCATGCAGCCTGGCATGGACTGCATCGCGTTCGAGTTACAACCGGCCGAGTTTGCTGAGATGCGTACGTCCCCGCAGGCGTCGTTCGAGCGTATGTTCCGCGCACTGCCAACGATGGGGACACGGTTCGCCAACGCGCGCCTTACCGGACGGATGATCGGGACACGAGGCGTCGAGAACTACATCCGCAAACCCTATGGCCCGGGCTGGGTGTTGACCGGCGACGCCGGCCTGCTGATGGACCCGAGCACCGGCGTCGGCATGGGTGACGCGTTGGGGCAATCGTTCTGGCTCGCTGGCGCGCTCGACCGCGCACTGAACGGCGGTGGCTGGGACACCACGATGGCGGGGTTCCAGCAGCAACGCGACGAAGCATTGATGCCTCTCTACCGATTGACTCTCTGGTTTACCACGCTGGGTCGGACGTCTGACACGGCAATGACCTACCTCCGGGCGATGTTGTCATCTCCTGCGATCGCTCGTGTTGTCCCGGCCCTCTTCCCCGGCTTGGTCGAAGACGCCCTGCCGGCGCATCTGCGGCCAATCCTCCAACAGAACGCGATCGGATTCCGGGACGCTGCCACGAGCGTGCCGGTGGCAGCAGGATAAGGAAGCGGTTGCGATGCCACAGATCGATGCCAACGGACTATCGCACCACGTCATCGTCGAGGGAGACGGGCCAGCGGTGCTGCTACTGCACGGATTCCCGGACACGGCGGAGATGTGGCGCGCTCAGATTTCCGCGCTGGGCGACGCCGGATTTCGCACGATCGCGCCGGACTTACGGGGGCGCGGGAACACGGAACAGCCGGCGTGGGTCGAGGACTACGCGCTGCCAAACATCGTCCAGGACGTCGTCGCGATCATGGGCGCGCTCGGCGTCGAGCGCGCCCACGTCGTCGGACATGACTGGGGCGCGGTGATGGCCTGGTCATTGGCGGCGTATCTGCCGGACCGAGTTAGCAGCCTTGTAGCTCTGTCGGTCGGACATCCCGGAGCGGTGACCAGACCGACGATCGAGGCGTTACAAAAAGGGTGGTACCGCCTGTTGTTTCTATCTGACTCCGCCGAGACGGTGCTTCAGCAGGATGACTGGTATCTGATGCGCGCCCTGCTCGATGGCCAGTCCAACTTCGAGCGCCACCGCACCACCCTGTCGGCGCCCGGCGCACTCAGTGCCGGGCTCAATTGGTATCGAGCGAATCTCCCGATCGAGCGTCTATCTGGCGGACGGAGCGCATTGCCGGCCGTTCGCGCGGACACACTCGGGGTATTCGGCGCGCACGACCGCTACCTGGCTGAGGACGCGATGAGCCGTTCCGAGACGCAGGTACGCGGCAGTTGGCAATACGAACGGTTCGACGACGCCGGCCACTGGCTCCAGACGGACGAGTCGGAGCGGTTCAACCGACTGCTTCTGGAGTTCCTGGCTGCGCGACACTGAACGAGATATCGGGTGGCTGGCCGCGGCGCGCACCGCAGCCGGCCACCCGACAATGATCTACCCCTCGCGTCGCCAGTTGGCGATGTCCCAGTACGGACTGGTCCAGGAAGTCGGGTCATATCCGGTCAGGTTGGAGGCCGCTGCGGTGAGGCCCTGGGGGAGAACCAGTGGAATCTCGACGTAGTCGTTGACCGAGATGTCGTTCATCGCGATGAATAGCTCGTTCTGCGTGTCGGGATTCATCTCGGATTTGGCCTGCTCGTGGAGCTTGTCGTACTCCGGGTTCGAGTATCGCGTGACGTTGATCCCACTCCAGTTATTGGATTTCTGGCTGATGCCGGATGTCGCGTATCGTCGCATATAGCCAATCGGGTAGAGGCTATCGGGCGCGTAGGTAAAGATCTCCAGGTCGGCGTAGAACTTCGTGTAGGTGTCGGGGTTGCCGGCATCCGCCGAGAAGAAGACAGCAGCGTCGATCGACTTCAGCTCGACATCGAAGCCGACCTGTGTGAGGTACTGCTTGATGACCTCCTGCGCCTTCTGGCGTGTTGCAGTTACCGATGTCTGGAACAGCAGCTTGAATCCTGCCGCCTCGGGAATGGCCGATAGCAATTCCTTGGCCTTGTCGGGGTTGAACTCCCACGTGGTGTTGGGGGAGACGAAGCGCTTCGGAGCAGCGAGATTGTTCGAGACTGGCTTCGCGCCATTGCCGTAGATCTCTGCCGCCAGCACGTCGCGTGGGATACAGAGAGCGATAGCCTGGCGCGCGTCCTTGTTCTTGAACAGCGGGTGCTCGGTCCCTGGCTCGGCGCGAGCGCCGTCGACCTCCGCGCGCGGATCCGCGAACTGAACTGCGACACGATCGCCAGTAATAGCATCGCGCCGGGTCAGCTTGCCGGCCTTCTCCTTCTCCAGCTCGGCCACCACTTTGGGGTCGCCGCCCGCGCCCCAGGCCCAGTCGGCCTCGCCGGTCTGCAACACCGCGCGTGTTGCGGCAAGCGCGTCGCCGCCACCCTTCAGCTCGACCTTATCGAAGAACGGCTTGCCTGCTTCCCAGTAGCCCTCGTAGCGGTTGTAGAGCACAACATCGCCCGGGCGGAACTCGGTGACCATAAACGGGCCAGTCCCGACCGGCTTGAGGTTGGCGCTCGCGTTGCGCGACTCCGTGCCCATGAACTCCCGGAAGATATGCTCCGGCAGGATCATGCCGTTGCGCCCGGTAAATACTTCGAAGCCTGCCGGGTTCGGCTTGGAGAATGTGATTCCCACCGTGTAGTCATCGGGGGTGTCAATTGAGGCAATCGAGGCGAACACGTTCCTGGTAACTGCGGCAGTTTCCGGATCCGACGCGTACTCCCAGGTGAACTTGACGTCCTTCGAGGTGAATGGCGTGCCATCGTGCCAGGTCACGTCCTTGCGCAGGTTCCAGGTGACCGAAAGGCCATCGTCGCTCACGTTGCCGTTCGCAACTGTTGGAAACTCGGTTGCCAGGATCGGCACGGCCTTGCCATCGAAATCGAAGTCCGCCAGCGGCTGATAGGCGACGCGGGAGGCGTCGTAGTCCTTGTAGCCGGTCGCCAGATGCGGGTTCAGCATCGTCGGCGCCTGCCACTGAAGAATACGGAGCAACCCCCCACCGCCGGCCTTGGCGGCCGGCTCCGCTGTCGGCGATGCCACTTCGGTCGGGGCTACCGGCGCGGCAGCGGTCGGCGAAGCCTCGCCCCCGCCCGATGGCGCAGTCGTTGGCGCGGGCGCAGCCGTGGTCGGCTGCGGCGCCGGTGTCGTCTTCTTCTCGTCATCACCGCCGCATGCCGCCAGCAGCGCCGCGATCGCTGGCGCGCTGAGGCCGAGCGCGACACCACGCCGGAGGAGCGCTCGCCGGTTGAGCCGGCCCGTCTGCGCCTGGCGTAGCAGATCGTCCATCGTGTCGCTGAGATAGTCCGAACGCTTCATCGAGACTCCTTACCCCTGTACCCCCGACGCCGGAATCGAGCGGTTCCGGCGAGCCAACCTGCCCGGACGAGCGGCCATCACTCGTCGAAGAGCCGAAGAATGGATGCCAACGACGCCGGACACAGGAGTCCGGGGCCGAGGCGGGGTTCCGCGCAATACGCGGTCGTGCTGGAAGTCGCGGGCGGGCTCGCATGGTCCGCAGAATGGCCAGTGCCGGCAGTCATCGCCGGGCCACCACGTCGCCATTCACGCAACCCGGCAGCTGTTGCTCCTCGGATGGCGGCTCGCTGTCGAGCGCGCCGAGGATCTGCCAGATGCGGTTCGCAGCAGGGTATGCGTGTCTGCCATGGTATGTCAAGAGTCCTGGGCAACATTCGCGTGAGTCACGAAACGGGGATATCAACCCACCGAGACAGCAGCCAGCGCCGGCCACTCTTGCTCGAGGATCGCGTAGACAAGCGTGTCCCACCAGCGCTCGTGGAACCATTGATGCTGGTGAAAGTGGCCCTCGCGGCGCATGCCGAGCTTCTCCAGCACACGAATCGAGCCAGAATTCTCGGAGATGCATTCGGCCCAGATTCGATGCAGCTGAAGGTCCTGGAATCCGAAGCGCAGAATCGATGCAGCCGCCTCGGTCGCGTAGCCAAGGCCCCAGAATGCGGGATTCAGCTCGTACCCGATATTCGCCTCACGAACCGCCGGGTCGTTGATTCGGATACCGCAGTTGCCGATCATCGTGCCGCTCGCTCGCTCGACAATGGCAAGTTGCCAGGCCAGACGAGGATCGTCCCCCTGAGCGGCAACGAAGCGATCGACCAGCACACGGACGAATGCCCCAGCGTTGTCGCGTTCGGGATAGAAGCGGGCGTAGCGTGGATCGGCCCAGTAGTGAGCCATCGCCTGCCAGTCGTGAGGCACAAACTCACGCAACGTGAGCCGCTCGGTCTCGATCTGCACAGCCCGTCCACTCCGTCTCGCACATGAACGCGTCTGGGACTCAGTTTGCCATCATCCGACACGGACTGACCGCGGCGTAGCAGGCGATCTGCGTACAATCGGCGACAGGAAGAGACGGAAGGGGTCGCACTATGGCAGGAATACTGGATGGACGGATCGTGCTGGTGACAGGCGGCACCGGGTCGCTGGGCAGCGGAGTGTTGCCGGTGCTCGCCCGCGAGGGAGCAACGGTTGTGACCACCGCGCACCGGCCGACGCCGTCCGCAACGGAGGGGATCGAGGTCGAGGTCGCCGATCTGCTGTCGCCGGGCACGGCCGAACCGCTGGTTGAACGGATCATCGCCCGGCATGGTCGTATCGACGCGCTCGTCTGCCTCGTCGGCGGGTTTCACGGCGCTACGTTCATCCAGACGGACAATCAGACCTGGCGCGAGCTGGTCGAGCTGAACGTCCAGACCGCGGTGTCGGTAATCCGCGCCGCGCTGCCGGGCATGGTCGAGCGCGACTACGGCCGCATCGTCACCATCGGCGCTCGCTCTGCCGTCAACCCATCGCCGAATACGGCTGCCTACGCGGCAGCAAAGGCATCGGTCATCGCGTTTACCGGCTCACTGGGCCGGGAGCTCCGTCGGACCGGTGTGACGGTCAACTGTGTCCTGCCGGAGACAATCGACACCCCGCAGAACCGCGAGGCAATGCCGAAGGCAAACCCGGATAACTGGATCAAGCCGGCGCAGATCGGCGAGGTGATCGCGTTTCTTTGCAGCGAGCCGGCCGGGGTCATCCGGGGGGCAGCCATTCCCGTCGAGTAACGCCTACTTCCACTCCTCGCGCAGCTTCGGGATCAGCCCTTCGGCGACTGGCTTGAAATCGGCGATATCGTCGGGAATGTGGAAGAGGAAGTCGGTGATGCCGAGCGCGCGAAGTGACGCGAGCTTCTCGCGCTGTTCGGCCTCGGGCTTACTGATGAAATCGGCCGCGAGTGTGGTCGAACGGCGAATCTCCAGCGGGTCGCGGCCAAGCCTGGCGCAGGCATCCTCGAGCCGCGTCACGCGTTCTCGATATTGTGCTTCGTCGGAGAAGTTGTTGTCCCACCAATCGGCATGACGCGCGATGATTCCCAGCATCCGTTCGCCCGAGCCGCCAATGACGACCGGCAGATGGGGCTTGCCGTTTCGCTGCTGAATCGGCTTCGGGAAGAACGGCGCTTCGCGGAGCTGGTAGTACTTGCCGTCGTAGTTCGCATACTCCTCGGTCTGGAGCAGCTCGAAAACCTCGAGCGCCTCGGCGAGCATCGAAACGCGCACGCCGTCTCGTGGGAACTCGATGCCGTACATCTCGTGCTCGCCGCCAAACCAGGCAGCGCCAACCCCGAGCAGACAGCGTCCATTCGAGATGTGGTCGACAGTCACCGCCGACTTGAGCACGAGGCCGGGATTGCGATAGGTGATGCCGGTTACCATCGGGCCGATCAACACGTTACTGGTCGCCTCGGCGAGGCCGGCCAGCAACGTCCAGCCGTCCATATTCGGGCCCGTGCGCGGATCGGTCAGCGGGATGATATGGTCGAAGACCCAGGCGGACTCCAGCCCCCAGGCATCGGCCGCCTGGAAGGCACGCTTGAGATCCGCCCAGGTGCGATGATGCTGGCTACAACGCAGGCCGAACCGGATCGATGGGGTTGTCGCAGTCATCAGAAGCTTCTCCTTGATGCACTTCCTCGCGTCGGAAGATCGGTCACAACTGTTGCAGAGTCGCGGCCAGGCGTCCAGAGCCCGCTCGCGCGCCAGAGGATGACGACTGAATACGCACTGCAACCGAAGGGAGTGCGATCGATGCGAGCAATGATCCTCCGCGAGGCCGGCCAGCCACTGGAGCTCGCGGAGCTGCCGGACCCGACGCCTGAAGCCGGCCAGGTGCTGATCCGCGTCCACGCCTGCGGCATTTGCCGGACCGACCTGCACATCGTCGACGGTGAGTTGACCGAGCCAAAGCTGCCGCTCGTGCCAGGGCATCAGATCGTCGGGACGGTCGTCGCGGCCGGCTCCGGCGTCACCCGCGACTGGCCAGGCGAGCGGGTGGGAGTGCCGTGGCTGGGCAGCACCGATGGAACCTGCGGCTACTGCCTGAGCGGACGAGAGAATCTCTGCGATAACGCCCGGTTCACCGGCTACGATATCGACGGCGGCTATGCCGAGCTGGCGGTCGCCGACGAGCGCTTCACATTTCCCATCCCCGAGGAGTTCGACGATCTCGCCGCCGCGCCCCTGCTCTGCGCCGGGCTGATCGGCTACCGAGCGCTCCGAAAGACCGGGGAGGCACGCCGGCTGGGGCTTTATGGTTTCGGCGCAGCGGCGCACATCGTCACTCAGGTAGCTGTCTGGCAGGGGCGCGAGGTCTACGCTTTCACCCGCCCCGGTGACGAGGCCAGCCAGCAGTTTGCCCGCTCACTCGGCGCGCTCTGGGCCGGCGGATCCGACGAGCGACCGGTTGAGCTGGACGCCGCGATCATCTTCGCGCCGGCCGGCGACCTCGTGCCCACCGCGCTTCGAGCGCTGGCGAAGGGAGGAGTCGTCGTGTGCGCCGGGATTCACATGAGCGACATCCCCAGCTTCCCATATGACATTCTCTGGGGTGAGCGCGAAATCCGCTCGATCGCCAATCTGACCCGGCAGGATGGTGAGGAGTTCCTGGCCATCGCGCCACGTGTCCCAATCCGGACCGACGTAACGACGTATCCTCTGGAGCAGGCCAACGAGGCGCTGGCTGACCTCCGGGCCGGCCGATTTCAGGGGGCGGCAGTGCTACTGGTGGGTGGCTGACCACGAGCGACAATCGCCGGCGGGTTGCGCTGAGGCTTCAGCAAGATCCGTTACCTGCCATCTGCTCGGAGCGTTATATCGAGTGATACGGCTGGCACGGCTGAAGGAAAGCAGGTCAAGATGTCACGCGGAGGATCCCGATCCCGCGTCCTCGCCCGCCTGGCGCTGGCGCTATTGTTGGCGATCATCACGATCGGGCCGGCGCTGACCGTCGCGCCGCAGAACGTCGCGGCCGCCGAGGTGCTGACAGTTCGCAAGTTCGACACAACCGAGAAGGTCATGGCGCTCACGTTCGACGCAGGATCCGATACTGGCTATGCGAAGCAGATCCTCGACACACTGGCGAGCAAGGATGTCAAGGCGTCGTTCGGGATGACCGGTGTCTGGGCGCAGGCGAACCCCGATCTCGTCCGTCGGATGGTCAACGACGGGCATCAGCTGATCAATCACTCGTGGGACCACCCGCACTTCCCGCAGATCTCCTCCGCCGAGCGGGCCAGTCAGCTCAGCCGAACCGAGGATCTCGTCCATTCTCAGACCGGCGTCTGGATGAAGCCGTACTTCCGCCCACCGTATGGTGAGTACAACCAATCGACACTCAACGACCTGGCGGCGAACGGTTACACGGTTAGCGTGATGTGGACGACCGACACGATGGGCTGGAACGGCGCGACCAGCAGCCAGATCGTCCAGAAGACGCTCGACCAGGCAACGCCGGGCGGGATCGTGCTGATGCACGTCGGCGCAGCCTCGCAGGACGCAGCGGCGCTGCCGGCGATGATCGACCAGCTCCGCGCGCGCGGCTATCGTTTCCAGACGGTGCGCGACTTCATCGCGCCGACGTCACGCTACTTCCCCGAAACAGGCCACACCGTCTCGGGCAACTTCCTGCGTTACTGGAACGGCTTCGGTGGGCTGGCCAGCTTCGGCTTTCCGATCTCCGATGTGTTCACGCGCGATGGCGTCCAGATGCAGTACTTCGAGCGGGTGCGGATGGAGCTGCATCCGGGGGTCTGGCCGGCGCGCTACGACGTGCTGCTCGGCCTGCTGGGCGTCCAGCTAACGGCGGGCCGCGGAGGTGAAAAGCCATTCCAGCGAATCGTGGCATCGTCCGACGCGAACTGTAACTTCTACCAGCCAACTGGCCACCGACTCTGCTTCGGCTTCCGCGACTACTGGGTGTCTCACGGTGGACTGGAGATCTTCGGATATCCGATCAGCGAGGAGTTCCAGGAGCGCAACCGGGAAACGGGCGACGTCTACACCGTCCAGTACTTCGAACGCGCCCGCTTCGAGTATCACCCGGAGAATCGCCCCCCGTGGAACGTCCTCGGCGGCCACCTGGGGCGTCAGGCGATGGACGCTGGGTACTAATCAACAACCAGCGCATGGTGACGGGCCACGACCCCACAAGTCCCGTCGTCATGCGCTGGGATCAACGCAGGAGATGGCGGCAGGCACGACGACGGTTCGGTCGACGTGGGTTGAGAACAGGGCCGGAATCTCGCTTCACAAGGACCGGCGTCTGTCGAGCGTGCCGGATCGATCAGTCGCATCACGATCGCCGACCGGAACAGACGAGTGCTGAATGCGTCGCCAGAAGGCGACACCGACGTCGTTGCGGCGGTCGTCATCATCCTCGGGAGATCACCAGCCGACTATTCCCGCTGGCGCGGGTCGAGCGCGTCACGCAACCCGTCGCCCAGCAGGTTGAAGGCGAGGACAGTGATCGTGATCATGATCCCCGGCGCGATGGCCATATGCGGGTAGATTTCCAGGTACTGTCGCGCCGAGGACAGGTCGCCACCCCACGACGGCGTCGGCGGCTGGACGCCGAGACCAAGAAATGACAACGCTGCCTCGAGGATAATGATGCCGCCGACGCCGAGCGTCGCGATGACGATGACCGGCCCAAGCACGTTCGGCACGACATGGCGCCAGATGATACGCGCGTTGGTCGCCCCGGCTGCGCGTGCCGACTGGATGAAGTCACGCTCTCGCAGACTGAGAACATCGGCTCGCACGAGCCGGGCATACGACGCCCAGACGCTAACGCCGATGACGATGATCGTCGTCTTCAGGCTGGGAGAGAAGACAGCGGAGAGCGTCACAAGCAGCACCAGAAGCGGGAACGCCATCAGTGTGTCAACGATACGGGAGAGCACGGTGTCGATCGTGCCGCCGAAGAAGCCTGCGGATGCTCCCACTGCGACGCCGATGACGACCGAGATGAGGGTTGATAGCAGTCCGACCAGCAGAGCGACCCGCGTCCCATAGATCGTACGACTCAGCACATCGCGGCCGATTCCGTCGAATCCGAGCGGGTGCGACCACGACGGCGCCTCGCCCATCCGGGAAGTATCGACCTTCTCCGGAGAGTACGGCGCCAGGACTGGCGCAAAAATGGCAATCAGGATCAGCAGGAGGATGAGGAATGTCCCGGCCAGACCCGGTCGATAGCGCTTGAACCGCCGCCACGAGCGCGACAGCTCCGACTGTCGCCCCCGGCCGCGGTCCGACGCCGAAGCACTCTCCGCCAGTGTCCCTTCCGTTGGCCTCATGACCATGCGCGGCCCCTCCGGCGCATCCCGCCATTTCACTCCGCGTTAGCGAATGCGAATGCGCGGGTCCACGTACGCGTACATCAGGTCGGTCAGGATGTTCATCACCACAACGACGAGGCTCGAGATCAATACGATCGCCTGAATAACCTGGTAATCGAGCCGGAAGACCGAGTCAATGAACAACCGACCCAACCCTGGCATACCGAAGACCGTCTCGACGACGATCGTGCCGCTGAGCATAAAGGCCAGTCGCAGGCCCAGGACGGTGATAACCGGCAGCAGGGCGTTGCGCACCACGTGTCGCAGGACGATGACGAACTCGGACAGCCCCTTGGACCGCGCCGTCGTCACATAATCCTGGCGCAGAATCTCCAGTGTCGCGCCACGTGTCAGCCGTGCCAGCAACGCCGTTTCCTGCGCTGAAAGGACCGCGACTGGCAGGATGAAGTTCTTCCAGCTCTGGGTGCCATTCGGTGGCAGCCAGCCCAGCTTCAATGAAAACAGAATGATCAGCATCAGCGAAATCCAGAAGGACGGCAGCGCTACGCCCAGCGTCGAACCGACGGCGGCGACATAGTCGAAGATCGAGTTCCGTCGAATCGCAGCCAGGATGCCCACTGGAATAGCGATAATCGTGGACAGCAAGAACGACGCCGCGTTCAGCTTGATGGTTACCCCGGCAGCCTGGCGCACCATCGTGCTGACCGGCACGCTCGTGCGCACAACCGACTTCCCGAAGTCGCCCCGCGCGATGTTGCCGGCCCAGGTGAAGTACTGCTCGTACCACGGCCGATCGAGGCCCCACTTGTGCTTGATCTGATCGATCTGCTCCTGGGAGACACGCGCCTGTCCGACCATCACATCAATCGGATTTCCTGGCGCGATCTGCATAATGCCGAACGTTACGATGCTGACCAGAAAGATCACCAGCAGGCCGTGAAGCGAGCGGCGTATCAGGTAGGCGACCATCGCGCAACCTCACTGCTCATCAGAGAAAAGGTCGGTCACTGCGATCCCGGCCGGCAGAATCCGGCCGGGACCGAGCGCCGTCGCCACGATTACGCCTTGGAACTATCCAACGACTCATCGATCCAGAACTTGTACACGTTCGCGTAGTAGAAGGTCGAGTTATTGGCGTGCTTCGGCCGCCCCTGGATGCGCTTGTTCCAGACGCCGATGTCCTCCCAGAACATGATGTAGAGGAAAGGAACGTCTTCCGCGATTATCGCCTGGATCTCTTTGTATATGCGCTGTCGCTCAGTCGGATCGACCGTGTGGACGCCGTCATCGAGGAGCTTGTCCATCTCCGGGTTGCGGTAGCTGGAGAAGTTCCGCGACGCGTCGGAGCGCAGGGTCGTGCGGGCGTCCGGCTCGGAGACGCCGTAGGTCCAGTTGAACAACGACGCGTCAAGGGTCCCCTTCGGCAGCCCATCGAGAATTGTGGCAACCGGCTTCTCGTCGATCTGCATGTCGATACCGATCGCCTTCAGATCCTGCTGAACAACCTCTGCCTCTGGTCGTCGCCGCTGGTCGCCGGTAATGACGGTACAGGTGAAGGTGAGCTTGACGCCGTTCTTTTCGCGAATGCCATCCGAGCCGGGCGCGTAGCCGGCGTCGTCCAGCAGCTTCTTGGCCGCGTCCGGATTGTGGTCGTACTTCGTCACGTCGGGGTTGTAAAAGAACACAACCGCTGGCGACAGGTTTGCGGTCGCCTTGACGGCCAATCCTTTCTCCAGATCATTGATCAGACGATCACGGTCAATCGCCGTCATCATCGCCTGGCGCACAACCTTGTCGGAAAGCGACGGCTTCTGGTTGTTGAGTGGGAAGTGATTCACCGCCGTGCCGGCCGCACGGTTGACGTCGAACTTCGCCTCCTGAATGAACTTGAGGTTGTCCTCTGCCTGGACCGGCCAGACGGCGAAGTCGGACTTGCCAGTACGTAGCGCAATCGCCCGCACCGATCCCTCCGGGACGACCTCCTCGCGGTAGGTGTCGATATTGGCTCGACCGCCCCAGTAGTTGTCATACGCTTCGAGAGTCGTCTGCTCGGCTGCGACCCATTCCTTCAGCTTGAATGGCCCAGTGCCAGTCGCCTGGCTGGTGTAGTTATCCTTGCCGGTCTTGCTCTGGATATGTTCGGGCACCAGCATCATGGCCGGCATCACGCCAGCCAGGAACGCGGCATTGACCTTGGTCATATTGATGACTATTGTCGTGTCGTCCGGCGTCTCGACGTCACCAACTTCCGCGAAGTCAGAGCCCATCACCGCTGCATTCGCTGGATCCTTGTACCAATCGACGTTGTACTTGGCATCCTTGGACGTGAGCGGCTGGCCATCCTGCCAGGTGACACCGGAGTGCATCTTGAAGGTGTATTTTGTGCCGTCCGGCGCGGCCTCGTAGCTCTCGGCCAGGATCGGAACGATCTGGTAGTCATAATCGAGGTCGATCAGTGGCTCGTGGATTGCCCGGATCATAACATAGTGGACGGTCGGTCCCTGGTCGTCGGGGTGCAGCGAGGCGATTTCCTGATGGCCCTGGACGACCATCGTGCCGCCCTTGATCGGGGTTCCGGCGCCGCCGCCCGCCTCAGGACTGGCGCTGGTCGTCGGGGACGCGCTCCCTCCGCCGCCTCCGGTGCCGGTCGTCGGCACGACCCCCTGGGTGGCGGTCGGTCGCGCTTCGCTCGGGGTCGAGGTTGCCGCTTTCTCGTTACTGCTTCCGCCACACGCCGCCAATAGCGACGCCACCACCGGGACACTGACCGTAATCACGGCGCCCCGTTTGAGTACATCACGCCGGCTGACGGGCACGCCGTTACTGAGAATGCCCTGTAGCCGAGACATCGTGTCCATGTCGAGCACCCTTCCCTACACACCACACCACGACGACGAGCCACGGTGGGCGCGACTAACCACGCCGGAGCAAACTATGACCGGATCGCCATTCGCCCGACGGCGAACCACCGAGCATTGGACGACTTTGTGCGTCCCGTGGATCACACAATAGCGTATGACACCGCCGGCCACAATACTGCACTGGTCTTTCTACCTTCGCCCCCATGGTCGGGCAGCCAGCCAGCGACCGTCATGACTGCTCTGGCAAGAATTCTGCTACCGTACTTACACCATCGACAATCACAGCGGAGGAAGATGCAAGATGTGCTACACGGACGACGCCCGACCACCACTGCCGCCAGTCTCTGGCGGGAGCATCGCCGCTAGCGGCGACCTGACGCTTGAGGCAAGCGACGGCAACCGGTTCATGGCCTACGCAGCCCAGGCAGCCCAGCCGGGCGGCGCGGGCGTCGTGATCCTGCCGGATGTCCGCGGGCTCTTCGCGTTCTACAAGGAGCTTGCCGACCAGTTCGCGACCGCCGGAATCCACGCGGTCGCCTTCGACTACTTCGGCCGCACCGCCGAGACTGACAATCGCGACGAGGGCTTCGCCTTCCGCCCGCACGTCGAGCAGACGACGCCAGAGGGCGTCGACGCCGACGTAGCAGCAGCAATCGCGCACGTCAGGACGCCGGACGGTGGGGCAGCCGAGCGGGTCTTCACTGTCGGATTCTGCTTCGGCGGGGCCGCCTCGTGGCGTCAATCGGCTACTCAGCCCGGTTTGGCCGGCGCAATCGGGTTCTACGGCGTGCCGGAGCGCGTCCGACCGTACCTCGACCGGATGGCCGCGCCACTGTTGCTGCTGGTGGCCGGGGCCGACTTCACGCCGGTTGAGGAGTTCGAGCGCTTCGACGGCGAGCTGAGCGAGGCCGGCGTGCCGCACACGATGGTCGTCTACGATGGCGCGCCGCACTCCTTCTTCGACCGCACGTTCCACGAACACGCCGCCGCCTGCGAGGACGCCTGGAAGCAGATACTCGGCTTTATCGGCGATCCGCCAACGCGCGGGTGAGCACGGTGGGTAAACTCCACCGGTAGAATCCATCGCACCCGTGGGCGACTGGCCCCGTGGGCTGCGGCGCTGATCGATCCTCCTGAATTCGCGATTGCGCCCATCGGCGCATTGCGGTCCGGCCACGCCTGGGTGGGACGGCTGGCGTGTTCGGCGCGCTATTGCATGACTGCTGGCGCTGGACGGCACATCGGCGCGATCGCAGCGTGACACAATGGCGTCTGAGTGATTCATGATAATTGGGATTCAGTACGTCGAGCGATTGGCCACGCAACGGCCGAGTGGGGGTGGCTATGGCGAAGTTCAGGGATCAGGCGAAGCTCGATCCGTCTCAGATCGAGGACCGGCGCGGCGGTAGTATTCCGCGCGGTGCCGCGGTCGGCGGCGTTGGCGGCGGTCTCGGGCTGATCATCCTCATCGTCGTCATGCTGTTGGGCGGCAACCCGCTCGACAGCAACACCGGCATCCAGCCGCAGCAGGCGCCGGCCGGCCAGTCGGCACAGCAGCGCACCGTCGCGGCAGAGTGCCAGACCGGCGCGGATGCTAACGCACAGCGCGACTGCCAGATCGTCGGCTACGTGAACAGTATCCAGGCCTACTGGAATCAGGAGTTGCCGAAGTACGGGCTCGACTACACGCAGTCGAAGACCGTCCTCTTCTCGCAGGCAACCCAGACCGGCTGCGGCTACGCCAGCTCGGAGGTGGGGCCGTTCTACTGCCCGACTGACAAGCAGGTCTACCTCGACCTCGGGTTCTTCGACGACCTGCGGACGAAGTTCGGCGCGCAGGGCGGGCCGTTCGCCGAGGCGTACGTGCTAGCCCACGAGTACGGCCACCACATCCAGGACATCGAGGGCATCCTCGGCCGATCGCAGCAGGACCGCCAGGGGCCGCAGAGCGCGGCAGTCCGGACGGAGCTGCAGGCCGACTGCTACGCGGGAGTCTGGGCGCAGAACGCCGCGGCAACTGGCTACCTCGAACCGCTGACTGACGACGACATCCGCACCGGCCTCGATGCCGCCGCCGCCGTCGGCGACGACCGCATTCAGAAGGAGTTCCAGGGTCGCGTCAACCCCGAGACCTGGACCCACGGCTCCGCCCAGCAACGCCAGACCTGGTTCATGAACGGCTACAAGACCGGCGACCCGACCAAGTGCGACACGTTCAGCGGAGGGATTTAGCAACAGCAGTGAGTGATGTGCCACGTTCGCGCGCCGATACGACGGCGTTAATTCGGTAGCGGCATGACCTCCTGTCATTCTGAGGCCGCAGCATCACTGCTGCGACTCAGTAGGTCGTCAACGTCACAGTGGCACATACGTTGGCGCGGCAGCCACCCCGTGCCCTGTCATCTTGAGCGCGCACGCGAAAGATCTCTCCTGCGTTGGACTGGTACCGAACCGGTGGGAGATCCTTCGCCGCGGCTCAGGATGACAGGAGAAGGGGCGGGCTGCCGATCGGACAGTCTGACGTTGACAGCCCATTGAGTTGTCGACCGCCGTGGATTTGTCAGATCGGCAGCCTCCCGGTTCTCTGTCATCCACGGCCCGGAGGGCGCCCGCTCAGCCGAAGGATCCGTTTCCTCGCGTTCGTTCGCAGCCGACGGAGAGGAACGGATTCTTCGCTCCGCTCAGAATGACAGAACCAGTGGCACCTCGAGAGTGACAGAACCAGCGGCACCGCCAAGGGTGACAGTATCACTACGGTCGATTCAGCATGGTAAAGGAGCGGCGTGTCCACCCGGATGGCAGATCGGTATTCGCACCGCGTTTCAGTAGCCAATCAGAGGTCTCGCCAGGAGAGTGGTAACCTGATTTCCATCTCCACTGGCCATAGCGAACTTCGTTTACAATAACCGTGATTCCGATCAAATGAACCGCGAGTGGCTGACAAATTATCGTCTGCAACCGATAGCATGGGGTTCGCACGTGGATGATGCTCGGGAACGGATTCGACACACGCTCGATGAGCTGAGGGCTTTTCTCAGTCACGATCCGGTTCCCCAACTCAGCGAGGCGGACACAAAGGCGTACTTTGTGGAGCCGATCATTGCCGCGCTCGGGTGGCAGGGGATCGGTGTCGTGACGCGTGAGTACTACGTCAAGAGTTCGCAGGAGTTCATCGACTACGTGCTATTCGGATCCGCTGGCGCGTGGACTTCTCCGACACCAATGCTGGCGATCGAGGCCAAACCACTGGGGGCCAGACTCACCGATAAGAATGCAGCGCAGGTCGTTCAGTACTGCGCGGTTGAGGGCATCGAATGGGCGGCCCTGACAAACGGCCGCTACCTGGAGTTCTTCAATACATTCTTGAAGCCCGATCTCCGCGCCAAACGAGTCCTGAACCTCGACCTGCTCGATTTCAGTACGGATTCAGAGTTCGATGAGCTTGTCGAGCAACTGAAGAGACTCTCGCGAGAGAGCATCACCACGGCGAACGCACGTACCTGGCTGGAGCAACTCCGCCTCGATCAATCGCTCCGGGAGATCATGCTCGATCCGAACGCTGCTCCAATCAAGACACTTCGCAAAACGCTCGCGGATCGCGACATTAGTGCGACTCCTCAGGCGATCACTCAGTGGTTTCGGACACAGCTAACGGGGGCGGCTCCGACACCAGATCCCCCTACCACTCCCATTCCCATCGAGCCGCCGTCACCTGATCCTCCCACACCCGGGAAACCTGAATCCAAACCCTCTCAGGCGCATTATGGCGTCTCGTTGAAGGATCTGATCGACGCGGGGCTGCTCGAATCAGGCATGCGTCTCGTCTTCACCGGCCGGGGTCGCGATCTCGCACATGCTGAGCTCGCAGACGATGGGTATATCGTCTGGAATGGGGAGCGCGTACCGTATCCTTCGGATCGACGATTCGCACAGCTCCGGGGTACGTCCTCGGTTAATGGCTGGACATCCTGGTATGTTGAGCTCCCGAGCGGACGCAGACTACTTGCCGACGTTCGTCAGGACTATCTCAACAATCAATCCAGGTCACGCGACCAATCCCCAGATTAGTCGTCATCACCCCGCTACCCCAGCAGTCGCGCGATCTCGCTCCGGAACACCTCGGCGCGGCCGGGGGTGCGGACGACGAAGAGGATGCGCTGGAGGTCGCTGCCGGCGGCCAGGTGGTCGCGGAGCGCCGTGACCATCGCGGTGGCGCAGGAGACGTCGTCGAGGCCGCCGACGCCGGTGCCGAGCGCCGGAAGGACGACGCTGCGGTAGTGGTTGGCGTCGCAGAGCGCCAGCGCGCGGCGGGTGGCGGCTTCGACCGTCTGGATGGACGCATAGATCTGTGTCCGATCGGTGAAGCCCATCGCGGCGGCGTGGATGATGGCCCGGGCGGGGGCCGGCATGCTGCCGGCGCTCGTCAGGACTGCGTCGCCGACTTCGATCGGTCCCTGCGCCATCGCCTGCTCCTCGACTTCCTGCCCGGCCGCGCGCTTGAGCGCTCCCGCGACGCCCGATCCCATCCAGAGCTCATTGTTCGCCGCGTTGACATAGACCTCGGCCTGGTGCGTAGCGACATCGGCGATATCACCGACGACGACATCGATCGTGGGCTGTTTTCGCTCCTGCATCTGACGATCCTTCCTTCTATAACCACGTGCCGCGTTGCCCCCGCGTAACGTCGGGGTGGCCCGCTGGGTTCCCTCTATGGCTTCATTCTGTCAGAAAGGGATTGACTTGGTGATCCATCGCCGACATCAACTCGCGCTGGCGATCCTGCTGGCACTATCGCTCGTGCTGGGAGCCTGCGGCAATTCTGGAAAACGCATGCTGGTTCGGCCGACCGGCACGGCAGCGAGCGGGTTCGTTGTGCTCGCGCCACTGACGGCCGGACGAGACCTGTCAGCGCCTGACGGCTGGTATACGGTTCGCATCCCGGCGGACTGGGTCGAGTCGCCGCCGATTGTCGCCGAGCTGTCGGCGCGATCGACTACCGGCGCGGATCCAGTGTCGCTGCGCATCACTCGCGAGTCACTCGACACTATCACGACCGCCCAGGCCTATCTCGAAGCGACCCGGCGCGATATCAACACCCGCTACGAAAACGTTGTCACGATCAGCCTGGGGCCAGTTCGCGCCGGCAATGTCGACGCCATTCGCTGGCTTTATCGGGCGACAGTCGATGGCAAGCCGCGCCTGATCTACCAGCTCTTCGTCGTCCAGGAGGGCACAGGTCTCGTGCTGACCGGTGTTGCCCCGGGCGATGCCGACTTTCACCAGGTCGGCGCGACCTTCGACGCGATCGCGGGGACGCTTTCCTTTGGTCGCGGCTAGCGGTCGGATCGGATCAACCGAGCGCGTCGATCTGCCGGGCCAGATCGAGATCCAGCGTTGTCACCCCGCCGGCCTCGTGGGTCGTGAGGTAGAGAATCACCGTCCGCCAGCGAATGTCGATATCGGGGTGATGATTGGCGGCCTCGGCGAGATCGGCGATGCGGCCGACAAACTCGATCGCTGCGGGAAACGTCGCCCGCTGGAAACGCTTGCGAATTCCGCGGTCCTCGCGTCTCCAGCCGGGCAGCTCGCGATCAATGAGCCGATCTACCTCGGCGCTTGGCAGTGGTTCGCGGGCCATGCTCTCGCTCTCGTCCATCACAGGCTCCTCTCGGTCAACTCACGGCGGCCCGGGATGAAATCGGGCCGATGGTATCCTTCGTTGATGCTGCGACCCGGCGCAGACTATTCATTCTTACCAGACGCACCCTGCGCCACTCAATCGACAGGTTCCTGAGGATGCCGCCACGACGCCCCGTCCCTGACCGGCACTATCGGCGGCTCTCACGCCGCCGGCATAGTCCTACACGCCGGATCGCGCTGGCGCGACTCCGGGCTCGGCGCGAACACGCCGACCGCGTCTCTTCCGTGGCTCGCCTTGCCAGCACACTGACGATCTTCGTGATGTTGCTGCTCCTGCTCGGCGGCGGAGTCGGCGCGGGCGTCGCAATTGCCAGCTGGAGCTACTTTACCGAGGATCTGCCGGCGATCGATCAATTTGAAGCACGTCAATTCGAGACGACCCGCATCTACGACCGCAACTGGACGTTGCTCTACGAGGTCAGCGACCCGGAATATGGCTGGCGCACGTATCTCCCTCTCGCGAAGATCACGAACAATGGCCAGAATATGAACCTGGTCAACGCGACGATCGCAGCCGAGGACGAGCGGTTCTGGACGAACTACGGCGTCGAGCCATTGGCGATTGTGCGTGGCGCATTTATCAATATGACCGGTCGCGGCTCTTCCGGGGGATCGACAATCACCCAACAGCTTGTCCGGCAGCTCTTTCCGGAGAAGATCGGCTTCGAGCGATCCTACGAGCGCAAGATCCGCGAGGCGATCGTCGCGGTTCAGATGACGCAGACGTACTCGAAGGAAGAGATCCTTGAGCTCTATCTGAACACGATCTACTACGGGAACCGCGCCTACGGGATCGACGCCGCTTCGCAAGCCTATTTCAACAAGCACCCGTGGGAGCTGGACCTGGCCGAGGCATCAATGCTGGCCGGCCTGCCGCAAGCGCCGAGCTACTACGACCCGACCGTCAATATGGAGGCGGCCAAGTCGCGCCAACGGTACGTCCTCGACCAGATGACCAACCAGGGGTACATCACACGCGAGGATGCGGACGCGGCCTGGAACCAGCTGCTCGATCCACAAACCCGCGAAAACCGGTACAACCTCGCCCCTCACTGGGTGAACTTCGTCATCGGCAAGCTCGAGGAACGGTACGGCGCCGAGAAGGTCTACCGCGGGGGGCTGCAGGTGCGGACGACGCTCGACTACACCCTGCAACAGCAGGCCGAGGAGGCCGTGAACGCCCACCTGGCAACGCTGGCGCCATACGACGCGAGCAACGGCGCGCTTGTCGCGATGCTACCGGGCAGTGGCGAGATCGTCGCGATGGTTGGCTCGGCCGATTATACGGACGACGCGATCTCCGGCCAGGTAAACGTCACCGTCTCTGAACGGCAGCCCGGGTCGGCATTCATGCCGATCACCTACGCCGCCGCGTTTGAGTCGGGTTGGTACCCAGGCACCGTGATCCTCGATTACGCCGTGCGCTTCGATACCCCCGGCGCGCCGGAGCCGGAGTATGTCCCGGTCAACGCCGGTGGGGTGATCCATGGCGCGATCAGCGTCCGCAACGCGCTGGCCCGTTCGCTGAACGTGCCAGCAGTGCGGGCGATTGACTACGCGGGAGTGGAGGATACGATCGCTGTTGCCCATCGGGTCGGCATCCGCGACGGGCTCTGGCGAGGGACGGATGTCTATGGGCTGGCGCTGACACTCGGCGGTGGCGAGGTCTCGCCACTGGAGCTAACGAACGCGTACGCGACGTTTGCGAACAATGGTCGCTTTGTTCCATGGACATCGGTGCTTGAGATCCGCGGACCAGACGCCGAGGACTTGCAGCTGTTCGATCCGGCGCGCGCGTGGGCCGGCGCGCGCCAGGTGATTGACCCCGGTCACGCCTACGAGATCACCAGTATCCTCAGCGACGATGCATCTCGCCGGCCGACCTACGGCGCTGGCAATCCGCTGGAGTTCCCCGATCTCGCCCGACCGGTCGCGTCCAAGACAGGCACCAGCGCCGACTGGCGTGACAACTGGACGGTGGGCTATTCGACCGATCTCGTCGTCGGCGTCTGGGTTGGCAACACGGATAACGCGCCGATGCGTCAGATCGACGGAATCGCTGGCGCTGCGCCGATCTTCCACGACTTTCTCGTCCGCGCCCACGATCCCGCGTTCGCGACGACTCTCGCGGGGCCAGATGGCCAGCCAGTCCCGGTCACCTTCGCCCAGCCAGACAATATCGTCGAGATCGATGCCTGCCTGCCCACCGGCAAGCTCCCGATGCCAGGCGTCGGAACCTATCGGGAGATTACGACGACGAAAGACCGGCCGGTCGTTCGTTGTGACCAACTGACAGCGCGCGAGGCAGCCGATCTGCGGTTGGCGTTGGCCGACCTGACGGTCAACGGTAGCCGGTATACCCCGGAGGGGATTACCTCGCTGCTTGCCTACGCACAGGCCGTTGGCGGCGGTATCGGCATCCCGGACAACCCGGTGGAGCCGACCCCGACGCCAACGCCGACGCCGACACCGACGCCGACGCCGACCCCGACGCCAACACCGACCCCGACGCCGACACGGCCGCCATCGACACCAACCCCATCCCGGCCGGGCCCGCCGGGCCAGACGACAACAGTGCCGAATCTGTCTGGCCTCGACAGGGCCGCTGCCACAGCGGCGCTTCGGGCGGCGGGGCTACAGGTTGGGTCGGTCGTCCCCGTGCGCCAGTCCGACCTGCCGCCGGGAGTGAACATCAACACGGTTCAGGTCGGGCAGGTTATCCTGCAATCACCGGTCTGGGGGGTCAGCGTCCCGACCGGGTCGTTCATCAACATTGCTATCCGGGCGGAGTAAGGGTTGCGGTGGACACGACTACATGGCATCTGGCGTTTATTGTCGCGGCGGCCGCAACTACAGGTTTCGCGTTGGTCATGCAACGGCGGCTGCGGCTGAACTATCCAGGTGACGACTCGAAGCAGATGCGCTCGATGCTCGGCTTCCTGCGTGGCATTGCAATGCTGGCGATGGCGATTCTCGTCCTCGCGGCAGCAAACTTGCTGCGCGTAACGCTGACGTAGGCTGCGGAACGACCATCGTCATGCCAGAGAGTCATAGTAAATTGCGCGTACGAACAGGGAAAACCGGGTGATTCCTAGCGTGGGGGCTTCCGGAATCGCCGAAACCTTGTGATATAGTACACGCGGCTCTGGGGGGCCACGCGAACGCGGTTTTGGGTGGAAAGGACACGGTGACAGTGCTCACCAACTATGCCGTCATCGGGCTATTGCTCTTAACCGCTGCCGCCATGGGAATAGCGCTGCTCATGGTCGGGCGGCTGATCCGCCCCCATCGTCCAAACCCCGCCAAAGAGCTGCCCTACGAGTCGGGCGTTCCAGGCGTTTCCCCTCCTCGCATGCGATACACCCCGAGGTTCTACGTCGTAGCCATGCTGTTCGTCGTGTTCGACATTGAGGCGATCTTCCTCTTCCCGTGGGCGGTGGCGTTCGACGCACTCGGCCTGTTCGGCTACATCCAGGCCATCGTCTTTATCAGCCTCCTGCTCGCCGGCCTCGCCTACGAGTGGAAGAAGGGAGCGCTCGAGTGGGTCTGATCGACGACAAGTTCGAGAAAAACGTCCTGACAACTTCGGTGGACTGGCTGTTCAACTGGGGGCGTCGCTCTTCCTTATGGTGGCTGCAATTCGGGCTGGCCTGCTGTGCGATCGAGATGATTTCGGCGTCGATGCCGCGATTTGACTTGTCAGAACGCTTCGGCATGCTCTACCGCGCAACGCCTCGCCAGGCGGATCTGATGTTCGTCGCGGGCACGGTCACCAAGAAGATGGCGCCGACAGTTCGCACGCTCTACGACCAGATGGCCGATCCGAAGTGGGTGATCTCGATGGGCTCGTGCGCCAACGTCGGCGGTCCATTCGATACCTACGCCGTCGTCCAGGGGGTCGATCAGGTAGTCCCGGTCGATGTCTACGTCCCGGGCTGCCCTCCCCTGCCGGAGGGTCTGTACTACGGCGTTCTTGAGCTACAGAACAAGGTCATCAAATACGACACCATCGCCAAGAAGCACGGCGTCGGAGCGGCCGAGCTCGAGCGTGACCAGGATCGCATCGCCGCCCGCGCAGTGATCACCGGAACCGACGCCGCGATCGTCAGCACCAGCACCGGACTGAGTGGGCAACGGCGAACAACCGGGCTCCGTCGCGACTGAATCCAACGGTTCATCCGTCCGCGGGGTTGGCCCTGGGCACGGCCGAGGAGGCAAAGAAACGATGTCTCAGAATCCAGGTTCAGACGCCGGCACACCGCCAGATGCGCAGGAGACGATTCAGCTCCCGGCGCTCGATGCGCAGGTCGCTGCCGAGCTTGCCCCGGTAATTGAGCCGGCTCACGATCAGACTGGCGTTCAGGAGATCGACCCCGTCTGGGTCCATAGCGGCTACTGGGGCCCCCTCGATGAAGCACAACATCCGGCGATCGTCGCGCTGCGCGCGCAATTCGGGGATGCTATTGAGGGCGTGACGTTCTTTCGCGACGAAGTGACAGTCCGCGTACGCACCGAGCAGTTGCCAGAGATCTGCGCCTTCCTGCGGGACGCGCCGGACCTCAAGTATCAGATGCTCTCGGACCTCACCGCAGTCGACATGCTGAACCTACGTTCGGAGCCGCGCTTCGATGTCGTGGTCACGCTCTATTCGATCCCGCGTCGCTGGCGTCTGCGGCTGAAGGCGGGAGTCCGCGAAGATCAGCCCTGCCCGACACTGACGACCGTCTACGCCGCGTCCGGCTGGCTGGAGCGTGAGTGTTACGACATGTTCGGGATCGTGTTCGCCGGCCATCCGGACCTGCGCCGGATGTTGCTGCCCGAGGATTGGGACGAGGGGCATCCACTCCGCAAGGACTATCCGATCCGCGGCTACAAGCAGTACGTCCAACCAGGCTTCGTGGGCGCGCCACGCATTCGCGAGACCTCGACGGGGGGCGAGTAGACAGATGATGCAGGAAACCGCCGCCAGCGGGACGATCCAGATCGAGACCGAACGCCAGCTCGGCCAGAATCGGCGCGAGATGGTGCTCAATATGGGCCCGCAACACCCGTCGACCCACGGCGTGCTGCGCGTCGTTGTGACACTGGACGGTGAGACGATCGTCGCGAGCGACCCGCTCATTGGCTATCTCCACCGTGGTGTCGAGAAGATCGGCGAGAACCGTCGGTACTCGCAGTTCACACCCTGGACCGACCGGACCGATTACGTCGCTGCGCCATTGAACAACCTCGGTTACATCCTGGCCGTTGAGAAGCTCTGCGGCATCGCAGCGCCGGAGCGCGCCCAGTACTGGCGCGTCATCATGGCCGAGCTCAGCCGCATCGCCAGCCACCTCGTCTGGCTCGGCACCCACGCGCTGGACATCGGCGCGTTGTCGATGAGCCTGTATTGCTTCCGCGAGCGCGAGATGATCCTCGATGTCTTCGAGCGATTCTGTGGCGCTCGGCTGACGACGAACATGATGGAGATCGGCGGGTTCTCACGGGAGATTCCGGCCGGCCTGACCGACATGATCGAGGATTTCCTGAAGATCTTCCCCGAGCGACAGCAGGAGTACTCGGACCTCCTCACCCAGAACCCGATCTGGATCACACGCACCCGCGGCATCGGTGTCATTGAGCCAGAGGCAGCAATTTCGTACGGGCTGACCGGCGCTTGCCTCCGCGGCAGCGGCATCAACTACGACATCCGCAAGGCGCAGCCGTATCTGATCTACGATCGTCTCGACTTTGAGGTGCCGATCGGCACACGCGGTGATGTCTACGATCGGTACCTCGTCCGTATGGAGGAGATGCGCCAGTCGCTGCGGATGGTCCGCCAGTGTCTGGACCAGATGCCGACCGATGGCCCGCTGAAGCTGGTCGAATCCAACTACGTCATCCCGCCGCATGCGAACGTTCTTCGCACTGCCGAGGATATGCAGCGGCACTTCGTCTGGGTGATCAAGGGGTTTGAGGCGCCCAAGGGCGAGGTCTATATGGCGATCGAGCAGTCGAAGGGCGAGCTTGGCTATTACATCTATTCAGATGGCTCGAATACGCCCTACCGGCTGCGCTTGCGGACGCCCGATTTCGTCAACCTGCAGGTTCTGCCGTACATGGCCCAGGGGGCGATGCTGGCGGATATGGTGGCGCTGATCGGAACGATTGATATTGTCCTGGGTTCGGTTGATCGTTAGGCGTTGCGGCCGGCCATCGAGAGCGTGAAACTCGGTGCGGCGCGCCGAGGTGAAGTACACTGTGGGGGCTTCCGGAACCGGGTCATGGTCTCGCGTGAAAGGGACTCTCTCCATGTGGTAACGAGGCTGTGACGCCTCAGAGACGCGACATGGACAGGGCGACAAGCGACGAGGCCAGAGCCAGCGCCAATGGGGTGGCGCTCGCCGGAGCTTAGAGGGGGAAGCGTTTCGGACATGAGCGACCAGCCGCTCTGGATTTCGTTCGTTGTGGGGTTCATCATCCTGAACGTCCTGCTGATCGGCATGGCGTACATGACGTGGGCCGAGCGCAAGTTCATGGCATATATGCAGGATCGTGTCGGCCCCCACCGGACCGGCCCGAATGGCCTGCTCCAGCCAATTGCCGACGCGGTGAAGCTGATCGGCAAGGAAGACCTGATCCCGAAGTTCGCGGACAAGCGCATCTTCGTTGTCGCCCCGCTGATTTCGTTTGTCACCGCGCCACTGGCCGGCCTGGTTATCCCATTTGGCAATCAGGTGTCGGTCTTCGGTCACGAAGTCAACCTCTACGCAGCCGATATCAACATCGCCGTCCTCTACGTCCTGGCCCTCAGCTCGATCGGTGTCTACGGAATCATCCTCGGCGGATACGCATCGGCGAATCGCTATTCTCTGCTCGGCGCGTTGCGATCGGCGGCACAGGTCGTCTCCTACGAGATCGTCCTCGGCCTGTCGTTGGTCGGCGTGTTCATCATCTCCGGGTCACTCTCGCTGGTGGACATTCTGAACCAGCAGCGCCAGACGCTTGAGCTGTTTGGCACCGGATTGCGAATTCCGAACTGGTTCATCTTCTATCAGCCACTCGCATTCATCATCTTCCTGATCGCCGCAGTCGCCGAAACCAACCGTCTGCCGTTTGACCTGCCAGAGGCCGAGACGGAGCTGATCTCCGGCTTCCACACCGAATATTCCGGCTTCCGGTTCTCGTTCTACTTCCTGGCCGAATACATCAGCATGATCGTTATCTCGCTCTTCGCCGCGACGCTGTTTCTCGGCGGGACCGATGGACCGATCGCCGATGGGCCGTGGTGGCTCATCTTCAAGGCGTTTATCTTCCTGTTCTTCTACATCTGGCTGCGAACAACGCTCCCGCGCTTCCGCTACGATCAGCTGATGGGTATCGCCTGGAAGGTGTTGCTGCCGCTGGCGCTACTGAACATCGTTATCACGGGGTTTGTGCGACTCGCCTTCAATAATCAGCTCTAGGGGGACGCGTGACACGGCTCAGGGACACATGGGGGTGGAGGTCAGATGGCGCCTGAGGTGCTGATATTCGATATCCTGGCGGTGATCGCGGTCATCGCCGGCATCGGGGTCGTCGTGTCGCGCAATCCGGTGCATAGCGCCGTCGCGCTCGTCGTGACGTTCGTCAATCTGGCCGGCATCTATGTGATGCTACGCGCCGAGTTTCTCGCCGCAGTGCAGATCATCGTCTATACCGGCGCGATCCTTGTCCTCGTCCTGTTCGTGATCATGCTTGTCGACATGGACGACCTGCCTGATTTCCACGGTGGCCAGCCGCTTCAACGCGTTGCCAGCCTGTTGATCGGGCTCATCCTTCTTGCCGAGATCGCGGCCGCCGTGCTGACCCGAACGGTCGTCGGCCAGCCCGGCCCATGGAACGAAGCGACCGTTACTGAGGCCGGCGGCAATGTTCAGGTCATCGGGCAGTTCCTCTACTCGGGCTACGTCCTGCCGATCCAGGCCGTCGCGATCGTGCTGCTTGTCGGAACGATCGGCGCACTGGTGATGGCGCGGCCCGACGAGATCGGCGTGCGGACGACCGCTCGCCAGACAGGGACAATCTCTCTCGGACACTCGCGCGGCTCCGACATCGTCGCGCTGCCGGCCGGCGTCAACGCTTCGGCAGCCCACGCGATACGACGCGAAGACATGCGCGACGGGTTGGTCATGGTTACATCGGCCGACGCGTACACCGACTACCCTGCCTGGGCGGGCGGCGATGTCGCGCTGGTCGGGTCGACCGATACTCTCCGTGAGGAAAGCGAATTCCCGGCCGGGGCCGGAGTCGGCAGTGAGGAGGATCGCTGATGCACGAGCTCACCGCCACCCACTTCCTGCTGCTGAGCGCAGCATTGTTCATCATCGGCACGATGGGCGTGCTGACCCGGCGCAACGTGCTGGTCATCTTCATGAGCGTCGAGCTGATGGTCAACGCAGTCAACGTGTCGTTCGTGGGCTTCGCCTGGGAACAGAACTCGATGATCGGCCAGACATTCGCGCTGTTTGTTATCGCGATCGCAGCAGCCGAGGCTGTGCTCGGGCTTGGTATCGTCATGGCGCTCTCGCGCCGAGCTGATACGGTCGATGTCGGAGAGATCCGCGAGTTGCGCGACTAGCGCGGGACGTATGCGGTGATCGCCTGGCGCGGGGGCGTCAGGGTCGGGACAGCAGGGAGCTGTCCCTCGTAGGGGGAGAGAGCCAGTCGATGAAGGATCTGCTCTTCTTGATCCCGTTGCTGCCACTGGTGGCGGCGGTGGTCAACTTCCTGTTCGGGCGCTGGTATCTCCGCGACCTGGCGGGACCGATCGCGACAATCGCGGTCATCGGCTCGTGGGTTCTCAGCCTGCTCGTGTTCATCAACCAGATCGGCTCGGAAACGCCGCTGGTCCAGCATCTCTATACCTGGATACCGGCCGGCGACTTCCAGATCCCGGTGACGCTCTACGTCGATCATCTGACCGCAGTCATGTTGATGGTCGTAACGACGGTCGGCGCGCTGGTCCATGTCTATGCGAACGGCTACATGGCCGGCGACACGGGCTTCTATCGATTCTTCTCGTATCTCCCGTTCTTCGTCTTCTCGATGCTGATGCTCGTCCTGGCCGACAACTATCTGTTGCTCTTCTGCTTCTGGGAGGCTGTCGGGCTTTGCTCGTACCTGCTGATCGGCTACTACTTCAAGCGCACGTCGGCGACGCAAGCCGGCAAGAAAGCGTTCATCGTCAACCGCATCGGTGATGTCGGATTCACCATCGGACTCATGCTGATCTTCGTCAAGACCGGCTCGCTGGTCTTCAGCGACGTGTTCGAGAAGGTCGGTTCGCTGCCCGCCGCGACGATCACGATCATCGGCATCCTGCTCTTCATCGGCGCGACCGGCAAGTCCGCGCAGCTCCCGCTGTTCGTCTGGCTCCCAGACGCGATGGAGGGCCCGACTCCGGTCTCGGCCCTGATCCATGCCGCGACAATGGTCACGGCCGGCATCTACATGACCGCGCGCTCGTTTCCGATCTTCGTCGCGTCGGATGATGCCCGGCTGTTCGTCGCAGTGATCGGCGCGGTGACGGCGCTGATGGCCGGCACGATTGCCGTGACACAGTTTGATATCAAGCGGGTCATCGCCTACTCGACTGTTTCGCAGCTCGGGTATATGGCCTTCGCGCTCGGCGTTGGCGCATGGGTTCCGGCGATCTTCCACCTCGTCACCCATGCATTCTTCAAGGGACTGCTCTTCCTCGGCTCCGGCTCGGTCATTCACGGAATGCACGAAGAGCAGGACATGCGCCGGATGGGTGGCCTGAAGAAGTACATGCCAATCACCTACTGGACATTCCTGATCGCCGCCGCGGCGAATGCCGGCCTGATCCCGATGGCGGGGTTCTGGAGCAAGGACGAGATCATCGTCGGCGCATGGGCCAATCATTCCTACATCATCATGACGATCGGCCTGGTCGCGGCCTTCTTCACGTCGCTCTACATGTTCCGCGTCATCTTCATGACCTTCCACGGCAAGGAACGGTTCGACACGCAGGTTCTTCACCCGCATGAGTCGCCGCGGCTGATGACGATCCCGCTGATTTTGCTGGCGATCCCGGCAGCGCTGATCGGCTTCATCGGCTTCCCGCCGGAGAATGGCTGGCTGCACCGATTCCTGGAACCGGTCTTCACCGTTGGCGGCGCCCACGAATCGGCGATCGCATCGCTCAACGCTATCGAAGGCGCAACCGGACATCATGTCTCGCTAGCCACGACGCTGACGCTTGGCGGCATCTCAACGCTGATTGCGATAGCCGGCATCTGGATCGCCTACATGGCGTACATCAAGCGCGCGCCGGCGTTCGACCCCAACGCATGGGCAACGCGATTCGGCGGGCTGTACACGCTCGTCTCACGCAAGTGGATGGTCGACGAGCTATACGAGACAGTCATCATTCACCCGCTCTACATGATTTCGGTTTTCTTCTGGCGTATCGTCGATGCCGGGATCATCGATGGAGCGGTGAACGGCGTTGCCGGAATCGTCGGGTTCACATCCGGGCGGCTACGACGGGTCCAGACCGGATTCGTCGCGAACTACGCTCTGGCCATCGCGCTCGGCGCAGTAGTTATCGTCGGCGCGTACTTCGTCTTCGTCAGTAGTCTGTTCTCGTGACGAGAGCAGGTAGCGTGGGAACGGTCGATTCGGAATGGGAGATGACGGACATGACGCCGGCGACTGCGTTCCCGCAGACATCTCGGGTGGAGGGGGCGACAACCCGTGAGTAACTTCCCAATACTTAGCCTGATCACGTACTTCCCACTTGCGGGCGCGCTCGTGATCTTCTTTTGGGCGAACGCATCACCGAAAACAACGCGACAGATCGCGCTGTGGGCATCGATCGGGTCGTTTGTCGCGTCGCTCATCATGCTGGCCGGCTTTGACTCCAACAAGTCCGGCATGCAGTGGACCGAACACATGTCGTGGTTGCCCAGCGTCGGCATCCACTACGACATGGGGATTGATGGCATCTCGGTTCTGCTGGTCGTGCTGACGACGTTGCTCAGTATGCTGGCGATTATCTGGTCGTTCGGCCCGATTCAGACGCGGGTGCGCGAGTATTTCATCGCGATTCTGCTGCTTGAGATGGGCATGATCGGTGTCTTCGTCTCCCTCGACCTGTTCCTGTTCTACATCTTCTTCGAGCTCTCGCTGATCCCGATGGCGCTGTTGATCGGCGTCTGGGGTAGCGCCAACCGCGTCTACGCTGCAATCAAGTTCTTCCTGTACACGCTGGCCGGCTCGTTGCTGATGCTCGTCGGCATCGTCGCCACCTATCAGGCCTACTACGAAGAGACCGGCGTTCGCACGCTGAACATCCTCGAGCTTTCTCAGGGACACTATGGCCATACATTCCAGATGTGGACCTTCGCCGCCTTCTTCATTGCTTTCGCCATCAAGGTTCCGATGTGGCCGTTCCATACCTGGCTCCCCGACGCGCACACCGAGGCGCCGACGGCTGGATCGGTTCTACTCGCTGGCGTGTTGCTGAAGATCGGCGGATACGGGCTCATTCGCTTCAACCTGCCACTCTTCGAGGATGCCGCCCGCACGTGGGCGCCGTGGATCATGGTCCTCTCGGTCATCGCGATCATCTACGGCGCGCTGGTTGCGCTGCCGCAGCCGGATATGAAGAAGCTCATCGCGTATTCATCAGTCAGCCATATGGGCTTCGTTACACTCGGAATCTTCTCGTTCACGATGACTGGCATGTATGGCGCGATGATCGTCATGCTCTCGCACGGGTTCGTCACCAGCGGGCTATTCATGTGCGTCGGTGTTCTCTACGATCGCGCTCACACGCGGATGATCAGTGCTTTCGGTGGGCTGGCCACACGGATGCCGATCTATGCCTCGCTGTTCGGCGTGCTGATGTTCGCCTCGATCGGCCTCCCGGGTCTGTCCGGGTTCGTCGGTGAGTATCTGGCGATGCAGGGCGCGTTCCGCGAGTATTACTGGGCCGGCGCAATCTCGATGTTCGTCGTCATCCTGGCCGCCTGGTACATGATGTGGCTATACCAGCGCGTCGTCTTCATGCGGCAGCCAGAGGACATGCCCGACCCACACGATAACGAGCTGACGCCGGAGGAAGTGCTCATGCTTCAGCGCGCGGGCGTTGGTCATGGTGACGCCCACGGGCTACCGGCTGTCTCGGGCGGCTCCGGTGATACGGCTCATGCTGCCGAGCACGGGCGGATCAGCTGGCACGACCTGGACACACGAGAGCTCGTGGCAATCGTGCCGCTGGTCATTCTGTCGATCGTCCTCGGTGTCTGGCCCGGGGTATTCATGAACGTGATGCAGCGGTCGTTGGAAGCTGCCCTTCAGGCTTTCGGAAGCATTGGGATCTAGCGGCGGGATGCGCAGCCGACCGGCGAGACTGCCGGCCGGCGACGGCGAGTAGATCCAACAGGGGGACACGTGGAGACGGTTACTCAGCTCTTCCCGCACATCAACCCGGATGTGACGCTGATCATCCCGCAGCTGATCGTGCTTGGCACGGCGCTACTGCTGCTGCTGGGCGACGTGCTGCTGGATCGCTCCCGGCACAGTGTCCTCACCTGGCTGACGCTCGTCGGTTTCGGCGCGGCGCTGGTTGCGAACTTCTTCTATATCGGCGTCAATCGGACGACGTTCAACGGGATGTTTCGGGCAGACGATATCAGCGTCTTCGTCAACCTCATCGCGCTGACCGGCGCGATCCTGTCGGTGATGATCTCGGCGAGCTACCTCGAGAAGAACGTCGAATCCGGCGGCATGCCGTTGCCGGAATACTACGTGCTGCTGGCGCTCTCCACGCTCGGCGCGATGGTTGTGGGCGCTTCCGGCGATCTGCTGATGGTGTTCATCGGCATCGAGATGGGATCTCTGGCGATCTACGCACTGACCGGCTTCGCCCGAAAGCGGATGACCTCACTGGAAGGCGCGCTGAAATACTTCCTGCTGGGCCTGTTCGCCTCAGCCATTCTGATCTATGGCATGGCCTGGGTCTACGGCGCCACTGGGACGACCAATCTTGACGGCGTCGCGCAGGCACTCTCCGGAGTCGTCACCAACGGTAAGGTCGAGCCGTCGCTGCTACTGGCGCTGCTGCTGCTGACGGTCGGGTTGGGCTTCAAGGTAGCCGCCGTGCCGTTCCACATGTGGACGCCGGACGCGTATCAAGGCGCGCCGACGCCGGTCTCGGCCTACATGTCGGTGATCCCGAAGATCGCCGGGTTTGCGGCAATGATCCGCATCTTCCCGCAGGCGTTGGGACCAATGCGCGACGAGTGGGTGACGATCATCGCGATCCTCGCGATCATCACGATGGCATTCGGCAATATCGTTGCCGTCACGCAGCGTGATGTGAAGCGCATGCTGGCCTACTCGTCGATCGGGCATACCGGTTACGTGATGGCCGGGCTCGCGGCATTCGGAGCAGTCCAGGCAAGTGACGACCATTCGGTGTCATCGGTGCTCTATTATCTGTTCGCCTACGCATTCATGAATATCGGCGCGTTCGCTGTCGTCGCGTGGCTCCAGGAGCGTGGTGGCGGCACGACGATCGACGACTTCAACGGACTCGGCGCCCGTTCGCCCCTGGCTGCGCTGTCGATGACGATCTTCATGTTCTCGCTGATGGGCATCCCGCCGCTGGTCGGCTTCTATGCCAAGTACTATGTGATCGTCGCCACCATTGAGGCGAACATGATCTGGCTGGCCGTCTCTATCGTCCTCGCCTCGGCAGTGTCGGCGTTCTTCTATCTGCGGGTCGTCGCGGCGATGTACTTCGCGCCTGCGCCGGAGACGGAGATGCGCGAGAGCCGCATGCCACTGATGGCCACGGGCCTCGCGGTCATGGTCGTCGCGACGATCCTGGCTGGCATCTTCTCCAGCCAGATCCTCAACCTCGCTCAGAACTGGATCAACGCATTCAGCACAACCGTCGCAATACGGTAGCCGCCCGAATACGAACATCTCGAACGAGAGCCCGTGGCTGTTGGCCGCGGGCTCGTCGCGTCTGATGGACAAGGGGTTGCTTACGCGAGGGTTCATCGCAGGTTCGATCGCCAGACGCTAGAAGGACTGGAGCGTTGTCGCTCCAGTCCTTCCAGCGGCCAAATGAGGGGAGGAGTGAGTGAGACTGACCGGCGGTGCGTCCTGTCACCCCGCCGATCACTTAGATTATCTTCACCCACCCACATTCGAGCATCGGACTATAGTCCTAACTTCGAACTAGGTCCCTGTATAGGCCCCCCTCGCGCGGAGCCGATGCTAGACTCGACATGCGTCGCAACCGGCATCGCGCAAGGCAACGGACGTTGGCACGACACAATTCGACCACGCAACCACAGCAGCGCCCGATCCTCGAAGAAGTCCGCGCTGCCTGGCACACATACGGATCACCGGTCGAGCAATCCGACGATGACCTGCTAGCCATCGTCTGGCATCGGGTTCGCCACAGCCATCCGCTGACGCTCTATCGAGCGATGGCGTTTATCGTCGCGCTCGGGATCATGGCGTCTCATCTCCACGCTGAAAGCAGCTTGCGCGACGAATACTGGGCACTCGTCATCGGCGCGCTACATCTTGGCGCGACGGCCGTTCTGGTCCATCGACTACCGCTTCGGGTCACCCCGATGTCGATTGCCGCCGTTGTGGCTGATGGCGCGATCTGCGTGCTGCTGGTTGCGATGACGTTCGGCTGGCAGGGGCCGTTCTGGCTCTACAGCCTGTCGGCCGTCTTCTGGCCGGCCTTCGCGTTCCCGTTCTGGTTGGCGATGCTGAGTGTCGCGGTCTATGACGCGACAGTTCTGCTGACGAACACGGATCGGATTCGGGCAACCTTCGCCGACGGGTTTGGCGGTGACCTCGCCGCCAGGCTGTTGATGGTATTTCTGATCGCCGGCGCGATCTCGCTTACCGCAAAGGCGATGGCAGCCGCCCGGGTGCTCGCGACAGAGGCCGAGCGCAACCGGATCGCTCGCGATCTCCACGATGGAGTGGGCAAGACGCTCGGCGGCATCAGCCTGGAGGCACGCTCGTTAGCGCAATGGATTGACCGCGACCCCGTCGAAGCGCGACGGCGCGCACGCTATGTCACGCGAATCTCCGAGCGGGCGGCGATGGAAGTCCGGCATGTGATCCGCAGCCTGCGCCAGGGTGAGGCAACCGAGTACCTGCTGCCGGCCGTCTCGGAACGGCTGGCCGACTGGAGTGAGAAACGTCCAGAGACAGTGCACGTGCGGATCAACGGACCGGATAATCCGGTGCCGATTCTGATCCACGGCGAAGTGCTGCGCATGCTCGATGAGCTGCTCAACAACATCGAGCGACACGCTTCCGCGCAGAACGTCTGGGTGCGACTGACTCTCTCATCGGCAGCCGTGACGCTGGCAGTACGGGACGACGGGGTCGGGTTCGACCAGAATTGGCTCGATCCGTGGGCAGACGACGGGCATTTTGGCCTTCTCGGCGCGCGGGAACGCGCACTGATCCTCGGCGGCCACTTCAATCTGCAATCGACTCCCGGCGTGGGCACCGAGGTTACAATCGACATCTCGCTCACCTCGCGAGAGGAGCCACTGGTCCATGTTCTTTGATGACTCTATGCCGGTCGCGTTACCCGACAACGCAGTGATCGGGAAAAACCGTCACGAATCCAGACCTGACGAGATCCGGGTGCTGATCATCGACGACAATTTCGTCGTTCGCCGAGGTCTGCAATCGAGCCTCGAATTCGACCCGGCGATCGAGGTCGTCGGCGAGGGGTCCTCCGGTGACGAGGCGATCGACCTCGCGCGGGACCTGGTGCCTGATGTGATCCTGATGGATATCCGCATGCCCGACCGCGACGGTATCTCGGCAACGGAAGTGATCAGCGACGAATCACCGACGTCGAAAGTGCTCATTCTCACGTGGTCGGAAGATCCCGAGCATCTGCGGAGCGCAGTGCTGGCGGGCGCCAAGGGCTACCTCGTCCATGGGCGCTTCTCGCCGGAGCGGCTCTCGGAGGCGGTTCATGTCATTCACGAGGGTGGCGCGCTGATCACGCCGATGTTGGCGCCAGCGCTCCTCGACTTCGTCCGGGCCGGCACGCAGGGGGGGCGAGGACGCTCAGGCTCCGGGTCGATGCTGACACCGCGGGAACTGCAAGTGTTGGAGTACATCGTGGTGGGCAAGTCGAATCGCGAGATCGCCGAGATCCTGTTCATCGAGGAGAAGACGGTCAAGAACCACATCAGCAACATCTACTCGAAGCTGCACCTGAAGAATCGCTACGAGGCGATTACCCGCGGCCGCGATCATCTCCGCTAACCGTCCGGCGGCGCATCATGGGGCGTGAGTCGCGACGACATCATCGCCCACGATGATGACGATCCCAGTGCCGCCAGTGCCGGGGACAACTGCCGAAGGATCGAGACCGAGGTGGTGGGCGATTGCCGCGGCAGTCGCGGGATCGGAGTCATAGTCGTAAATCGTCGTCGATGTGGCGATATTGACGCCCATTTCCTGCGCGACGGCGGTGAAACCGGCATCCTGAAGAATACGCGCAGCAATTGCGCCGCCGGTATTCGTCGAGGTGTCGTCACGGATCGTGATCGGCGTATCCAGCCTGGCGCCAGACGGCACAGTCGGGCTCACGGTTGCGGCTGCCGTTGCCGTTGCGGTCGCTTCGACTGTCGTCACTGCTGGCGAAGAAGCGGCCGCAGCCTTCATCGGGAAGTATCGGCTAAACAGATCGCCGACGATGTTCCAGTCGAGTGTCATATAGAACGCGTCACCGTCAAACTCAGGATCGTGCTCGATCAACGCGCCCTCCTGCCAGAGGTTAACGCGAACGATGTCGGCCGGGTTCACATCACGGGCGAGGTTGGCCAGCGCGAGCAGTTGATTGAAGCTCAGGTCGGTGCGAAATGAATCTCCCATGCTGTCGATAATCGGCCGCGCGCCGAGAACCAGGTCGACGTTCAGCTTCGACCCCTTCTCTCGCATAGCCATCAGCACCTGCTGCTGGCGCTCGCTGCGGGCGATGTCGTTGTCATCGTGGCGGGTGCGCGCGTAGCGCAACGCGGCCTCGCCATCCATCGACTGCAGGCCCGTCGGGAAATAGACACGGGTCAGCCCGAAATCTTCGGTCGGATACTGATCGTCCTTGACCGGCGTGTTGACATCCACCGTAATCCCGCCGAGCGTGTCGATGATCTTGCGGAACCCAGAGAAGTCCACCGTGACGAAGTAGTTGACCTGAATCTTGAGGTTGTAGGAGACCGTCTCGGCCAGCAAGGCCGCCCCGCTGCCGGCTCGCGCATCTTCGCCAAATGCGAACGCAGCGTTGATCTTGTCTTCGCCGTGGCCGGGGATGGTGACGAGCAGATCGCGCGGCAGACTCATCATCGTCACGCCCTTAGTGGTCGGATCGATGCGCATGAGGATGATCGAGTCGGACCGCGCTGGCTCCTCGTCCCCGTTCCGGAAGTCAATGCCGATCAGCAGCAGGGTGACGGGATCTTTCTGATCCCAGTTTGGGAGAAACTGAGCCAGCTGATCGGTGGGCACCGCCACCGGAGTCCCCAACTCATTGACGGTATAGACCGTATATGGGGTCGGATCGACGTGCGCCTTGTCGTAGGCGTTGTTGATCGCCAGCGCGATATAGAGCACGTATCCGAGTGTGGCGACAACACCGAGTGCGAGGATAATGCCAAGCGCCAGCAGCCAGCGCTTCCATCGTCGACGGTGGGGCTGGTCATGTGTCTCGGCAACGCCGCCTTCCGGCGGGATCGCCGCGCCATCGCCGGCCACGGCCGCTCGCTGGCGACGGACATCGTCGGGGGTCAGCACCGTGACTTCGCCGCTGGCAACAGCCGCAGCGGTGGCATCGACTGCCGCAACAACAGGTTCGGCCGTCACCTCGCCACGATCGCGCGCGGCGGCTTCCTCGACCGACCGAACCACGTCGGCATAATCTTCGTCAGCAGCTACGTGCTCTGATTCCGCAGCGACATCGCCGTCCGCCATATCGGCAGCAGGCGCCTCTGGTTTCGCGGCGACATCGCCAGCCGCCACATCGGCAGTAGACGCCTCTGGTTCCGCGGCGACATCGCCAGCCGGCACATCGGCAGCCGGCGCTTCCGGTTCCGCGGCGACATCGCCAGCCGCCACATCGGCAGTAGACGCCTCTGGTTCCGCGGCGACATCGCCGTCCGCCGCATCGGCAGCGGGTTCTTCTGGTTCCGCGGCGACATCGCCAGCCGCCACATCGGCAGCGACATCCGCCTCTCGCGCGGACGCGTCGGTGTCGAGCCTCAACTCTGTCGTGGCATCGGCCGGTATGCCATCCTCGCCGGGTGTGACGAGATCGAACGCCTCGGTGTCGGTTCGCGGCTGGATGTCGTCGGGCTGTACTACTGGATCTGCCACAGGCAGGGCATCGTCATGATCGGCCGCATCATCTGCCCCAGCAGCAGGCCGCGCTCCCCGTCGGACCTGATAGGCCGGGACGGGACGCCGCCGCGCTGGACGGGGCGACAGGATTACTCGGCGATGGGGCATCGAGATCTCCGGAGCATCAGTAGCATCTCGTCGTTCACGGCGACCACGCGCGGAAGACCCGCAGCGCCAGCGAACTTGAAGGTGGGTAACAGGTCGATCATCTCAAGACGCATTCGCGAAGTATAACAATGGACTGCGATCCCTCGGAACGATAGAGACTTGACTCCTGGTCACTGGATCATCATACTGTACGTACACAACGGCCCAGGTGACGACGGCCGATGCAGGTGATAACAGCCTGCCACATATTCGGTCACGCCCGGGGTGTCACCAAGGATGGGAACAGGCTCGACATGATTCTCTCAGACCGCGACATTCGCGCTGCGATCGCAGACGGCCGCATCAGGATCACTCCGCAGCCGGATCTTGAGGAGCACCTCGGCTCGGTGTCGATCGACTTCCAGCTCGGCAACACCTTCATGGTGTTCGAGCACTCGCGCTTCTCCTACATCGACCCACGCCAGCCACAGTCGATCGGGGAGGCAATGCGCACGATTGTCGTGCCAGACGGCGAGCCGTTCATCATGCAGGCGGGAGACTTCGCGCTCGCGTCGACGGTCGAATCACTCGAGCTGCCGGATGACCTGCTCGGCCGGTTGGAGGGGCGTTCGTCGATTGCCCGGCTGGGGATCACCGTCCACTCGACCGCGGCCGTGTTCGAGCCTGGCTGGGTCGGCACGGCGACGATGGAGCTATCCAACCTGGGAAGAATGGCGGTCGCGCTCTACCCCGGGATGCGGCTGTGCTCATTCACGTTCGAGACGGTCTCCTCACCAGTCGAGACACCATATCGGCTGAAAAAGGGCAACAAGTACGCCGGCCAGCACGAACCACGCGCGAGCATGCTCTCTGAGGAGCAGTCCCGATTGACAACCGAGCCGAATGGCGCCCGCGAGTAAGTAGAGAAAGGGACACACCATGCGCTGGGTACCCGAGCGATTCACGACCTATCGGCGTCGCCCCACGTCCGAGGGACGACACACCCGTGGATCCCGTCTCAATCGCGCGCCGCTGACCGCGCCCAGACGCTCCCCACTCCGCCAGACGCCGGCCTGGTCCCACCGCTCGCGGGCCGAGGTTCGTCCCCTTCGCCGGGTTCGCCACTGCCCCGATCACCGCTAATCGCGCGCTCGCGCGTCTTCCTTGCTCCAATGCTCTCGATCGCCGATTCTTGCGGTCGAATCCATCGAGTATTGCCGGTTCTGCCGCAAATTACTGGTAGAATGAACGTATCGAGACATCGCCGCGCGGTGAGCCGCCGGCAGGAGGGAGACTAGGAGAAGTATGGTCACTGAGACGAAGCTCGACGACTACAAACTGCTGATCGGCGGAAAGATGGTCGACGCCGCGAGTGGCGAGACCTTCGATAGTTACAACCCGGCGACCGGCCAGGCGTTCGCCCGCGTCGCCAAGGCCGGCGCCGAGGATGTCGACCGCGCCGTCGCCGCCGCCCGCAAGGCGTTCGACGAGGGGCCGTGGCCGAACATGGCGCCGAGCGAGCGCGGGCGCGTCCTGCTGAAAATCGCCAATCGCATCCGCGAGCGAGCCACCGAAATCGGCACGATCGAGAGCCATGACGCTGGCAAGCCGCTGACGCGCGCGATCGGCGAGATCATGGGCAGCGCGGCTGTCTATGAGTACTATGCGGGCGCAGCCGACAAGTTCTACGGCGAGACACTGCCGCTGGGCGGCAATATCGTCAACACCACCTGGCGCGAGCCGGTTGGCGTCGTCGGACAGATCGTGCCCTGGAACTTCCCGTTCATGATGGCGACGTGGAAGGTCGCCCCGGCGCTGGCCGCCGGCTGCACGATCATCCTCAAGCCGGCCTCGAACACCCCGCTGACAGCGGTGCTGCTCGGCGAGATCTGCTACGAGGCGGGCCTGCCAGAAGGCGTCATCAACGTCCTCCCCGGCCCGGGCGCCGAGATCGGCGAGTACATGTCGGCGCACCCACAGATTGACAAGATCGCCTTCACTGGTGAGACAACAACGGGCGCGGCCATCCTGCGAGCCTCCTCCAGCACGATCAAGAAGGTCTCGCTGGAGCTCGGCGGCAAGAGCCCGAATATCATCTTCGCCGACGCCGACCTGGAGAAGGCCGCAGCGGCGGCTATCCCGGCAGCGTTCTACAACTCCGGCCAGGTCTGCACTGCGCGGACGCGCCTGTTCGTCGGCAGCAAGGCATACGACGATGTCATGCAGGTGCTGGTCGATCAGGCTGAGTCGTGGAAGGTTGGCAACCCGAGCGATCCGACCACGATGATGGGTCCGGTCGTCTCTGGCGGTCAGTGGGACCGCGTCACCTCCTACATCGACATCGGCAAGAACGAGGGCGCCGAACTGATCTACGGTGGCGCGAGGCCGTCGACGATGGCCGATGGCCACTTCATCCAGCCGACGATCTTCGGCCAGGTGACGAACGACATGCGGATCGCCCGCGAGGAGATCTTCGGCCCAGTCCTGTCGGTTATCCCGTTCATGGACGAGGAAGATCTCATCCGTGAGGCAAACGCCAACGAGTACGGGCTGGCGGGCTCGGTCTGGACGCGCGACATCGGCAAGGCGATGCGCGTGGCCCGGGCGCTGCGGACCGGCCAGGTCGCGATCAACTCGAACGGCGGCCCGGGCGTTCTCGGCCCATTCGGCGGCTACAAGAAGTCTGGCATCGGCCGCGAGCTTGGCATGTATGGCATGGAGCTGTACACCGAGGTCAAGAACATCTACATGGACCTGAACCCGTAACACGCGGGGAAACTCAGCGTTCAGGCGAGGCCGGGGTCACTTCGACCCCGGCCTCGCCGCATTTTCGCGAACAGCAACAACGACACAAACTCAGCTCGGAGATATTCACCTACATATCGCGCGCCGCATCTTATGCCTATGACAGAAACATCACTGCGCCAACAGGTATTGCATTCAGCCGGTTGTGTGCTATATTTGCTTCTATCGACGCAAGCCGAATCGATAGGAGACGTGGGGATGTCACGCAGGTGGCTGTCAGCTGTCGTTGGAAGTTTACTCGCGCTGCTGCTCGTGCCGATCGCGCAGGCGGCAGATACGAACCTGGGGGACCTATCGCTCTCCTCGTCCAACTGGGCAGAGGACAGCGGCAACTTCCCAGGGATTTGGGACCTGACGCAAGGTGATATGACGATCAGCTTCACGTACGATGGAAACGGGCTGGTGGATGCGTCCGGTGCTCATGCTTGGGCGGAGCTCGGCGTTCGATCTCTGCATAGCGGCGGATTCAACTTCAACCCGAACTCGCGCTACACGTACAACACGACCACGTTCGACTTGCGCGCCGAGGGAAGTTCAACTGATGTAGGCGATGTGACGGTCTCATCGGACGAGACAAACATCTACGTCAAATTCGTGGTCAATTCAGGATCAAACTGTACGATCGCGAGGACGCGTGTCCAGGCTGGATCATCGGTTAGTGGCTTCCCACGGACGTGGTGGGGCGACGCAGTGCCCAGCCGCTTCAATCACCAGACGATCCACTCACCTCAGGTCATCGAATACGTCTACACGATCTCCCGCTCCGAGGTTGGAGACGGTGACGTCTACGTTGCAGCGAACGCGCAGATTTACTGCGACACTCAGCGGAACCCCCGTTCCAGGATCGTCCGGACCTGTATCGACGCATGGGCCGGAGGAGTGCCGTTCTCGCGCATCGGCGACACACGCTACGCGATCTATGACTCAAGTGCCACACGGGTGGATGGGTCGGGTGTATGGTTCGCCAGTGACTACGATTGGACGGCGGGGACATTCGGTCCCGATCCGGCTGGATCACCAAGTCTCGATATCGACGACAAGTTCACAATTTCAAGATTCGGCGGGCACGCTGAGGGAGACTACAACCTTCCCCAGACACCACCGGATCCCTGGAACAACACCCACTTCTGGTTTGACCGCGACGACGTCGATCAGTGGCAGGCAGCGATGTGGGGCATGGCCCCCAGAGTGAGCTACAACACGAACGGGATCTATCATGTCGTCATTACCCTGCACGCCACGAGCGCGACAGCGGGCACGGCCTACATGACCGTCAACGGCGCCTCGCAGGGTTTCTACAGTAATGGATGGAAGGACGCCGAGCCAGAGATCTATCCAGCGGGCATGACATTCACGGGTGACATGCAGCAGCTACAAGTCTTCTACGGTCTCCTCGGCTATGGCGCGACGCATTCGGTCACGTTCTCGGACATTACCATCGGTCAGTAACTCGTTCGGGATACTGAATCACGCGGCGGCTCCACTCCGGAGCTGCCGCGTCCTTGTTCCGGCTACCAGTGCGGGCAGTGGGACCGCGTACGCATCTTCTCGATCTGCAACTGGGCGGTCGCCTCCACCAGGCTCTCACCGTCCTCCCCGTCCGCTATCCCTCCGCCCGTGGAATACTTGAGTTTGCCCTTGCCGGCGGGCGAACGGCGCAGCGGAGACGACCTGGAGGATGGATGTTTCGGACCTACGAGCAGCAGGCGATCACGCGGATCAACGACATCATCGGCGAGCTCGGGTTCCAACCGCGTCCGTTCGAGATGCGAGCGATCCCATTCTCCGGCCAGTGGGGCACGGCGTCGTCGGTCGCCTACGCGCTGGCCAACGAGGCTGCTGCCGACGAGCCGGTCGATGAATCGCTGTCAAAGAAGGAGCGCAAGCAGCTCCAGCAGGCGCTGATGCGCGAGAAAGCCCAGGACATTGCCGAGCAGGTAGCGACGAAGCTGCTCGAAGCCGGCGACTATGCGCGGGTAGAGGCAGTCAACGGGTATATCAACATCTACTTCGACACGAATCTGGTGGCCAACGAGGTCGTCGGCGCCGTCCGCGCGCTCGGCGCGGGATATGGCCGGGGCGAACACAAGGCCGACAAGGTCATGATCGAGTTCTCGCAGCCGAACACCCACAAGGAGTTCCATGTCGGTCACCTGCGTAACGCGTCGCTGGGTGATGCCGTTTCGCGGATCACCGAATTCGCCGGCTACGACACGGTCCGCGCCAACTACATCGGCGATATCGGGATGCACGTCATCCGGTGCCTGTGGTGCTTCCTGGCGTTCCACGAGGACGAGAAGGAGCACATCGCGCCGGCCGAACGCGGCCGCTGGCTCGGCAGCCTCTACGCAGAAGCTGTGGCGCGTCTGGAATATCGCGACCAGGCCGTCGGGCTGCTGAACGAGATGGCGAAGATGGACTCGCTCTTCAGCGGCGCGATCGACCGGCTGATGAAGGAGCTCTTCAAAGCCAGCGGCCACGGCGAGGATGTCGCCTATCTGCTCGGCCAGGTTGCCAATCGCCGCGAGATCAAGCCAGACGCTATCTATAGCGACCGGACGATCGCCGCATTCTGGCCAGTGCTCGGCGCGCAACTGGATGCGGAGCTGGAGCAGCTCCGCGCCGACGGGCCGCACCAGGCGCCGCCGATCCCGTCGCACTCGGGTGGGCCACCGACGATCCCGCCGCTCGTGACGTTGGAGGACACCGAGGAGCGCCACGCTCGCTGGCAACGGCTCGGTGACCACCTCGACTGGTGGCCACACGTGCCGCGGTGGCAGCAGGAGGTCCGCGAGACGTTCCAGCACTGGGAGCAACGCGACGCCAGGTTTCTGGCGCTGTGGGACGAGACAAAGCGCTGGAGTATGGACGGCTTTCACCGCATCTACGACGAGCTGGGAATTCCGTTCGATGTCTGGTTCTTCGAGAGCGAGGTCGAGGACGAGGGTCGCGCAATCGTCCAGGAGCTGCTCGAACGCGGAATCGCTGAAGTCAGCGACGGGCTGCCGGTCGTCAAGATTGACGAGCAGCTCGGGCTGGAGAAAGAGACCTATCGGACGTTGCCGATCCTGCGCTCCGACGGGACGACGCTCTACTCGACCAAGGACCTGGCGCTGACCCGGCGCAAGTTCGAGGACTACGGGATCGATCGCTCCGTCTGGGTCATCGACGTTCGCCAGTCGCTGTACATGCAGCAGGTCTTCAAGATCATGAAGCTCTACGGCTTCGAGCAGGCCGACAACTGCTTCCACCTCGGGTACGAGACGGTCATGCTGCCGGAAGGCGCGATGAGCAGCCGCCGCGGAAACGTCGTGCTCTACGACGATCTGGCCAACGAGGCCAAGCGTCGCGCGCGGGAGATCATCGAGGAGAAGGTTCGACAGCTCGACCTTGCCGAGGAACAGCGTCAGAAGATCGCCCAGCAGGTAGCAATCGGCAGCTTGAAGTACATGATGCTGGCGCGCGACAACAATCGCGTCCTTGTCTTTGATATAGAAGAGGCGCTCTCCTTCGAGGGGCATGCCGCGCCATATATCCAGTATGCCCACGCGCGCGCCTGTCGGATCCTCGAGCGTGTTGGCGAGCTACCGCCAGCCGGCGACGTCGCATTCGTCGACCTCCAGCCGGAGGAGACCGATCTGATCCAGCAGATCGGCGTCTTTCCCAGCGAGGTGCAGCGGGCTGCCGATGAGTACAAGCCACTGGTGATCGCCAATTTTGTCTTCGAGCTGGCCCGTCACTTCAACGACTTCTACGCTGATATCGACAAGCGCCCGGTCCTGACGGCGTCCGAGCCACAGCGGTCGATGCGGATCGCGCTGGTCGACGCGACCCGCCAGGCGCTGGCCAATGGGCTCGGCTTGCTCGGTATCGCGGCTCCGGACGTGATGTGATGATGCGCCATGATTCTGGCAAGCCCAACCGGCTCTCCGATCCGGCCGTGCCTGTTGATGTGTTCCGGGTTCCGATGGCGCTCGGCGCGAACCGCGAGGGGGTAGACCAGGGCGCGACCACGCTCGATAACGCCCTGCGTCGCCGACTCGAAACACGAGGCTACACGCAGATCCTCGGTCGGCTGCAGCCATCGGTTGATATTCCAGTGACGCCTCTCGGCCCAGATCGGGGCGACGAGCCAAACGCCTGGTATGCGAATGAGATCGCAGCAGCCTGCGCGACGCTGGCCGGTGGTGTCGCGGAGACAGTCGGCGCCGGCAGGTTTGCCCTCCTCCTTGGCGGCGACCACGCGCTTGCTGTCGGATCGCTGGCGGGCGCCGGGGTCGCCGGCCGGCTTGGCGTCATCTGGGTCGACGCCCACGCCGATATCAACACACCAGAGACCAGCCCGAGCGGCAACGTCCACGGTATGCCGCTGGCTGCCGCGCTTGGCCAGGGGCCACGGCAGCTGGCCGCGGTTGGCAGCCAATCCGGCCTTCGGCTCGATGACCTCATCTACATCGCCGTCCGAGATCTCGACCCTGGCGAACGCGAGCTGCTGGCCGACGGTCCCGCCCTCGTCTGGACGGCTGACGATGTCGAGATCCGTGGGATTGCAGAGATCGTCACCGCCTCAGTGGACCGGCTACTGGCAAACGGCATCGATGCCCTCCACCTCTCCTTCGATCTCGACGCGCTCGACCCAACTGTCATGCCGGGGACCGGCACGCGCGTGCCGGGAGGGCTGACCTACCGCGAGGCAACCCGGCTGCTCGCGCTGCTGCGCAGGAGCGGGCTGCCAATCGTCTCAGCCGATGTCGTCGAGCTGAATCCGCTGCTCGACCCAAGCGGGGGATCGACCGCCGTCGCCGCGGCAATCGCCGGCGCGCTTCTGGGAGAGACGATCCTGTAGGACGCTGGCTTGTGGCGGTACAATCGCCCAGTTGCCGGCCAGCGGCCGGGCGCGAGGGATCGGAGATCCGCCACGGCTCACCCGGACGACACAGCCAAACCACCTGCAGATCCAGCTGCCGAGACGCAGCCGAAGCTCGGCGGATCGATCACCGTAGCTCTGCGTCTGTACTCCTCGTTCCGGATGATGTGGCTGGGGACGGTCGCGACGAACCTCGGCCAGTGGATGCAGAACATCGCCCTCGGCTGGTACATGCTGGTGCTGACCAACTCACCGCTGTGGGTCGGGCTGATTGGGTTCGCGGCCGGCGTTCCCTATCTGCTGATCACACTGCCGGCCGGCGCACTGATCGACCGCGCCGACGAGCGTCGCGTACTGATGGCCACCCAGTGGGCTGCGATGGGCACGGCGACGCTGCTCGCCGCATTGATCCTGAGCGGGTCCGCCGAGAGCTGGCACTTGCTGGTCGCGGCAGCGATAAACGGCGCGATTATGGCAGTCAACGGCACCGTTCGGCAGACGTTCGTGCCGTCGCTGGTCCCGCGCGAGCATCTGGCGAACGCAGTCTCGCTCAGCTCGGCTGGGGCGAACGCGATGCGGATTATCGGGCCGTCGATCGCCGGCGGGATCATCGGGTTGTTCGGCGTCGCTATCTGCTTCATCATCCAGGCGTTTGCGCTGGCCGGCGCGCTACTCGCAACGATGCGAATCGAGCCGGTTCCGAACGAGCGCGGCGGGATCGCGCCGGGCGGAATCCTCGACGGTTTCACCGAGGTGCGCCGCAAGCCTGCTATTGGCTCACTCATGCTGTTGACCGCGATCCCGGCAACGCTGGTGTTTCCCTACATCCAGCTGATGCCTGTCTTCGCGCGCGATGTGTTCGATATCGGGGCTGCCGGGCTTGGGATACTGATGGCAGCCAGCGGCGTCGGCGCGTTGACCGGGGCGCTCGTTGCGGCGACGATGGACCGGGTCGAGCGCAAAGGGCTCGCCGTCATGATACTGGCGACGGTCTACTGCGCGGCTGTCGCTGGCTTCGCCGCCAGCCCCGGGCCGATCCTGGCGATGGTGGGGCTGTTCATGGCCGGCATCACCGGCTCGATCTTCGGGTCGCTCAGCAACGCGCTCTTACTGCTGCTCAGCAACGCGCGAGTCCGCGGGCGCGTGATGGGTGTCTACATGCTGACGAGTGGCTTCACGCCGTTTGGCGCGCTCGCCCTCGGCGCGATTGCCGAGCGGGCAGGCACGCCGAAAGCTGTGACCGGGGCGGCGCTGTTGGCGATGGTGCTGGTTGGCCTCAGCACGACTCGTATGAAAGAGCTTCGCACGACGTAGCACAATGGCGCCGGCCGCAGGGAGGAGACGCGAGCAGCAGGCGTCCTGGTCGCGCGATCGCACGGACCGTCACCTGGCGATTGTTCGTTCACGTGGAGATCGACGAGATCACCATGACACCGGCACGAGTGCGTCGGTGATGACCATCCATGGGGAGAGGAGCACACGATAATGGCGACAACACCATCGGCTGGCAAGGGGCTGGAGCGACGCGCCCCGGTGGAGCTGGGCCTTGACCCGGAACGGCTCGACGCTGCGATCGCGTTCATCAAGGAGCACGAAGCGAAGGGGGATCACCATACCCGTGTCGCGCTCGACCTGCCAGATAATGAGATCGTCGGACCGCTGAAGGACCGTGGCGGGCACAACGGCATGATCCTGCGTCATGGCGCGGTTGCCGCCGAGTGGGGCGATATCGACCGGGTGGATATGACCTACAGCATCTCGAAGAGCTACCTGTCGACCGTTGCCGGCCTTGCGTTCGATCGCGGCATGATCCCCGATCTCGACGAGCGTGTCTCTGCCCTGGTCCCAACCGCACACTTCAGTGGCGAGCATAACGGACAGATCACCTGGCGCCATCTGCTCCAGCAAACGAGCGAGTGGACCGGCACGCTCTGGGGCAAGCGCGATATCGCGGACCGGCGCAAGGGGGTTGACCGAGCGATTCAGACGCCCGGCACGTTCTACGAATACAACGACGTGCGAGTGAACCTGCTCTCGTTCGCACTGATGCAGATCTGGCGCCGGCCGCTGCCGGAGGTTCTGGACGAGCACGTCATGGGGCCGATCGGCGCGTCGGATACGTGGGTATGGCACGGCTACAGCACATCCTGGGAGGACATCGACGGAAAGCGCATCCACGGCGTCTCTGGCGGCGGACATTTCGGCGGCGGCGTCTGGATCGCCACACCCGATCATGCTCGATTCGGCCAGCTCTTCCTTCAGCGCGGTCGCTGGGGTGGCCGGCAGATCCTCTCCGAGCGCTGGATCGACGAGGCAACGACACCCAGCACGGTCGAACCGGTCTACGGCTTCATGTGGTGGCTCAATCCCGACCACCTGCAGTTCCCGAGCTTGCCCACCAACAGTTACGCTGCCCGCGGCGCCGGGAGCAACATCATCTGGGTCTCCCCCGACCACGACCTCGTCGTCGTCCTTCGCTGGATCGACGGCGAATCGACCGACGCCTGCCTGGCAAAGGTGCTGGAGGCGGTGGAGTAGCGGCGGGGAGCGGGATAGACGGATGGGTGAATTCGAACGATTGGGTAGGGACAGGGCTCGCCCTGTCCTCGGCCCGCAGGCCGACATCTCCGCGCCGATGACATAGTAGTTCTCCTGCGAGTAGTCGAACCCTTCCAGGCGGGGCGATGAGCGTCGGGAGCGAGGTTCGGCCTGTTCCTGGCACACCCGAATCTCCTTGACCAGCACGCGTGTAGCGGCCTGTGGGCCGCAGACAGCGCGAGCGCTGTCCCTACGAAACGACCAGCAGCACATCCCTCTCGCCTCACGCGGGCGAGGCAGATCGCCGCGCCCGCGTCGTCGTGGGTCGTTATGCGTTATCGACCATTGCCTGGCCGGACTTGAGGACGAGAAGGATGTTGCGCAGAGCGCCGATGTCGTCCATGGCATTGCCGCGGACGGCGAGGATGTCGGCGCGCTTGCCGGGCGCTAGTGAGCCGAAATCGTCAGAGCCGATCGCCTCGGCGGCCTGGCTGGTGCCGGTGCGGATCGCCTGCGCCGAGCTTGCGCCGACGTGCTCGACTAACAGCTCGAGGTCGAGCTGGAAGTCATCGAAGCGGGTCATCGTGACGCCTGCGTCGTTGCCGGAGACGAACTTCACACCCGTGTCCCAAAGCTTCCGGAGGCTATCCACTCGCTGGTTGCGGGTTGCGGCGAACGGGTTGTCAATGCCCTCTTGCTCCATCCACTGGCGGGCGCGCTCGCCGACGCCAAAGGTCGGGCAGACGTAGATGCCCTTCTCGGCGACCTCGTCGGCGACCGGCTGCTCGTAGTGGACGCCATCGGGGACCATAAATGAGCAGTGCTCGATCGTGCGGACCTGCGCGGCGACGGCGTTGCGGATGCCCGGCGTGCCGTGGCAGTGGGCGGCGACGTAGCGGCCGAGGCGGGCCGAGTCCTCGACGATCGCCTTCATCTGCGCCTCGTCGAACTGCGCCTCGCGCGGGTTGGTGTTCGGCGTCAGCCCGCCACCGGTCGCCATGACCTTAACGAAGTCCGCGCCGGCCTTGACCTGCTCGCGGACGGCGCGGCGCGCCTCCTCGACAGTATCGACCTCGTTGCCGAAGAAGTAGCAGTGGCCACCTGTCGAGGTCAACACATTGCCGCTGGCCCAGACGTGCGGCGCGGCGATCAGGCCGTCCGCCGACGCCTGGCGGACCGAGAAGACGATCGAGTCGAGTGTGCCGCAGTCGCGGATTGTCGTCACGCCGGACATAATCGCCTGGCGGGCGTGCTCGACAGCGCGCATCATCTTCTGCTCGTACGTGTCGTAGAGCGCATCGTGCAGGCACTGGCGGCTACCCGACAGCGTCAGGTGCGTATGCATGTTCACCAGACCCGGCAGGATCGTCGCGTCGCCCAGGTCGCGCGCGCCACTGGCTGCCGAGCCGAGATCCTCGCGCCGGCCGATCGCCTTGATCTTGCCGTTCTCGATCTGGACGAACCCGTCGCGGATGAACTCGTCCCCAGTAGCGTCGAATACCGTCTTCGCCAGCAGAGTCGTAACTGCCATGATTTCTCCCCACTCTCCGCGTCGCGCGGCGCCGTTGCGCTAATGGGCGTATCTTCGCACGATCGGCCGGCGGCTGTCACCGGCGACGGTAGCCGAAACCTGCGCACTACCGATTGAGCCAACTTTGCGACATGGGCAATGTCCTGTTATGGTTCAGCGAACTGACACATAAGGAGCGCCGACGATGGCACAGACCCGGCTCCTGATCGTCCCTTCCGATTTCGTCGCCTGGCCAGGACTAATCGACCAGCTCAGAGCAGTCGAGACCGTCCGGGTCGTCGGAGTCACACGCTCGTGGTCGGAAGCGTTGAGGGTGGGTGAGATTAGCCGGCCCAATGTCGTCCTCGCCGCCGAGCCATGTGGTGATGAACCGGTCTTGCAGCCGCTCCGGCAGATGCGTCGGATCCTACCGAACGCGACGTTCGTGATCCTGACGACCTCCTTCGACCCCGACCATCTGTTAATGCTCGCGGAGGTAGGGGTGTCCGGTTACCTCCGATGGGACGGTCTGACGAGTTACGACACCTTGCCGCACCTGGCGATCGCGATGAACGGCAAGACGGTCGTGCTGCACAATGACATCGCCGAGGCCTACGTCAATGCGATGCGGACGCGCTTCTGCCTGATCGCCGAGCCGCCGACAATCTCGGAGCGAGAAGGCCGAATCCTGAGCATGATGGGGCGAGGGTACTCGGTTCCTGAGATCGCGGCGCAGATGGAGATGAGCCCACGGACCGTCGAGCGAGCCGTCGCAGGTCTCCGGGAGCGCTTTGGCGCTGGCTCTCGCGAGGAGCTCCTGATTCGCGCAACGCTGTGTGGTTATCTGCCGTGATGGCGTCTTGGCATCGATCCGCCATCATGTTGGCAGTACAGTGCCATGATTTTGGCGGAACTCCCGATGGGCGTCCATTGTCGGCTGTTCGATGATTGACATTATCAACGGTCGCACGTCGGAGGGATAGGAGCCTGAAACGATGGCAGCCACCAAACCCCGCTAGTTAGTCGTGTTCGTGATCGTCATACTGTTACTCGTCGCATCCGTGTTCCCGCTCGTCGGCCAGGCGCGAGCAGATACACCAGGCATCTCGGCGGTCCGGACTATTCTCGGCCGTCTCAACGAGCTCCACGACCAAGGGGCCATCGATGCGGCGAGCGAATTCTTCGACTCGCTATCGATCGAAGAGCAAACAGCGGTTGTATCAGCGAACCAGACTGTTGAAATCGGCGCCGGACAACGCGATTCCGCGTCTCTGCTAGACAATTCATTACTGTTATCATCTGGCTGCTACGGGCCGTACACTGAATATATATACGGGAAGAATGCTCTTAGTATCGTAGTATGGATAGTGTGCGTATCATCAAATCACAGTTGTGTGACGAATGGAAGTGGATCAGTCACTCCAGGCGCATGGTGTTCCTGGACTATGGTGCAAGACAATGTCTCATGGGGGTACATCTATGGGCAGGGTCACAACGGTCTATTGTCAGGTTACATATGGCGGCCCTATGGATACACTTACTATCAAGTATTTCTCGCGAGGCATCTTCAAGGGATGTGTCGAGTGGTGGTGCCAGACATATCGACCGTGGATTGCCCAGACAGGGTGACTATTACGGCAACTACTGGCGTTTGGTGGGGGTCAAGTTCTATGCGGTACCGGGACACCTCGCGTACATCGCTGATATCGCGATCGCAACCATGTCGATTGGTCCGACCTGGAGAATAACATGCTTATTGTAGGACTCATCGGCGACGTGCAACTGATGCGATGGCCGCTTCTGTCCTCGCTTGGTCGAAGCTCGATCAGCGGGGCGAGCGGGGGAATAGCACGTTCAGTTATTCATACTTCCTGGGCGGTCATCGTAGGAATTCTCCTGGTCGTCGGGGCGCTGTGGTTCAACAACTGCAATATCACAGTCTGGGCAGAACCTCGGAGGTGAACCGTGGCATTTCGGGACCTACGCCGGAACTGTAGGTTCGTGTGCCCTAGTACAGGGTGGTAAGTTGAGCGTTCGGCCGCACCGACCACCGAGCAACGGTAGTTGTCCTTGCCCTCGTTGCTAGCTACGCTCGGCATGGCTGCGGCGCCCCGGCCTGGAACTAGCGACTGGCAGCGAATTGCCTTCGTTCGGATGTCCTCCGAAGGATGCTTCGAGCGTGATCACCACCGAGAGGACGAGCCGTGAGGTCCAGCGAGTGACGACAAACCAGCCGGCCCAAGGGCACAACAGAGCGAGGAGGATAGTCGCATGAGGCGTTCCCGATCTCGCTGGTGGCTCTTCGCCGGGGTCATCGCGCTTGCCATGGTTGCGCTGCTGGTCATGCCAGGGCTGCTCTCGACTGGTCGTTCACAAGCGCCAACGACGCCGTCGCTACCGATCGTGACAACCTCGGCCGGTATGACCGTGAGCCTGACGAATGTCGAGCTTGCGGCGGACCGCACTGTTCTCACGTTCACGATTGTCGACGCTGATACGGGCAGTGGGCCGGCACTCGCGCAGCTCGATGCTCCTGCGCCAACGGATCTGCGCCTTGACGGCCTGAGCTGGCACAGCGCCTCACTTGGCAACCTGCGACCGATCTTCAGCAACGGGGCAGAAGCGCAGCAGATTACTGCCTGGGAGCTCAGCCTGGTGTTTGACCCGATTACCGAGCCAGCGCGAGAGGTCAGCGCGACGATAACGGCACTTCGCTTCCGCCCGGAATCACCGGAGGAACGAGGACAGATCCTCGAAGGAGACTGGTCGTTCCGCTTCACGCCCGCTGCGCTCGGGGCGCCGGCCTCGTCGCAGCTCACCGTTGACCAACAGCACAGTGCCGATGGCATTACCTTCTTCGTCGATGCGATTATGCTGGCGCCAACGCACGCCACCGTCACGTATCGCATCGCGTCTCAATCGGGTAGCAACTTTGAATCGACCGAAATTATGGTACAGCTCGCTGATGGCACTCAGCTCATGCCCAAACAGATTGACAACCACGACGGCGCCTTTGTGGCCACCTTCCCGCCATTCCCGGCGGGCGCGACGCTGACCATTGCGCTTGCTCCGATCCTCGTCGAAGTCTCGCAACCCCTCACGTTGACTTTCCCGATCGACGGGCGCAGCATCGCGAGCGCCGCAGAAGGAACGCAGGTCGATCTGCACACTCCGTTAGTAGTGGCTGGTGAGCAATTCGAGGTCGCCAGCGTCACGATCCAGGAAAAGCAGTTCGTGCTGCGTATCCAGAATACTGTGCCGGATCATCGCGGAAGTCTATTGTTGCGCTACCCTGGTGAAAATGGCGTTACATTGACGGATAATCTTGGCAACCAATACGCCTTCTCAGGAGCGTCTACGAACTTCGGGAAGTCAGACCCCCTCACAAGCTGGGCAGACGGCAGCAGCTTCGCCTTCACTGGCGCGATCGCTGCCGAAGCCTCACAACTCACGCTGACGCTCGATGGCTACGGTCAACAGGCGCGCGGTCCCTGGCAGATCCTCGTCCAGCTGCCTCCTGCGCGATAGTGGCTGTTCACCATCTGATCCGTCGCCGCGCCTATCCGATCCGGATCGGGGCCTCGGGGAACTTGTAGCGCACGACATGCTGGCGGATCTGGAGGGCGTAGACGGCGGTCAGCGGGCCGAGCCGGCCGAAGAACATCGTCGCGCAGAGGACGAGCTTGGCCGCGCCGGAGAGGTGCGGCGTAATGCCGGTCGTGACGCCGACGGTCGCGATCGCGCTCATCGTCTCGAACATAATGTCGATGAACGGCACATCGCCGCCGGTGAGGTGTTCGCTGATGACGACGCCGAGCGTGGCGATGAAGTGCGCCATGAACATGATCGCGATCACTGCCATCGAGCGAAAGACCAGCGCCGTTGGAATGCGCCGGCCGAATACCTGCGTCTCCATCTGGCCACGCACGGTCGAGAACACCGCCAGGCCAACGACGCCGACTGTCGTCAGCTTCACGCCGCCCGCCGTCGAGCCAGACGCCCCGCCGACGAACATGATCGCCACCCAGGCAAACAGGGTGATACTCGTCGCCTGATGGAAGCTGACTGAGGCGAAGCCGGCGGTCCGTGCCGAGACACTCTGGAACAGCGCCACCAACGGCCGGTCAATCAACGGCACGCCGACCAGCGACGCGTTCCATTCTGCGCCGAGAAACACGCCAGCGCCGATCACCAGCATCAGCACATTCACGATCAGAATGATCTTCGTCTCCAGCAACAGGCGCTTGAATCGCCGCCGAAGGGCGATATCGGCGAAGAAGAGATACGAGAGCGATCCCGCCTGAATGAGGATCATCAACATCACGTTGACGACATATGACTCCCGATAGTCTGAGATCGAGCGAAAGCCACCCTGCAGGTCAAAGCCCGCGTTACAAAACGCGGCGATCGAGTGGAAGATCCCTTGCCAGATCGCGATGTGGAGTGGCCGATCGAAGGCGAAGCGGGTTGCCAGCACCACCGCGCCGATGGCTTCCATCACCAGGGTGAATCGGACGATCCGGCCGGATAGCTCGGCCGCTTCGCGGAGCGAGAGCGTCGGCGCGCCATCCTGGAGCAGCAACGTATCGCGCAAGCTGCCGACGCCACGCTGGAGCGCCCGCAGCAGCAGGCTGGCCCCGACCATGAATCCCAGCCCGCCGACCTGGATCAGAGCGAGAATGAGGAACTGCCCGCCGAAGTTCCAGTGATCGCGAGTATCAACGACGATCAACCCGGTAACGCAGGTGGCGGAGACCGCAGTGAACAGCGCGTCAATGAACGGCGTCCACTCGCCAGTGCGGCTGAACCACGGCAGGCTGAGTAGCGCGCCACCGCCAACGACGAGAGCCAGGAGCCCGAGCGCGAACATCTTGGCATGGTTGCGGACGTTCGGCACAGACGGCCGCTCTGGCGGGGGGGGGAGCTCGATGACCTGGGTGGCCTGCAACCTTCGGCGGATGATCCGGTCACCGGGGCGGCGCGTTGGCTGGCCGCTCATCAGGCCAGCTCACGCCCCGGATGCATGAACTTGTAGATCTCGATATCCGGGCCTACGAGCAAGAGCTCGTCCCCCGTCTGGATGCGCTCCTCGAAGTGCGGCATCACGACCGCCCGCCGGCCACGCTTGATCATCAGCAGGTTGAGCTGCGCATGCTGCGACGTGCCCAGCTCGGCGATCGTGTGGCCGATGAAGTGCGGCGGCGCAACGACCTTTGCCACACCGGACGACTCAGTCAGCGAAATGTAGTCGTTGATGTTGCGGACGCCGAGCGAGTGGGCCAGCCGCGAGCCGGCCTCCGCCTCTGGATAGACGACACGATCCGCGCCGATGCGCTCCAACAGCTCACCATGTAGCCGGGTGCGCGCCTTGGCGACGATCCAGGGAACCTCCAGCCGCTTGAGTAGCAACGTCGCAAGGACACTGCCCTCCAGGCTCTGACCCTGCGCGACGATCGCGACATCGGAGTGGTCGACCGCCAGCGATCGCAGCAACTCCTCGTCAGTGCCGTCGCCCTGGGCGGCCAGCGCGACGAAGTTCGCCACGTCGGCGACACGTCGCTCGTCGATATCGACGGCGGTGACCTCGTAGCCGAGGTCGTGGAGCTCGCGGGCGAGGCTCATTCCGAATCGACCGAGCCCGATAATCGCCACCCGCTCGGGCTGAAGCGTTGTCGCGTTTGCCATACGTGTCACCTGGATACTGTCGAATTGTCTCGCGCCGACGATCCCCCAGACCAACCGACGCGTCGCGCTAGTGTACTCAACACAGTGGCCGGCCGGGAATACTGAAGCAACCAGCACGTGGCCATGGTCGCGTTCACTATAATGCCGCCACGGCGCGGGCAGGCCGTCGATCACCGATCCCGGGCCGACCGAGAGGATCTAGCAGCGTGCTTTTTGGCCTGCGGCTTCGCCGCGCTGATGACGAGCGGGCAATCCCCAACGATGCTCCGCTCATCGCGGCGGCGCAGGCAGGTGATCTCGCGGCGTTCAACATGCTAGTCGCCCGCCACGAGCATGTGGTCTACGCAGTCGCTCTTCGTCACGTCCGATCGCCCGAATCAGCGCAAGACATCACCCAGGACGCCTTTCTGCGCGCGTGGCAGGCACTCGATACGTTTCGCAACGAGCATCCCGGCGGATTCCGTGCCTGGATTCTGCGAATCGCCGCCAACCGCGCTCTCGATTCACTCCGCGCGGGCGCGCGGCGTCCGGTGGAGTCACTCGACGCGCGCCGGGAGCGCGATGACAGCGCCTGGGAACCGGAGTCGACCGACGAGGATGCCTTCGATCTCGCTAGCCGCAGCGAGCTCTCTCGCACGCTGGAACGAGCACTCGCGCAACTCCAGCCCGACCAGCGTCTCGCGATCGTGCTCAGCGACATCCACGGATACCCCTACGACGAAATCGCCGAGATCAGCGGCGTTCCGCTCGGGACGGTCAAATCGCGGATCAACCGCGGACGCGCGCGGCTCCGCGAGATCCTGGTGGCTGATGAGGCGGGTCGGGAACTTCTTGGCCGGCCGCAACGTCAGGAAAGCAGAGATCATGATGAGTGACCAGGCGCGCCGTCGCACGCCAGCGGGCATTCGTCTCAGCTCGGAATCGATCACCGCAGGATGGATGAGAGGGATGCCGTGAGCGACCAGCGCCCGCCCACGTTGCGGCGTCCAATGGATCATATCGACGCGGAGACGATCGCCGTCTGGCTTGACACCCCCGAAGACCTGACGCCCGAGGAACGCGCAGCGATCGAGCAGCACCTGTTGAGTTGCGAGGAATGCCAGCAGGTTGCCGACGAGCTTCGCGTGATTGTCGCCGCCATGAGCAACCTGCCAGACATTGCGCTGCCACGTTCGTTCTCGCTGTCAGGCGATCTCGCCCGACAAGGGCCAGCCGGAGCCCGCGAGCCAACGCTGCTCGTGCCAGTTAGCCGCTGGCATGAGCGGCAGATACGCGCGCTGCGTTGGGCGACTGCTGCCGCGGCGGTTTTGTTTGTGCTTGTTCTGGGCGTCGATCTGGTAACGACTCGAATCGACCGGCCAGTCACGGGCGATCTGGCGGCAACGACATCCGCCGAATCGGCCGGCGTGGCTGGTGGCGCGGCGCCGGCCGAGGTGACCGAAGAGACGATGGCAGCAAAGGCCGGGTCCCAGGCGACGCCTGTGGCGTCTCCCGCCGCCGACGTCGCAGCAGCCGAGGCTCAGTCCGTCTCCACGGAGCCGACCAACGGTCGCGAGTCAGCGACGCTCCATACTGCGCCGCCCCGAGAGGCACAGTTGCGCGCGATCGAGTTCGGGCTGGTGACCATCTTCGTCGTGCTCCTCGGGCTGATGATCGCGCTCCCACGGCTCCGCCAACGACGGTGGAACCGTTCCTGACCTGCCGGCGTCATATCAACAGAAGCCCATCGTCATTGATCGGAAGGACAGGAGCATGCCATGAGATCATCATTCGCGAAAGGGACTTATTTCGTAGCGGGGGTGCTGGTTGCGGTTGCGGTTGTCGCCGCCGTCGCGATCGGCGCCTGGGATCATGACGGGAGTCGAGCAACGGCCATTCAGACCGATACGACCCGGACGATCAACGTCAGCGGCGAGGGGATCGTTTCGGTAACTCCCGACGTTGCCGTCCTCAACCTCGGCGTCAACATACGCGACCCGCAACTGGCAACCGCCCAGAGCAATGCCACGACGGCAATGAACTCGGTGCGTGACGCGCTGAAGCGAGCCGGCATCGCCGATAAAGACGTTCAGACCACCAACTACTCGGTCTACGTCGAGCAGGACTACAACCAGCCCAACCAGCCGATCATCGGCTACAACGTCACGCAAATGGTGACCGTCAAGGTGCGCGAGATCGGCAAGGCGGGCGAGGTCATCCAGACTGCGGTCGATGCCGGGGCCAACCAGGTCAATGGCATCTGGTTCACGCTCGAGGACACGTCGAGCGCCGTCCGTCAGGCGCGTGAGCTCGCTGTCACCGATGCCCGCTCCCGCGCGGAACATCTGGCCAGCCTGTCCAACGCAACCCTCGGATCCGTCCTGACCATCAGCGAGGGGACGTCAGCCTCCGGCGCGCCGATGCCATACCCCGCCGCCGCCGCGGAGAAGGGTGGAGGCGCTCCGTCGCTCGACCCCGGCACGCTGCAGGTGGTCGTGACCGTGTCGGTCAGCTATGTGATGCAGTAGTCAGTTGTGCTCCCGGCGCTGTACAGCGCCGGGAGCATGCTGCCGGATCATCCAGCCCTCAGCACGCTAAACGTCTCCGCGAACCCAATTCCCCATGGCGCGCCAACAGCCACGGCGCGCTCGCGCCAACTGTTCCGCAAGGCATCGGGGTCGCTGGTTTGCGAGCGATGCTCCAGCCGCGCGGTGATCTTCCGTTCCAGGGTCGTTGAGATGTCCACGACGGTTGAGGGGGCGAGCGTCCCAAAAAGCCAGACCTGCTCGACGGCGTGCGGCTCCAGCCCGGCGGCAATCTGCTCGGGAAAGTACAGGTGATCGCGTGCCATCGGGTAGACGGCGTCAAGCACAACCCGGCCAGTAACACGATGATCGCGATGCGCAAGATACGGCGGGTATGGATGCTCTGGATCGTGGGTGAAGACGACGGTGGGGCGGATCTCCCGAAGCAGCCGCACTACCGCGCCGCGTAGCGCCGGCCCATCCTCCAACTCGCCATCGCGTCCCTCGAGGAAGCGCACGTCGGAGATCGCCAGCATCCGGGCGGCTGCCGCCTGTTCGGCACGTCGGATCGAAGCGATCTGCTCGGGCCGCGCCGTACGGTCAGGCGACCCTTTCTCGCCGGCCGTCAATAGCGCCAGCGCGACGTCGCAACCACGCTCGACGAGCAACGCCAGCGTCCCACCGCACCACGACTCGATATCGTCAGGGTGCGCGCAGATCGCGAGCACACGACTCGCGATTGGCAACTCGGCATCCTGCCAGATCGGGGATTGCACGCGTCCCATCTCCTCATCTTCGCTGGACGATGATATCGCGGAACGCGCATCGGCCGGGGCGAATTGCCCCGGCCGATGTTTGAGGTGGGGGTGGGGTTAAGGAGGGTAAGAGCGAAGGGTGCGGCGGTCGAGGCATATCGACCGCCGCGTGCGTTGTTATGTGCTGGCCGGCCGGGTGCCGAGTGTCACCTTCACGGTGGTCGTCTGGCCGGACGTGCCGCGGGCAACCGTCAGCTCGACTGAGTCACCCGGCTTGTGCTGGAACAGCAGGTCCTGCAGCGAGGTGGTCTGACTGATCTGCTCACCATCGATCGCGGTGATGATGTCGCCCTTTTGAATTCCGGCTGTCGCGGCCGGCCCGCCAACCTGAAGATCGGCGACATAGGCGCCATGATCGACCGGCAGGTTCTGGGCAGCGGCCAACTGCGGATTGATCAGCGTGTAGGAGATGCCGAGGAACGGCCGGACAACCTTGCCATTCTCAATGAGCTGGCGGGCGATGTCCTTGACGGTGTTGCTCGGGATCGCGAAGCCGAGTCCCTCGGCTGTCACCCCAGGCTCGGCCTGGCGAACGACGGCGGTATTGACCCCGACGACCTGGCCCTGCATGTTCAGCAATGGCCCACCGGAGTTGCCGGGATTAATCGGCGCGTCGTGCTGGATCATGTTCTCCATCCCGGAGCCGCCCTGCGAATCGAGCGAGCGGCCGAGGCCGGAGACGATTCCTTGCGTCACGGTGTTGGTGTACTCACCGAGCGCGCTACCGATCGCGACAACCGCTTCGCCAACACGCAACGAGCTGGAATCGCCGAGCGAGACGGTGGCCGGTACCGGATCCTGGATCTTGATCACGGCGAGATCGCTCACCGAATCGGTGCCGACCAGCTTCGCCGGGATCTCGGTGCCGTCGAGGAAAATGACGCTCAGGCTATCACTGCCTTCAACGACGTGGTTGTTTGTAATGACATAACCGTCAGTGCTGACGATGAAGCCGGTGCCACTGCCGGCCGGTTGCAGCTGGCTGGTCGTCTGACCAAAGCCGGCGAACGTCTGCTTGTTGATGACCGTCACAACCGCCTTATTGACGACATCGACCATGTCGGCGATGTTGTTGTAGGGCATGCCGGGTGATGTCGCGACCAGGAACGGATAGGCGCCATCGGTTGCGGGAGATGCCTTCGCGCTGGTCGCCTCAACCTTCGTGCTGGTCGTGTTCGCCGTCGCGCCGGTCGAGGATGACCCGACGCCCGACGTCGACGTCGCAGTTGCCAGAACAGCCGTGCCGTTGTTGGAGCTGCTCGACCCGGTCGAGCAAGCGCCGAGCACGCCGATCGACAGCGCCATGACGACGACCATCAGCAGATATGAGAGCGAAAACCGTCTCTGGGGTTGCATAGCGTTCGTTTCCCTTCCTTCAGCCGCGCCACGGACGCGATCCAGCGTGTGGCATCATCGGCTCGACCGACCGGAGACGTCCCCCGGGGCAGAGCCGGGAATTCTCTGGCCTCAGTGTCGGGCATCAGTCTGAGGCATCGGTGAAGACGACCTGAAAGATCGCTGAAATCACACACATTGTTATGCAACCGCCAGCCAACGAACCTGGTCGCGCCTTCGCCACCGACTTCGCAACGGATGTGCCAGCAGCCATCCGGTTGAGCCGGCGCGCGCTGCTCGCGGCCGGGGTAGGGCTTCTGGCCAGCGCGTGCCTGCCGCAGGGCAACGAGATCGGCGAGGCACCCGTCCTCTCGACCGACGCGTATCCCGATGGCACGCTGCTGATGTCCGCAGCAGGTGTTGCTGGCCGGCTGGATGACCCGACGCTGCGCCTCATCGACTGTTCGTCGGCGCGATCGTATCGCCAGAGCCACCTGCCGGGCGCGTCGCACGTCTGGTGGCAAGACACGATCGAAATCCATAATGACATCTACGGAATGCTGACCGGCGCGGATGGGCGGCAGCGGCTTATCCGCGATGCCGGGATCATGCCCGACTCCTCCGTCGTCTGCTATGACCGATCCGGCGGCGTCTGGGCCAGCCGGGTTATCTGGATGCTGCATGCCAGCGGGTTCACCCATGCCCGGCTGCTCGACGGCGGCAAACAGGCGTGGGACGCGGCCGCCCTGATAGCCGGTAACAGGCAGGCCAATCACAGACAGGGCGGGATCGATATTCGCCAGAACGAAAGCGTCGTGGCCCATGGCCGCGACCTCGCGACGTGGCTTGAGCGGGATGATCTGGCGATTCTTGATACGCGCACAGCAGCGGAGCGCCGGGAGACATGGTTCGATCGGCTGCGCCTGGGGACAATCCCCAATAGCCACTGGCTGCCGCGCGAGACGTTCCTTACGATAGGCGATAGTCCGGCACTCATCGCCCCGGATGCCTTGCGCGAACAACTCGCGACGGCAGGTGTGCCGGCAGATATCCCTGAGATCGTCGTCTTCGGGCTGCACGGCACGCTGGCCTGCCTTCCATACATTGCGCTTCGGGCACTGGGAGTGTCGCGTGTCCGCGTTTACGACGGCTCATGGGCGGAGTGGGGCGCCAACAGGGATTGGCCGGTGGCCCCGCTCTGAGGCGGATGCTGGCCGGGTTACGGAACAACCAGTAGCATCGGCATTGGGGGAGCGCGCGCGGTTGAGTGAGGATCGGGCATCTACCAGGCTTCAGCAACGGCGGCTGATCGTGACGGCCGTCGCCTTTGCGTTTCCAGTCATGGCCTCGATCGCGCCGCCAACTATCGATGACCTCAGTCCGTGGGGTGTGCGCGTCCTCTCGGTGGTTATCGCCGGGCTGATCCTCTGGATGTCGGAGGCGATGCCGATCGCGGCGACATCACTCGGGGTCGTCGCGATGCTGGCGCTGGTCGGCCCCGGCACGAGCGACGAGGCACTGAAGACGGCGCTGGCTGGTTTCGAGTCCCCGGCGCCCTATTTCCTGCTCTGCGCGCTGGCGCTCGGCGCCGCAACGGTCAAAACCGGGCTCGCTCGCCGGCTGGCTCAGATGCTGGTTCGCGGCGCGCGCGGGAGCGGCCGGCGACTCTACGCCCAGATGATGGCGATGATGCCGCCGATGGCGGTGCTGGTTCCATCGGCGCTGACACGCACCGCGATGCTGATCCCGACCTACGAGTCGGTCTTTCAGACCCACAGGATCCGCCGCGGCCACCCATTGCCGCGTCTGGTCATGATTGGGACGGCGATTCTTCAGCCACTCGCATCGACCGCCGTACTGACCGGCGGGGCAGTGCCGGTGGTTGCATCATCGCTCGTCGGCGGCATGTCCTGGGCTCACTGGTTCGTCCTCATGTCGGTGCCGATGTACACCATTCTGATCATCGTGGGCATTTCCCTGTTTCTGCTCTACCGGCCGGGTGAGCTTCCGGCGGCAATCGGCGAAGGCGGCGCATCGACGCCGGCGTTGTCACCGATGAGCGCGGCCGAGTGGCGCGGACTGGTGATCATCGGCGCGACGACAACGCTCTGGCTGACCGACTTCATCCATCACCTCAACCCAGCCGTTCCGGCGCTGATAGGCGCGACCGCCCTGTTCCTGCCGCTCGTCGGCGTCTTGCGCTGGGAAGACTTCGAAGAGGGGTCGCCATGGGTGATCTTCCTGGTCACCGCCAGCTCCCTCTCGCTCGCCTCGGCCCTCAATCAGAGTGGCGCGGCGGCGTGGGTCGCGGCGACCATCGTCGATCAAGTGCCGCTGGAGACGTTCGCGCTGGTGCCACAACTGCTGGTGTTGATGGCAATCGTTGCGGTTGTCAACGCAATTCTTCCGAACCGCACAGCCGTGCTGGGCATCACGATCCCACTATTGATGTCGCTGGCCGGCCCGCTCGGCCTGAATCCGGTCGTGGTCGGGCTGATGGCGCCGATCATCTCGCAGACGACGATCTTCTACCCCGTCCAGCTCGCGACGGCGCTGATCACCTACCGCACGCGGCATTACGCGGCGGGGGAGTTGGCGCGCGCAGGAGTCATCCTGACAATCGCCAGCGTCACGACGATTCTGCTCGTGGCCTTGCCCTGGTGGGGGCTGATGGGGGAGTCCGTCCGTCCCTGACCGGCGCGGGGTGCTCGCTTCGCGGACCGCGCTGTGACAGATCAATCAGTTCGGTGTTGTGATGGTCGCGCCGTCCCAGGTATCGACATAATCGAGGAACCGGCGGATATACGGGGTCAGCTCCTCGGTCGTCGGGATGCCGTCGACCCGGGCCAGCTGGCGCTGAAATGGATGAGAGGATGGCTCGAGCGCCTGTACGGCGGCGTGAAGCTCGACGCGCGTGTGATTGCCGTCTGGCGCAGCGTGGACGAGTAGTGCGCGCTGGAAGCCGCCCGATGCCCAGCGCACAACGACCTGCGCTCCGCCGGACTGATCGTCGGTCGCAATCGTGACCGGGTGCCGCCAGCCGTTGCTGGCAGCCGCCGCGGCGACTGCGAGAACGCCGGCCAACTCTCGTTGACTACCGTCGGGCTGGCGCTCTGGCTGCGGGCCGGCGAACACCGCGGTTTCCCGTCGCAGACCGGTGCGACGCTCATATCCGGCGCGGATACTGGTGTTACGCCAGAGGGCAACGCCGCCGATCAGAATCGTCGCGTGGAGCAACCCGATGACGGCGCTGAAGATCGGTGTCTGGCGCGAGTAGATCGTCTCCCAGTCGCCAGATATACCACCGAGCGCGTCGAGCAGCGGATAGAACACCAGCGAATTGAGCAGGCTGAACGCGCCGAAGACGAACAACAGATAGCGCACCGCGACGTTGCCCGGCCGGAACCAGGCCCAGGCGATAGCGCCAAGGCCGAGGACGACGTTGACCACCGTCCCGGCTACGGCGATCCATGCAAGCTGGATCGGCGTGTAGTAGCCGGTGTGCTCGACGTACCCATAGTAGAGATAGAAGCCCCAGCCAACGATCTGGCCGCCGAACGCCTTCACCATGACCGCGTGACCGAGCTCGTGGAGGATCACGCTCAACGGGACGAGGACAAACAACGCCAGCCGGGTCAGGCGCTGCCGCTCGTCCATCGTCAGGCGATCGTCGAACAGCGCCTGGCGATTACGGACGACATCGACCAACGCCGCGCCGCCAATGACAGCGAGCATCAGCGTCAGAATAGGCGTGCCACCATCGAACACAGTGTAAGACCCCTCATTATCCCGCGAACATGCCAGCCGCCCGCCAGTGCCGTCATTCTACCGGTTGGCCGAGACACGATCGCGGCACGCGATATGCGTAGTTGTCGATATTGACGATGCCGTCAGGGGCGTAGAACAGAAGCCTGCAACCTCTCGAACCCAGGGGAGGAGGTCTCCGATGTTGTTTCCCGATTATCAGAAGTCACTGACCGACCTCATGCACAAGGACCACTACACACCAGACGAGCTTGCGCAGCTGCTCGATGTCAGTCCGGAGGTGATCCGGCACGAGGTGCGCGTTGGCCGTCTGAAGGCGTACACCATCGAGCACCGTGTGATCGATATCCGAAGAGTCGATGCGCTCGACTGGCTTCATCGTCGTCATGCAGAGATGTCATCGATGCTCGAGCCAGCGACGGAGAAGCCGCGCGCCGGCGAGTAGCAATCCTCGCGAGGTCCTCCGGGCCGGGGTGTGGCTAGGTCGTTACGATCGCCGCTCCGGCCGCGCGAAGCGCGTCGACCGTCTCGGCAACGATACGCGGGACGATCTCGTTCACCGGCAGGATGGCGTCGATCATCCCGACGCTCTGGCCGGCCATTGCAACGAGCTCGTACTGGCGGCCAGCAACGGCGGCAATGGCGATCTCGCGACGCATCTCTTCGGTATCGAGCGTACCGGCACGCCAGGCCGCCTGCACACGCTCGGCAAACGGAGTGCGAATCACCGAGGGCACCGTTGCGTAATCGCCAGGCGCGGGAGGGAAGATCGCGTTCCAGGCGTCCAGCTTCATGATGTCGCCCGGGCCGGCGGCGACGATCATCTCCTTCCAGCCTTCCGCGATCTCCGCCTCACGCGATGCGAGAAAGCGAGTCCCCAGGTTCACGCCCTGCGCGCCGAGCGACAGCGCCGCGGCGACGCCACGACCATCGGCAATCCCGCCGGCCGCAACAACCGGCACCGGCCAGACAGCGTCGACCACCAACGGCACGAGCTCCAGCGTCGAGATCATGCCGGTGTTGCCGCCCGACTCGGTTCCCTGGGCCACGATGATGTCTACTCCGTTTCTGGCCGCATGCACCGCCGCGCGGACGGTGACCACCTGCTGAATGACGACCGCGCCAGCCGCGTGGGCGCGGGCCACAAGGTCGCCGGGGTCGCCAAGGGCGAAGGAGATGACGGCCGGCCGCGCATCGAGCGTCGACTGAAACGCTTCCTCGTCGAAGATCGTCAACCCGTGGTTGACGGCGAAGGAGCCGTTTGTGCGCTCGTGGGCCGCCTCGATCTCGTCGCGCAGCGTGTCGGCGCTCATCCTCAGCGCGGCGATACTCCCCAGGATGCCGGAGTTCGATGCCGCCGCCGCCAGTCGGCCTGTTGCCGCGCCCCCCATCGGCGCCTGAATGATCGGCGCGTCGATCTTCAGCAGATCACACAGTGGTGTGCGGAGCATGTCACCCCCCAGACTATCGCCGGCCAACGCCACGGCGAATTACAGCGTGAAGAACCGATAGTAGTCGGCGCCGGAGAGATTCGCCCGCAGCGCCTCGCCATCAACAACGGTGTCGAATCGAATACGATCGTAGGCATAATCGCCTGACCGGATAGCGAACGAGCCATCCGGCAGCGGGTCCAGCGGTTGATCGCCCTCGAAGCCGTCCGGCGGCTCCGGAAAGAGCAGGAAGAGCCGCCCTTCGCGCGAGACAACGCGGAAATCGGACGCCCACGGGTTGTGCGAGCGGTAATGGCCGGGGTAGGCGCGCAACTCCTCCGGCAGCGCGGCCGTCTCCGGCGCATCCAATCCCTCGCGATGGAACACATCGCCGCCGTGGGTCAGCGCCACGGCGCGACCGTCCTCGACTTGAGCGCGAACCCAGATATGAGCGAGCGCAGGGTCTTCGGCGCGAAATGCGGCCGGACCCAGCGGAAGGAGTGGCGCACGCTGGCCATCGGCCACCAGCGACAGCCGGTTGCCCGAGACAACGATCTCCCAGGCGCGATCGCCAGAACGGTAGACACCGGCGAACTGTTCCGCATCGGGGACTGCGTCGGGGTCCGGCTCGTCGGGGAGGGACGGCAAATCGCGGCCATCGTGCGCGGCAGCCAGTACAGCGACGGCGTCGGTGGCAATCCGCAACGGCGCGCCGGGGCCGTTGACCATCACGACCGCGCCAACTCCGCGTTCGACATCGCCAAACATCGCCGACACGTAGCCGACCATGCCACCAGTGTGACCGAGCAGCCGCTGGCCGTCCTGCTCGAACGTCATGAGCCCGTAGCCATACCAGCGGCCGGAGCCGGGCGACATCTCGATGACCGGCCGGGTCAGCAGGGCGAAGCTCTCCTCGGAGAGGATCCGGCCGGCCGAGCCAGACCCGCGATTGAGCAGCATCCGCAGCCAGGCGGTCAGGTCGGCAGCGGTCGAGACGATGCAGCCGTCGCCAGTGTTCGTTTCCAGCCAACTGGCCGGCGCGAGCGGGTCGCCTGGGCGATGCGGTCGGTCCGTATCGCGATAGACGTGACCGGTCGCCAGTCGCGGCCGGTTGGCATTGGCGATCACCGCCATGGTGTCGCGCATCCCAAGCGGGTCGAGCAGACGCTCGCGGACAATCTCAGCGTACGGTTTGCCCTCCAACCGCTCCAGCAGCAGGCCAAGCGCCTTGTAGCCGAGGTTGGAGTAGTGGAACGCCTCGCCGGGTGCATGGGCGACGTGGAGATCACGCGCCGCCCAGACCTCATACCGAGGATCCGGCGCGAAGTCAGTCCCACCGGTCAGCCCCGAGGTGTGGCTGAGCAGGTGGTGGGTGGCGATCGGCGGGTAATCGGATTGCACCGCGAACCACGGCAGGTAGTCGGTCACCGGCGCGTCGAGGTCGAGCCGGCCTTCCTCGCGCAGTTGCAGGAGCGCGACGGCGGTGAACGACTTGCCGATCGACCCGAATTCGAACAGATGAGAAGCGCGTAGCGCCGCGCCGCCCGCCGCATCAGCCAGGCCGGCCGTCGCGACACCAAGCAACTGGTCGCGCGTCGTCAGCGCAAGCGCGATGCCCGGCTCGGTGTCATGGCCCAGCCGCTTGTTGACGAATGCGTCGATTCTGCCGAGCGCTGCGTCCAGCCCAGTATCAATCCAGCTCACCCATTCCCCCGTTCCCACTCCCTGTCTTCTGCCGGCCACGATACACGCTACCGCAACAGAGGGGAACACCGTGCTTCAGGTGAGAATTGGCGAGCAGGCCCGATGATCCACGCGCATCAGCCGATCGGCGCTGGAACCGGAGCCTTGTCGGCGTAGCGCCAGCGATAGTAGTGCTGCCCGATATTGCCGGCCTCGACCTGCCAGCCGGCCGGGTTGTCGGGCGTGTAGGTCAGGCAGCGACGCTCGAAGCACTGGATCAGCACGTCGCGATCTACCCCCGCCAGCTTCACCCTTGCCCAGTACGCCTCAGTGATCGGATAGCCAGTCGCGTAGAACGGGTCCTGGAACAGCTTGCCCTGAACCACTTTGCCGCCGTCGAGCACGAGGCCGCTGGAATTCATGAACTCCCAGAAGACCGACGCCACCTGGTGGTCGATACCCCAGACCTGGACCCGATGACCGGCAGTGACGCCGTGCTTGGCCAGCTGCGCATCATGCGTGGTGCGGCCCTCGCGCCAGACACGGGTCGTCAGGGTCTGACCATCTGTCGCGGGCCGAGCGCCAAGGAGCATGCCGAACGTCGCGTAGGTTGGCGCAACCGGGTTGACTGCGTCACCCGCGACAGGGATCTGGGCTGGCTCCCAACTCCAGTACTTGTTATCGCCGACCTGCACCTTACCGGTGATCAGCTCCCTGGCCAGCAGCCCGTTGGTGACGTACCAGGCGGAATCCGGCGACACTGTCGGGTCGCTGGAGATCTCCATCCGCGACTTGTCGAAGTACTGGACGATGCGCTTCCCGCCCTTCGCCTCCGCGTAGGGCTCGACAACGCCGCCGCTGTATCCGGCTGGCCCCCACATCCAGGTACGGCTGACGGCTAGATCGGAGACAGGCTGGTCGGTCCGCGCCCAGGTTCGCTGGAAGGAAGGGTTCCAGATCGGCGACCCGGTGCTGGCGGCGGCGGAGACGAGCGGGAACGCGAAGAGCATCAATAAGCAGGAGAATCAGCGCAGGTCGGAATCGCACAGTTCGATACCCTCAAGACGATCAATCGCGGCAGACATCAGTGACGGCGGGACTTCCCGGCCCCGCCGTCGATCAGAAGTATTCCCCGCCAGACTGACGCCTGCCGACCCTGACCTGCCAGGGCACGCCGGTTGCCAGACGCACGAACCATCGACCAACGGCCGGCCGGGGGACGGACGAGGAGACCAGGCTCGACCTTGCTCGGCGCGCCTCCCGGCCGGAAATCGAGATTTGCGCACCCGAGCGCGCAGTGGTAATTCGTTGTAGAATTCACAATTCGAGGAGTGTCGACGCGCAGGGCCGTCGGGGCGACGTGCGCTTTCCGCGCTTCGGCCAGCAAACCGGGCCGTCCGATGGGGGTCGGATCATGGCCGCGGCAGAGGCTGGGCCAACGAGCCGTCGATACCCACGTCAGGCCGACGAGAGGCATCTGGCGCACCGCCAGGCACGGGTTGCGCGGCGGTGGGCGATGACCATCTATTGGCTCGTTCAATCTCTGGGAGGCATACCGGTTATGGTGGAATCCGCACCTTCAGCTGCTGCCCAGGCCCGCCCGGTGACGATCGGCGTGCCGAAGGAGATCGTCGAGGGCGAGCGCCGAGTCGCGCTTATCCCCGACGCTGTCAAGAAGTATGTGGCCGCCGGCCACACGGTCCTCGTCCAGTCTCGCGCGGGCCTCGAGGCAGCCCACACCGACGACGCCTATGCGGCGGCGGGCGCGACAGTCGTCCCAGACGCTGCCGCGGTCTACGGTCAGGCCGACCTGATTCTGAAGATCCAGAAGCCGGAGCCGGAGGAGGTCGCGCTGCTACGGAAGGGCAGCACCCTTCTGGCGATGCTCCAGCCGCTGGTCAACCACGACCTCGTCAGCGCGCTAGCCGCGCGCGGGGTGACGGCGGTTTCGATGGACGCTATCCCGCGGACAACGCGCGCCCAATCGATGGACGTGCTCTCCGCGATGAGCACGCTCGGCGGCTACAAGGCAGTACTGCTGGCAGCCGACAACATGCCGAAGATCTTCCCGATGCTGATGACTGCCGCCGGCACAATCGCGCCTGCCAAGGTGCTGATTGTCGGCGCGGGCGTTGCCGGCCTGCAGGCGATTGCGACCGCCCGTCGCCTCGGCGCTGTCGTCGAGGCGTATGACACTCGTCCGGTCGTCAAGGAGCAGGTCGAGTCGCTCGGGGGCAAGTTCGTCGAGGTCGACATGACCGGCATCGAGGCGCAGACGCAGGACACGGGCGGCTACGCGCGCGAGGCATCGCCGGAGCTGCTGCGCCGTCAGCAGGAGACGATGGCCAACCGCGCCGCGCGTTCGGACGTTGTCATCACAACCGCGCTTGTCCCGGGCCGGGCAGCGCCGAAGCTGATCATGGCCGACACGGTGGCCAGAATGCAGCCGGGCTCTGTGATCGTCGATATGGCGGCCGAGACCGGCGGCAACTGCGAGCTGACCGTCCCCGGCGAGGTCATCACAACTCCGAACGGCGTGACAATCGTCGGCCTGACGAACCTGCCGAGCACGCTGCCATTCCACGCCAGCCAGATGTACTCCAAGAACCTGCAGAATCTCCTGGCGATCATGTTGACCAAGCAGGGCACGTTGAACATGAACTTCGCCGACGACATCATCAAGGGCACGACGATCACGATGAACGGCGAGGTTGTCCACGAGGCCACGAAGAACGCAATGGCGCCGCGCAGCTAGCGTACGTGACCGGAAACCGGTCGTAGGGGTAGGAGAGGTAGAGCGTCATGAGTGGAGAGCAGGCGGATGGATAACGAGGTCATCCTCGGGATATACGTGTTTCTGCTGGCGATTCTGCTGGGGGTCGAGGTCATCGGCAAGGTGCCGTCGACGCTGCACACACCGCTGATGTCGGCAACGAACGCGATCCACGGGATCGTGCTTCTCGGCGCGATGATCGTGCTCGGCTGGGCCGACCAGTGGTGGCTGCAAGCCATCGGGTTCCTCGCGGTCATCCTCGGCGCGGCCAACGTATTCGGTGGCTTCGTCGTCACTGACCGGATGCTGGAGATGTTCAAGCGCAAGCCGGGCGCTGGATCGGCGGGGCAGAAGCGATGATCGACCTGTTCACCACGCGCGACGGGCTGATCGGTCTCGCCTATCTCGTCGCCGCGTTCCTGTTCGTTCTCGGTCTGCGCTACATGTCGAGCCCGACATCGGCGCGACAGGGCAATCAGATCGCCGCGGTCGGCATGGGAATCGCCGTGCTGGCAACCTTCTTCCTCCACGACGAGCATGGCGTCGGGATGTCGATGACCAACGTCGCCCTGATCATCGTCGCCATCGCGATCGGTGGAGTCGCCTCGGCCTACCCATCGCGCAAGGTGCCGATGACGGCGATGCCGCAGATGGTCGCGATCTTCAACGGCATGGGTGGCGCGACGGCGGCGTTAGTCGCCATCGGCGAGTTCATGCATCTCAGCGATGACCTCAGCCGCGGACAGACCGTCTCGGTCGTTCTCGGCGTCATCATCGGTTCGATCTCGTTCTCCGGTAGCGTCATCGCCTTCCTCAAGCTGCAGGAGAAGATCTCCGGCCGGCCGATTATCTGGACCGGTCAGAATGTCATCAACGCGGTCGTCGCGCTCGGCATCGCCGTGCTCGGTGTCGCGGTCGCTGGCGGCTTCGTCGAAGGCAGCACTGCCAAGCTGATGCTGCTGGCCGTCTTCGCCCTTGCGCTGCTGCTCGGGCTGGGAACCGTCCTGCCGATCGGCGGCGCGGACATGCCGGTCGTCATTGCCATCCTGAACTCCTTCACCGGCGTTGCGGCGGCGATCACCGGCTTCCAGCTGTCGAATCAGGCGCTGATCGTGGCCGGCGCGCTTGTCGGCGCATCCGGCGCGTTCCTGACGCTGCTGATGGCCCGCGCAATGAACCGCTCGGTTTCCAACGTGCTGTTCGGAGCGTTCGGCGCGCACCACACCACCGGCGCCGCCGTTGGCGCAGGTGGCGACGCACTGCCGATCCGCGAGATCACCGCCGAGGACGCGGCGATCCCGTTGGCCTACGCCGAGCGTGTCATCATCGTGCCGGGCTACGGCCTCGCCGTCGCCCAGGCTCAGCAACAGGTTCGCGAGCTGGCCGACATGCTGAAGGAGCGCGGCGTGGATGTGCGATACGCGATCCACCCGGTGGCCGGCCGTATGCCTGGCCACATGAACGTGCTCCTCGCCGAGGCCAACGTCGCCTACGACGATCTCTACGAGATGGAGCAGATCAACGACGACTTCGCCAACACCGACGTCGCGCTGGTCATCGGCGCGAACGACGTTACCAACCCGGCGGCGCGCAGCGACACGAGCAGCCCGATCTACGGGATGCCGATCCTGAACGTCGACCAGGCGAAGAACATCATCGTCCTCAAGCGCAGCATGAGCTCCGGCTTCGCCGGCATCGAGAACATGCTGTTCCACGACCCGAAGACCTCGATGCTCTTCGGCGACGCCCGCGCCTCGCTCAGCAAGCTGATCGAGGCAGTCAAGGCAGCATAGCGGCCAGGAGACTGGATGCGGGACGCGGGCGGGGGAGTGATCCTCCGCCCGCGTTGGTGTTGGGGACCTCACCCCCCCTGCCCCCTCTCCCGCGGGGAGAGGGGGCAGGGGGTGAGGTCCAGTTGCGGTACAGTACCCCCGAAAACGCCGTGACGCGGCGTGGGGAAGCAGAGAGAGGGGAGATTCACAATGGCAGGACGGTATCTCATTCGCGGCGGTGTGCTGATCGACGGCACCGGCACGGACCCGATCGTTGACGGCGCGGTGCTGGTCGAGGGGGACAAGATCGTCGAGGTCGGGCCAGCCAGCGCGATATCGGCCGGCCGCGCCGAGGTGATCAACGCCAAGGGCCGCACGATCATGCCGGGCATGATCGACACCCACATCCATATCGGCTCGGACGGCAGCCCGAACCCGATGCGTCGGCTCAAGGAGACGAACGCATACGCCGCGATCAAGTCGGTTGTCCACGCCAAGGCGCTGCTGGAGGCCGGATTCACTGCCGTCCGCGACGCCGGCGCGCACGGCTACACGAACATCGCTATCCGTGACGCGATCAACGCCGGACTCGTCGTCGGCCCACGAATGCGCGCGCCCGGCTACGGCCTGACCAGCACCGGCGGCCACGGCGATAGCTACTACAAGCCCGAGGTCCACATCGACAACGCCGGCCTGGTTGACGGCCCGGATGAAGTGCGTCGAACAACCCGCCTGATGCTGAAGATGGGCGCGGACTGCATCAAGTTCGTCTCGGCCACCGGCGGCGTCATGTCGGACGGCGACGAGCCGGCCGTGCCGCAGTTCACCGTCGAAGAGATGGCAGCCGGCATCCACGAGGCCAGGATGCACGGCGTCTACACCTTCGCCCACGCCCAGGGCAACCAGGGAATCAAGAACGCGATCAACGCGGGTATCAACAGCATCGAGCATGGCTTCTGGATCGACGACGAAGCTGCCCAGATGATGATCGACAACAACGTCTACTTCGTCCCGACGCTCAACGCCGTCTACCAGATCGTTGAGTACGGCGAAGAGGCGGGCATCCCGGTCTATGCCGTGCGCAAGGCTCGCGCCGCACAGGAGGCGCACCTGGAGAGCTTCGCCCGCGCCTACAAGGCCGGCGTCAAGATCGCGATGGGGACCGACGCGGGCACCCCGTTCAATCGGCAGGGCGAGAACGCGATCGAGGTCGATCTGATGTGCCGGGCCGGCATGAAGGCGATGGACGCCATCGTCGCGACAACGAAGACGGCCGCCGAGCTCCTGCAATGGGGCGACAAGACCGGCACGCTCGAAGCCGGCAAGTGGGCCGATCTGATCCTGGTCGACGGCGACCCGCTGGACAACGTCGCCATCCTCCGCCAGCCGGCCAGCATCTCGTTCGTCATGAAGGGCGGAGAGGTCGCCTCCAACAGGCTGTAAGACGATCTACGCAAAGGGCGAGGCGACATGAGCGCCTCGTCCTTTCTTGTCTGCATAGCAACCCATCCGTAGGGCCGACTCTACTCCTGCGAAGTGGCCCGCGTCGCCCCCAGGATCTGGTCGCGCAGCCAGGCATCCGTTCCGGCCAGATGCGCGAGGATCTGGCGGATGTGCCACTCGCCCTCGGGCGCGATGTAGAGCAGTTCATCCGAAATGCCGACGAGGTGGCTCTCCAGGACGCCGCGCGCGCGCCAGGCGAGTCCGAGCAGTCGCTGGGCCTCGGTCGGCGCGCGGCCGACCTGCTCGCGCCACTTGAGGATGTGGGCGGTGTGCTCGCGCTCGTGGTGGGCGAAGCGCATCAGTCGGAACCGCACGTCGGTCGGGCGCTGAAACCAGACCGTCGGCGCGGCGAGGGCATCGTCCGGCAGGCCGGCCAGCGCCGCGAGCGCCGCTTCCCGGGCCGCGTCGAACCGGAGGATGAAGTCATCCAGCGTGCCGTCGAGCTGAGTATCAACCGACGGCGGCAGGACATCATCCGATGGTCGCTCGTAGGCTCTGCCAGCCCGGAAGAGCTCAACCGAGTGCAGCGTCTGGACCCGATATGAATGCTCGCTGTTGATGACATGGGCCAGCGTCCGGCGCAGTGGCCATTCCCCCTCCGGCGCGAGGTCGAGATCGGCGTCATTCAGCCCGACCAGCGCGGCCAGCAGATCGCCGCGGGTCATTTCAGCGCGAGCCAGGATGCGCTGGGCCGTCGTCTGGCGAAAGCCCGACTCAATCAGCCGCGTCTGGACCGAGAGCTCGTGCTCCTCCTCATGGTCGGCGAAGCGCAGGAACATGAAGCGGACATCCACCGGCCCGCCGGCCCAGGTTGTCTCGTCGCCCATGCGTTCGGCTGGGATGCCATCCAGTTGGTCGAAGATGGCGCGGCGATGAGCGCGGTTCTCGGCGAGCAGGTCACGAGCCTCGGACATGATGCCTCCTGAGAATGGGCAGCCCCTCGACGGTGCGAGGGGCTGCGGGCTGAGATCAGTGTATTCGGGTAGGGATGCTCAGTCCTTGCGGTGCTTCTTCGGCGGCACGCCGTAGCCGAGGAGGCGGCTCGGGTTCGGCATCGGGCCGACCGGCACCTCGATCAGAGCCGGACCGTCCTGCTTGAACGCCTCTGCGATCGCGTCCTGCAGGCCGTCTGGTGTCTCGGTTCGCACGCTGAACATGCCAAACGACTCGGCGAGCTTGACGAAGTCGGGGTTCAGCAGATCACTCGCGATCGTCCGACCACGGTAGTTCTCCTGCTGGATGCGCTTGACGTTGCCGAAGGCGTTGTCGTTGAAGACGACCGTCGTCAGCGGGATCTTGTGCAGGACGGCGGTCGAGAGCTCCTGGACGTTGTACATGAAGCCGCCATCGCCGTTGATCGAGACGACGCGCTTGTCCGGGTTGCCGGCCTGCGCGCCAAGCGCGGTGGCGAAGCCGTAGCCGAGCGTGCCCTGGTAGCCCGAGGTCACGTAGGTGCGCGGCTCGTAGACCGGGAAGCCGTTGCTCGACCAGTAGCCAACCTGGGTGCTCTCAGCAACGAGGATACCATCGTCCGGCAGTGCCGCCCGAACCGCGCCGGCAAAGGCAGCCTGCGGCTGGAGCTCGTGGAGCACGTCGTCGATCCGCGCCTTGAGCGCGTTCAGCTCATCCTCGCGCGAGTCGCGCTTGGAGTTGTACTTGCCGGTGCGCTCGACGAGCGCGGCCAGGCCAGCCTTGGCGTTGGCGACGATCCCGATCGTCGGCTCGTAGGTGCGACCGATCTCCTCGGGGTCGACGTCCATCTGGATCAATGTCCAGTCGGTGTCGGTGCCCCACTGCCCAAGCGGTTGCGACATGCGCGTGCCAACGCCGAGGATGACGTCGGCGTCCTTCCACAGATCGCGGCCGACGAGCATGTTCTGTCCGAGGTAGTGACGGGATGAGACCGCGCCGCGGCCGTTGCTCGACATCACAACCGGCGCTTCGAGCATCTCGGCCAGGGCCAGCAGCTCTTCGGTCGCGTCCATCACGCCGCCGCCGACGAAGATGACCGGCTTCTTGGCGCCGCCGAGCGCCTTGGCGGCAGCTTCGAGCTTGTCCGGGTCACCGGTCGAGGTCTCGATCTCGGCCGGGTCGAGCAGCGTCATCTCGGCGAGCTTGCCCATGATGTCCGGTGACATCTCCAGGTGGACCGGGCGCGGCCGGCCGGAGAGCATGCGCTGGAACGCCTCGCGAACGAGCGCGGGGGCATCCTCGGGCTTCTCGGCCCGCGCTGCCCACTTGGTGACCGAGGCCATCATCTCCAGCTGGTGCGGGATCTCGTGCAGAACCCCACGGCCGACGCCGATCAGGTCGGACTGAATCTGCCCGGCGATGCAGAGCACCGGCGAGTTCGTCGCATAAGCGGTCGAGAGGCCGGCAGTCGCGTTCAACAGGCCCGGGCCCGGGACGACCAGGCAGACACCAGGCTTGCCGGTTGTTCGCGCATAGCCATCGGCCATGTACGACGTCGCCTGCTCGTGGCGGGTGTGATAGAGCTTGATACTGTCCTGCTCGTCGTAGAGCGCGTCGAAGATGTTGTCAAGCTGGACGCCCGGCAGGACGAACATCGTGTCGACGCCATGTTTCTTCAGGGACTGGACGATCGCCTGTCCCCCGGTCAGCTGTGCCACCCTGGCTCCTTCTCTCCTCCGGCCGCGACGCGCGCGGTCTCAACCCTGCCGGTTCGATTCAATTGAAACGGCCAAACTATATTGTATGCGATTTCACGAAATACTGATACCACGCATGCTGCGCATCAGAAATGCTGATTCGGCGACGAGGCACAGCGCGGACGCAGGAAACCAGCATCTGGAGCGCCGCAATCGCAGCGCGGATACGCTCAGCCGAGATGCAGCCAGGTTCCGATGAAATAGCAGACGACGGTGATCCCGAGCATCACGAGCATGAGCAGGATCGAGAAGACGATCCAGGTGATACCCCAGCGCGCCAGCCCTGCATTCGACTCCGAGGTTGGACCGGGGACGAGGAACTCGTCCTTCGCGGCCGGCCGTGGGTGGCCCGCATCCGCTGTGGCTTCGTCGGTAGCCTCCGGCATCGGTTCGCCGTCCGGCGTGCTCGTGCTCATGGCCTCCCTGCCCCTGGCCGCCCCAGCAGACGAGCCACTGGTAATCTTGCCACGAGCTCCGGCATTATCCGGCCAGCCAGGCGTCGAGCGAGCCAGCCACCGCGACGGTGCGATCACCCGGCGTCCGAGCGATGATATCCGCATCGGACAACGCGGCGAGAATCGCCGCGCCTAGCGCGCCGCCGAGGTGCGGCCGGCGCTCCGTCCAGTCGGTGCAGCCATAGGCGTGCATCCGGTGCGCCGCCTCGGCAGCTTCCACATCGACGTCTCGCGCGGCCAGCGCCTGCCGGCCGGCGTCCGTTAGCTGGTAGTGAACACGGCGTCCATCGTCCCGATTGACCTCCAGCCAGCCACGCCTCAGTAGCTCGTCCATGAGGCGAACACCAAGCACCCCGGCCAGGTGGTCGTAACAGGTGCGAGCCTGGCGCATCGGCGTGTCGTTACGGACGAGCCGGCTGGCCTGGGCACTACGAGGCGGTAGAGTGTCGATCATCATCGTGTCCTTTCCGGGATCATCACGTCCAACCTGGATCAGCATACGTCGTGCTCCGCTCTGCGGGAAGACACATCCTGCCCGGGTAAGTCAGCTCGATCACGGTCGCGGATGCCTCGAAGCAACGTGCGATAGAATGCGGGACGGCGGTGGAGTCCGCCAGGGTGGCGATGCCGCCCGAACCGCGAACGCGCCAATGACTCCTGCCCCAGCTGATGCCGGGCCAGGGGTTTTTTGTTTCGCGCAAACGACGTAAGGGAAATCACGGCGATGGCTGCGATCTGGGTGGCACTTGGCGGAGCGATCGGCGCAGTGAGCCGTTACCTGCTGTCCGGGTGGATCAATACATCGTTGGGGCCGGGACCATTCGCGATCTTCGTCGTCAACATCTCCGGCGCATTCCTCATCGGCTTCATCACGACGCTCACTCAGGATCGCTTTATCATCGATCCGCATCATCGCGTATTCATTACGGTCGGCATTCTCGGCGGCTACACGACGTTTTCGACCTGGACATATGAGACGATGCAATTGATCCAGAACGGCGAATACCTGCGCGCCGGGCTGAACAGCGGAGGATCACTGGTCGTCGGTCTGGTGGCCGTCTATCTCGGCATTATCGCCGCGCGGCTGATTTGATGACTGACGCGGAGGAGGCAACGGCCATGAAGATTCAGGGGCCGGGCAAGTGGCTACGGGTGTACATCGGTGAGTCGGATCGCTGGCAGGGCAAGCCGCTATTTCAGGCGATCGTCGAAATGTTGCGCCGCGAAGGGGTGGCCGGCGCGACGGTTCTGCGAGGAATCGAGGGGTTTGGCGCGCACTCACGCATCCACACCGCGCGTATCCTGCGGCTGTCGGAGGATCTGCCGCTGGTGATCGATGTCGTCGACAGCGCCGAACGCATCGAACGCATCCTGCCAATGCTCGACGACATGGTGAACGAGGGGCTGATTACTGTTATCGATGTTGAGATCGTAAAGTACCGGCATCGCGATGGCGAACCGGGAGATGATTGAGAGAGATAATGAGCACGGAACGCGGCGTCGTCGACGCCTTTATTGAGATTCCGATGGGGAGCCGCAACAAATACGAGTTCGATGAGGGGTCCGGTCAGTTCCGGCTGGATCGCGTGCTCTACTCGTCGGTCCACTACCCGACCGACTATGGGTTCATCGCCCACACGCTCGCGCCGGATGGCGATCATCTCGACATCCTCGTCGTCGTCCACGAGCCGACCTTCCCCGGCTGCGTCGTCGAGGCGCGCCCCATCGGCGGGCTGGACATGTCCGATGAGAAGGGCAGCGATTTCAAGGTGCTGGCCGTGCCGACCGGAGACCCACGCTTCGACCACGTCCACACGCTGCGTGATATGGCCCCGCACACCCTGCTCGAGATCGAGGCGTTCTTCGCCACCTACAAGCTGCTGGAGCCGAAAGACACGGAAGTGCTCGGTTGGCACGAGGTAGACGAAGCCTGGGAGATGATCGAACGATCGCGCGAGACGTGGGCGGCCGCCCGGGTGGCGCGCAACGGATGACGGCGCGGCGCGGGCAGACGGTCGAGGAGCGGGCGGAGGCGCGCTACCGCGATGCCGCCGGGGTCGTCTTCCGCCGGCTACGGGCCGACCGCGGCTGGTCGCTCCGCGAGTTTGGCGAGCGTGTCGGCATCGCGCACACCTCGCTCTATGCCGTCGAGCGAAATGACGCGATCCCCAGCGTCTCGACGCTGGCCGCTGTCGCGGAAGCCTGCGACCTTACGCTGCCGGCCATCCTGTCGCTGATCATCGATGAGCTGTCGCGAGATCACCCGGCTTCCAACCGTGACCATGCGCTCGCGAGTGTCGTCGAGTCCGCAGCGAGGCTGACCGACGCGCAGCGCCGCGAGCTGGCCGGCTTCGCCGATTATCTGCAGTATCGGGACCGCGCGGACGGCAAACCGTAGAGCCGCGAATATCACACGCCAGCGCCGCGACTCGCTGCAACCAGCTCGCGCGCAGCGGGAGCAACCTCCCGGGCAAACACCTCGATTGTCTGCGCATCGTCGGCGGCAACAAAGAAGCCGCTGACGCCATACTGCACCGCGACTGCCGCGATCTGCTCCGCCCAGTCCCTCGGAGTTCCGTTGAACAGGCCGCGACTGGTCGACGAGAACTGGCCGGCGATGTTCAACAGCCGTCGGATTGCTGAGGGATCGCGGCCGGCCGCGGCAGCGCTGTCGTCGATGATCGCGTTGATCCCGTCGAGATCCGTCAGCCCTCCCGGCAGGTAGCTGAGCGATGGGAGCACGCCATCCGCCTTTCGTCCCACCAACCGCAGCATTCGTGGCTTATACGCGCCAACCCAGATGTTGATGTCGTGGGCCGGGGCCGGCCCGCGCCTGGCCCCGCGAACCTGGTAGTGCATTCCGTCCACCCGCGCTCCACCACGAGTCGACGTGTCCCAGATCTGGCGCATGATGTCGATGGATTCCTCCAGCGCATCGACAGACTGCCCCGGACTCAGGCGGCGACCACCCATCGCCTGGATTGCGTCCCAGAAGCTGCCAGCCCCGATGCCCAGCTCGACCCGACCGCCGCTGAGGCGATCGAGGCTCGCGACGCTCCGCGCCAATACGGCCGGCTGTCGCAGCGGCAGGTTCAGGACATTGCCACTCAGCCGGACATGTTCGGTGCGCGCGGCGACGTAGGAGAGCAGCGTCCAGGTGTCGTGAAACGACGGCTGGTACGGATGATCCTGGAACGTGACGAAATCCAGCTCGGCGCGATCTGCGACGATCGCAAGGTCAACGGCATGCATGATCGGTTCTGCAGTCGGAGTAATGAACGCACCGAAGATCAGGTCATGTCGATAGTCAGCCATCGAGCTCTCAAGTCCCTTCGAGCGAAAACTCATTGCCACGACGCGGCGCAACATTGAAGTTGTCACGGAAGACGTTCTCCGGGTCGTAGCGCTCCTTCACCGCACGCAGGCGTTCAAGCGTCCGCGGAGGGAATGCATCGTTGATTCGCTCCGGGCGCGGATCGGTGTCGAAGCTCAGGTAGATGCCGTCGAAGTGATGGTGCAGATCGTCCCAGAGCTGGTTCAGCCGGGCGTGACTACTGCCGAAGGCGGTAACGTGGAAGTTGGCCGCGCGGTGAGCGTAGGCGGTTGCGTCCGGGTCGACATCGGAGACCGCGCCGCCGACCGCCCGGATCTGGAAGTAGTAGACGACCCGGCTGTGGATCAGCCGCGCAGCGGCGGCCGCGAACTCCGGCGTGATGTGCTCGATCAGCCCTGAGCGAGCCGCGGGCTCCCCACTAGCATCGTGGATACCGCCTTGCGCGTTGCCCATGGTGCTGGCGTACGGAGTGATGACCACCTGGTGATTGTAGAGCGGCCCAACGTCAGCCAACGGCTGCACGCGGTCGATAATCGTCTCTGGCTGGTTCGAATCGACGACCGCCAGAACGTAGGCCAGCGCTGGCTGTCCGCCGCGAGGCGGCCCGACGATCAGAAAGCTGGTCAGGTCGCGTGGCGCCGTCTCGACCGCCGCGCCCCAGCGCTGCAGGAGGCCGGCGGTGTCGCTCGCGTCGATGACGAGCTGTGCCCAGCCGACGTCGCCAACCACATCGGCCTCGAGCTCGAACGCCGTCACGATGCCGAAGTTCGCCCCCGCCCCACGCACCGCCCAGAACAGATCGGAGTGCTCGTCCTCACTGGCGCGGACGAGAGATCCATCGGCGAGCACGACCTCGGCAGCCCGCAGATGGTCGATCGTCAGTCCATGCTCGCGGACGAGCCAGCCGATCCCGCCGGCCGTCGCCAATCCGCCGACTCCGACACCTCCATAGTCACCGGAGCTGAGCGCCCAACCGTGTGGCGCAAGCGCCGCAGCAACGTCCCCCCAACGGGCGCCCGGGCCGAGGCGAACGCGGCGAGTGGCCGGATCGACAATCTCGATTCCGTTGATCTTACCCATGTCGATCACGATCCCGCCGTCATTCGTCGACCGACCGCTGATCCCGTGGCCCCCACTGCGGATGCCGAGCGGGACATCCGGGTTCGACCGGGCATACGCCAGCGCTTCGGCCACCTCTTCGACATTGCCGGGGCGCAAGATCAGCCCCGGCGCGCCGCCACGCAGATAGTTCGAACGAAAGCGCACGTAGCCAATGTCGCCAGGTTCGACCGCGTCGCCAGCCAGGCTGGTCGGTATTCGATCGTAGTCGATCCCAGCGCGCCGCATGGAGCGGACCGCCGCGCGGCGCAATTTCGTCGCATGTTGCAGCTCGGGATACTCGCGACGCAGCGCCTCGCGCACCTGCGGGGCGACCTCAGTCGCGAACCGCTCGATGTCGGACGAATCATCCGTCATCAGAATGAACGCGCTGACCCCCTGCTCGACGGCCAGCGGCATCAGGTCAGCGACCCATGCCTCCGGCGGTCCATCGAGGAATCCGCAACGTGTATCGGAGAACCGGCCGGAGATGTTCAACAGCCGCTGGATCTCTCGCGGGTCACGCTCTGCTTCGCGGGCAGCCGCGTCGATGATCGCGTTCGAGGACTCCAGCTGTCCCGGCTGGAGATAAGGAAGACTGACGATCCAGCCGTCCGCCTTGCGTCCGACGAGGCGCAGCATGCGCGGCTTGCTGCCGCCAATGTGGATGGGAATGCCGTGGGCCGGCGTTGGTCCGCGCGTCGCCCCGCTCACTCGATACACCTCGCCATCGAGCGTGACGGCGGAGCGCTCGTTCGTGTCCCAGATCGCACGAACGATATCGAGCGCCTCGTCAAGCCCATCGACGGCCTGGCCCGGATCGAGCCGCGGGCCACCCATGGCTTCGATCGCCTGCCAGTATGCGCCCGCGCCGATCCCGAGCTCAAGCCGGCCACCCGACAGCAGGTCCAGGCTCGCCGCCGATCGAGCCATCACTGCTGGCTGGCGCAGCGGGAGATTCAGGACATTCGCGGCCAGACGCACACGCTGTGTGCGGCCGGCAACCCAGCTGAGGAGCGTCCAGGTGTCCAGCGCCACCTGATAGGGGTGATCCTGGAACGTTACGAGGTCCAATCCCGCTTGCTCGGCAAGCTCGGCCAGACCGACGACTTCGTCCGGGTTATCACTACTCGGAGTGAGAAAGACCCCGAACCGTAGCGTATGACCGTATGCCGGCATGCTGCCCCTTCCACCGATCCGTTTCACGCATCAACTCTACGCATTCGTCGTTGACATGAGCGACGGAAGCACACTGGAGCCACACCGAGGCCCGCCATCACCAGGCCAGTGCTGGCATCGCTGCAGGTGTTCTCGGCTGACGCGGACGTCAGGTTATCGAGTGGGGGCTTCCAGGGTTGCGGAAGTAGCAGGAGAAGCACTCTTCGAGCGACAGGCTGCCACGGCGACACTGCCATCCACCCATGTCTCGGCCCAGTCAGAGACCGCCTCGATGACCGGAAGCAGACTCTGGCCCTTCTCGGTCAGGTGGTACTCAATCCGCACCGGCATCTCGGGGATGACCGTGCGGATGACGATTCCCTCTGCCTCCAGCTCGCGCAACCGCTCCGACAAGAGCCGGTCGCTCAGCCCGGGGATCGCCGCGGTGATGTCGCTGTAGCGTGTCTCTCCGGAGAGGAGTGTGCGCAATATCGCGCCGGTCCACCTCCGGCCGATCAGCTCGACCGCGTGATGGAACTTCGGACAGAACGGTGAGGGTGTGTTGTTTCCGTTGCAGCTCATGCTGCCTCCGTTCTCCCATCATTGTAGCCCGAAGCGACATACTTGACAACAGGCTTGTAACGTTGTTATAGTGGCTTACAGAAAGTAACAGACCTGCACTGGGGCAGGTCGATCGGGAACAAGATATCAGGAGGGACCTGCCACGATGACCGTTTCACCAATCGAAACCGCGACGAAAGCCTGGACGATCGATTCGACGCATTCGTCAGTCGAGTTCAAGGTCAAGCACATGATGATCTCGACGATCAAGGGCCAGTTCGGCGCCGTTGAGGGCACGATTGAGATCGACGAGGCCAACCTGGCGAACTCCAGCGTTGAGGCCAGGATCGACACTCAGACGATCACAACCCACAACGAGATGCGCGACAACCACCTGCGCACCAACGACTTCTTCAACGCTGAGGAGTTCCGCTACATCACCTTCAAGAGCACGAAGATCGAGCCGGATGGCGAGGATGATTTCAAGCTCTACGGCGACCTGACGATCCGCGACGTCACCAAGCCGATCGTCCTCGAGGGCGAGATGGAAGGCATCCTGGAGAAGGATGCACGGGGCAACCGTCGGATCGCGTTCTCGGTTGAGACGTCGATCAACCGCCGGGACTTCGGAGTGAACTGGAACGGCGCGATCGAAGGCGGTGGCGTCGTTGTCGCCGACAAGGTTAAGGTCGAGCTGAACATCACGGCGATCCAGGCTCAGGGGTAACAAGCTACAAACGGCCACAACCTGGCTGGAACCAAGGCAACGGAGCGGGGCGGATCTGCCCCGCTCGCTCTATAGATACTCGAGATTGCGCGCCGGCCGATGCCGGGGAGGGACACATTTGTGCAGGACATTCTGAAGGTGCTGGCGATCTCGGGCAGCACTCGCGCCGGGTCATACAACCGAGGGTTGATCCGCGCCACCGCTGAGCTTGCGCCCAACTTCGTTGAGATTGAGGAGTACGACATCTCCGATATCCCGTTCTACAACGGCGATGTCGAGGCAGCCGGCATCCCGGCGCCCGTGCTCGACCTCGTCGAGCGCATTCGCGCAGCAGACGCCGTGTTGATCGCGACGCCCGAATACAATTACGCAATTCCGGGTATTCTCAAGAATTCGGTCGACTGGGTCTCGCGTCCGTCGGTAATGAACCCGCTGCGCCACAAGCCTGTCGCGATCATGGGCGCTTCTGGCGGGCAGTTCGGCACCGTCCGCGCGCAGTTGGGTCTCCGCCAGATCCTCGCCAGCAGCATCGAGGCGCGCGTCATGCTCAAGCCGGAAATCCTGGTCAATCACGCGGCCCAGAAGTTTGACCTGGATGCCAACCTGGTCGATGAGGATACTCGCGGCTGGATCGAAGCCTTCCTGGAATCGTTCGTGCGATGGATCGAGCTGGTCGGCCAGCGCGAGCTGGCAACAGCCTGAAAGAGACCTTGCATGTCCACACAGCCCACCGCCATTCACCCTGAGACGCGGATCGGCCATGTTCACCTGAAGGTCGCTGACCTGGACCGGGCGATTGCGTTCTATCACGACGTGTTGGGCTTCGAGCTGATGCAACGCTATGGCCGCCAGGCCGCGTTCCTCTCGGCCGGCGGCTACCACCACCACATCGGCTTGAACACCTGGGAGAGTCGAGGGGGTCCACGCCCCGCGCCGGGGACCACTGGCCTCTATCATGTCGCGATCCTCTACCCGAACCGGCGTGAGCTGGCTCGCGCCCTCCGCCGGCTGCTGGACAACGGCATCCCCCTGGCTGGCGCGGCAGACCATGGCGTCAGCGAGGCGATCTATCTGGAGGACCCCGACGGCAACGGGCTGGAGCTCTACGCCGACCGCGCCCACGCCGACTGGCCGATCGACGCCAATGGCGAGATCGCGATGGTCACCGAACCCCTCGACTTCGCCGGCCTGCTGGCCGAGCTGGAGAATGAGCCGCCCGGCAACGCCGATCGATAGCCTCCACCACCAGGCTCAGCGGTCGATCGCCATGATCCTCCCCGCCCGAAGTCGTTCGGCTTCGGTGGCATTCCTCGCGCCACCGCAATTTCGACCTTGACAGACTGTCGCCGCGCTCCGTAGGATAATCCCGACAAACGGGATCGGGTTTCGGTCGTTACCGAATTCTGACCTGTGTGTCACTCGGTCGCTGGCGAGAGATTGAGAAGCTCGCCTCGACTATGATCATCGAGACTGTTCGCTGGCAGCATTGGAGCGCGTGTTGCTGACTGTTCGCGGAGTGTCAAAAACGTATGCCGCCAGGCCGGCCCCGGTTCGCGCGGTCGAGCAGGTGGATCTCACGGTCGTCGAAGGCAGCTTTACCGCTGTGCTCGGCGCATCTGGCTGTGGCAAGACGACGCTGCTGCGCGTGATCGCAGGGTTCGACCAGCCGGATCAGGGCGAGGTGCGTCTCGGCGGCCGGTTACTCACCGGTCCCGGCACTCACATCCCGCCAGAACGCCGCGGCATCGGGATCGTCCCCCAGGAAGGGGCGCTCTTTCCCCATCTCGATGTGGCTCAGAACATCGGTTTCGGCCTTGTCCGCGGGCACATCGCCTCGCTCTCGCGTCGCGCTCGCCGAGACCGGGCAACGCGAATCGACGAGATGCTGGAGCTGGTCGGGCTGGCCGGCTATGGCAAGCGACGTCCCGACGAGCTTTCCGGCGGCCAGCAGCAGCGTGTGGCTCTGGCGCGCGCCCTGGCCCCTGATCCGGAAGTCATCCTTCTCGATGAGCCATTCTCATCCCTCGATGCAGATCTCCGCGCCGAGTTGCGTGTCGAGGTCCGCGAGCTGCTGCGTCGCGTCGGCACGACCGCAGTACTCGTGACCCACGACCAGGACGAGGCGCTGTCGCTAGCCGATCACATCGCTGTGATGCGGAACGGCAAGATCGTGCAGGTCGACTCGCCGCACGGCGTATATGGCGCGCCGAACGACCCGCATATCGCCGAATTCATCGGTGACGCAGTGCTGCTGCCGGCGCGGCTCATTGCGGGGCGCACACCAGCGCCCTGCGTCGAGTGCGCGCTCGGGCGCGTCGGGTTGCTCACCTCCTGCGCGCTGACTGGCGGGGACTGCATGGTGATGCTCCGACCGGAGCAGCTCGAGCTTTCCGACGACGGAACGCTGGCGCAGGTTGTGAGCACGATGTTCTACGGCCACGACGGGATCGTGCGACTGCGGCTCGGCGCGGACGGCAGCGGGCCGATGGTGCTCGTGCGAACCCAGGGCCATGCGTTGCCGAAGGCAGGCGACACCGTTGCCGTTCGCGTTGCAGGTGGAGTCGAGGCCCAGGCTTTCCAGATGACCCCATAACGTCGGGGAAATTGAAGCGGATGTATGGCGTCGGCCGGCAATCGACGACGCCGGCAACGCTGTGCGTGATCGACTGCGGTATGGGCCGCAGCGAACGACTATAGGGAAGGGATCCCGAGCGTGAGACGAACCAGTGCAAGCCGCATGCTCGCTATCCGGCGCAGTTCCGGTGCGCTGTTGGCGCTGAGCCTCTGCATTCTGATCGTGACCGCGGCCTGCGGAGGCGGCGCATCACCGACGGCAACCGTCGCCACAGCGCCGACGGCAACAGCCAGCGCAGCTGCGACCAGCACCAGCACATCGGGGGGGACTGCCGCCACCCCAACAGCCGGCGCCGAGACACCGACGACTGCGCCGGAGAGCACCGCGACGGTCAGCGCCGCTGCGCCGACGGCGACAAGCACTGAGGCCACGCCATCGGACGCGACGCTAACGGTGTACTCCGGCCAGCACGAGTCGCTGACAAAGGCGCTCGCCGACGGATTCACCAAGGCGACTGGCATCAAGGTCGAGGTTCGCGTCGGCAGCGACGCGGAGTTGGCAAATCAGATCATCGAGGAGGGCGATCGAGCGAAAGCCGACGTCTTCATCACCGAGGAGCCGAGCCAGGCCGGCGCGCTCGATGGGCGGGGGCTGTTCGAGGCCGTCGATCCGGGAACACTGGCGCACGTCGATGGGCGGTTCAATCCCGCCTCGGGTAACTGGGTCGCCTACGCAGCACGGTCACGTGTGATCTTCTACAATCCCGACAAGATCAGCGAGGCGGAGCTGCCACAGAGCATCCTCGATCTGGCCAACCCCGAGTGGAAGGGCAAGTTTGCCTACGCGCCAAGTGGCGCGTTCACCGCGACAGTCACCTATCTGATCAACACGATCGGCGAGGATGCCACGCTCGAATGGCTGAAGGGCATCAAGGCGAACGGCGAGAATCTGCAGAAGAATGGCGCAATCCGGGACGCTGTCGAGGCCGGCCAGATCTCGTTCGGGTTGAGCAACCACTATTACTGGTATATCCTCGCGCAGCAGCAGGGTGGGCAGGACAAGCTGAAGTCGAAGGTTCACTACATGAGCGGTGGAGATCCGGGCGCACTGGTGCTCGCCTCCGGCGCCGGGATCCTCAAGACGAGCACACACCAGGCCGAGGCCCAGCGTTTCCTGGCCTGGCTGACGGATGCCGATGGTGGGCAGCAGGTGATCGCAACAACCACCCCGCAGTATCCGCTGGCGCCCGGGGTGACGAGCTCGATGGGGCTGCGGCCACTGGATCAGCTCGATCCACCAGCATTCGATCAGGGATCGCTGCAGGATGTCAGCAAGGCCCGCGACCTGATCATCGAAGCGGGAATCGTCTAAGTCACAGCGCCAGCTGAGATAATTATGGTGCGTCAGGTATTCGAGACGACCGCTGAACCGAGCAGCACTCGCGAGGATCGCTGGCAACCGCGCAAAGCGCGGCCGCCAGCGATCCTTATCATTCCAGCACTACTTGTATCGGCTCTGACGCTATCGCCGATAGCCTATCTGCTGCTGCGGGAAGGGCTATCAGTTCAGCGGTTCCTGCACGAGATCTCAAGCCCGACCACCAGTAATCTCATCCTCCACAGCGCGTTGCTGGCGTTCAGCGTCACCTTCGTCTGTGCCATTCTCGGCATTGGGCTGGCGCTACTGGTGGTCCGCACAGATCTACCGTATCGACGGGTCTGGACGGTACTCTTCGCGTTGCCACTCGGTATCCCGGCCTTCGTCAGCTCGTACACATGGGTTGCTGCCAGCTACCAGTTGGCGCCGCAGGCAACCTTCCTCTATGGCCTGCGTGGCGCGGTGCTGGTCTTGAGCCTGGCCGTCTACCCCTACATCTACCTGCCGGTCGTCGCAGCGCTCCGCGACCTGGACCCGGCGCAGGAAGAAGTGGCGCGCGCACTCGGCGCGGGCGCCGTCGAAGCGTTCCTCCGTGTGACACTCCCGCAGTTGCGCGTCGCGATTGCCAGCGGCGGGCTGATTATTGCCCTCCACATGCTGGCGGAGTTCGGCGCGCTGGAGCTCCTGCGCTATCCGACGCTCACAACGGCGATCGTTCAACGAGTCACAGTGCTGAGCGCGCCAGAAGCGGCGCGCACGCTCTCGACGGTGCTGGCTATCGGAGCGCTGCTGTTTCTTGCCAGCGACCGACTGCTCCGCGGCCGGCCAACCGCAGTGCGGACCGGCTCAGGTGTGGCCCGCCGCTCAGAGCCGTGGCGGCTGGGCTATGCCACTCCGGTCTGGCTGATCTTCAGCGGCACATTCATCGCGATTGCGCTCGGGGTTCCGCTGTTTTCGATGATCGCGGGGATGGCGCGGGTGATCGGCAATTCCGGCGCCGGTGTCAGCTGGGGCGAGCTGCTCGAAGCGGCCGTCAACACCGGGCGCTATGCGCTGGTGACCGCGGTGGTCGCGACGGTGGCGGCATTTCCAGTAAGCATGCTCAGTGTGCGCTACCCGGGGCGCCTCGCCACGCTCGTCGAACGATCCACCTGGATTGCTCATGCACTACCGGGCGTCGTGATGTCGCTGGCGCTGGTCTATCTGTCGGTGCGTTGGCTCTATCCGCTCTATCAGACCAGCAGCCTGCTCATTGCCGGTTACGTGATCCTCTTCGTTCCGATCGCCATCGGCGCGCAGCATGTCGGGGTCGCCCACGCTGCGCCGCACTACGACCAGATCTCCCGGTCACTCGGGCTCGGCCCGTTGGCGACGCTCTTCAGAGTAACGCTTCCGCTCGCATTCCCGGGTATTGCGGCCGGCGCGATGCTGGTATTCCTCAATGTCGGGAAGGAGTTGACGATGACCCTGCTTCTCCACCCGACCGGCAAGCGCACCCTGTCGACCGCGCTATGGAACACGACGAACGGCGAGGTACTGGACTTCAGCACTGCTGCGCCATATGCGATCGCGCTAGTCGTGATCACGGCGATCCCCGCCTGGGTGCTGGTTCGCCACAGCCTGAATCCGCCGCGACGACCCGGGGAATAGGTATGGTTGACAGGATGTCAATCTCACCCGAGCGAGTAAGATAGAGCAAGTCATTCGCTCGACACGCCACGGCCAGCCCATGAGATGAGAGGACGCGCGACGATGCAGCAACGGCTACCGGCGCCGCTTGGCTCCGAACAACGGCCAGACGTCGTCGTCCTATCGCCAGGAACGAGGCCGGCCGCGCCAGCATCTCCTGTTCTGCGGCTTGCGCTGCAGATGGCGCCAGACGTTCTCCGGGCGCTCGAGCGCTCTCGGTCGCAAAAGCAGACCCTCGCGCCGGCCATGCCTGCTCCGCGCACTACCGTCCATGGGATGAGCATGTCGGAGGTCGAGCTGGATATTCGCTTGCCGCTCGTCCGGCGGGTCGTCGTCCGTAAGGCGAGCACCTGGGCAGCCGACCTGCCCGTCGTGACACCCGCCCCCCGACGAGGCGGGCGGCTACGACGCATTGGCATGCTCAGCATCGGCGCGTTCGCCGCCGCAACGATCGGCGTCGTCGCGAATCGGGCGAGCGGGCTGGTCGGGCCAGGCTGGCGAAGAAGCTAGCCGGATCCAGCGAACATACGAATCGGAACGACCGGCGACTGCCAGCTAGATCTGACTGGTGTTGGTAGTCAGATCAAGGAGCTTGGCCGTCTCCTCGCGGTGATTCGTCTCATCGAGTATCTGGTCTTCGAGCTGGACCTTCAAGCCCGTATCGCCAAGATCCTCCGCCTGCCGGATTCGCTGGTTATAGTCCTCAATTGCCTGCGTCTCCGCCTTCAGCACCTCCTCCAGAAGTCCACGGTTGGAATCCGGGACGACGACCGGGTTCGGCCTGGTGGTTGGCGTGCCGCCGAGCGCGGCGATCTTGTTCGACAGAAATCTGGCATGACCGAGCTCATCGGGGATCTCGGCCTCGAAAAACTCGACGAGCGCCGTGCGATGGATCCCCCTGGCAACCGCGGCATAGGTGGTGTACTGAATCACTGCCGCGAGCTCGCCGGCGAGGTCGCTGTTCAGTCCATCGATCAGGGTCTGTGTCGTGGTGGTGTGTGTCATCATGGTGGTGTCCTCCCTGACGATTCGAGATGTTCCTGTCGACTGAGAGGCAAGATCGGTGCCGTCGTCCGCTGCGGTATCCTTGCGATGTCCGCGCCGATCGCCCGAAACCGGAGAGCCTGCCCGTGCCACCCACCGAAACCGACGTCGTGGAGCCAGCCCCACCAGCTGAGCCGGCCGATACTTGGGGTGATTTCGATGAGAGCGGCGAGGACGAGATCCCGCGCGCGGTGCTCTATATCATCGCCGGCCTGCTCATCCTCGCCTTCACGCTCTACCTCGTCGTCGGTGGCGGTCACAACCATTTTCACTAGCGATGGAGTGAGGGCCCGGACGCCGGATCGACTCACGCTGGCTCTCCTGAAGTCGGAAGGCAGGGTAAGAACTACCCCACGTCCAACTCGCCGAAAGGAATAGCCCATGCCACAACCCCTTCGCGTTGGGATCTGCACCGACCAGAACATGCCCTGGAACGAATCGGTCGAACGATGGCGCTATCTGGAGGCGCTGGGATTCGATAGTCTCTGGCTCTGCGACCATCTGATCCAGCCGAGCAACCCCGCGAATCCGTACTTTGAGGGCTCGACGCTGCTCGCGGCGCTAGCGACAGCGACAGAGCGCGCGCGGATCGGGGTTCTCGTCTGGAGCAATACCTTTCGCCATCCGTCGCTGCTGGCGAAGGAATCAATGACGATCGACCATATCTCGAACGGTCGGCTGGAGGTCGGGATCGGCGCTGGCTGGTATGTCCCCGAACATGAGAAGTTCGGTCTGGCGTTTCCGGCCGCGGGCGAGCGAGTCGACCGGTTCCGCGAAGCCGTCCAGATCATCGACAGCCTGCTGCGCAACGAGACGACGACATTCCACGGCCAGTATTATCAGCTCGAAGATGCGCCAACTATCCCGTTGCCAATCCAGCGACCCCGCCCGCCACTGACGATCGGAGCGAAGCAGACGCGGATGCTCCGCATATGCGCCGAGTTTGCTGATCGCTGGAACTCGTCTGGCTCGGCCGCTGAGCTGGGCGAACGCAATCGGATTCTCGACGAACATTGCGCAGATATCGGCCGCGATCCGGACGAGATCATCCGTTCGCTCTATGGCTGGGCGGCAGTTATGTCCGCCGATCCCTGGGATTCGGTAGACGCCTTTGAGCAGGTAGTCGGCGAGTACCGCGAGGTGGGGATCAATGAATTGATCATCGACCAGCCAAAGCGCAATCGCTTCGACGTTCTGGAGCGGGTGGCGACCGACGTGCTGCCACGACTGCGCGCCGGAGGATAGATCGGGTTCAGCGGCGCGCGCGAGGTCGCCGCAACCCCTGCCGGCCAGTCGGGATAGCCCAGCCATCACCGGTCATCGGGTCTGGCTCGCCGACTGCCGCGCGATCCTCAGCATGCCGCTCGGCACGCGCGATCGCGTGAGCAGAGACCGGGGCGGTCAGGAGCATGAAGCCGAGAACGAGCGAACCGCGCATCAGGATTGTGCTGCCTCCGATCCCGGCGGCGATGAGTAACGGCCCAACGCCGAGCGCTGTCGCAATGCTGGCCGCGTGCAAGCTGCGGAACAGATCGGGCATGCGCAACACACCGAAGACCGAGATCGTCAGCACCACCAGCCCGAGGACGACGAGCACGTCAGCCAGCCAGGGAAGAAGCGCCGCCATCAGAAGACCCGTCCTTCCCGGTGGTAGCGAGCCGCCGCCAGTGTGCCAATAAACGCCAGCAACGCCAGCATCAGCGCAGCATCGAGGTAGTTGGCCGAGTGCCGGCCGCCCGCGTAGAGCGCCAGAAGCGCGATCAGCAGCGTCGTGACGAGCTCCAGCGCCAGGACCCGCACCAGCAGTGTGCCGGCCCGGAGTGTCAGCACGACCCCGACGCCGATCAGAATCGCCATCCAGAGTGTCGCGAGATTGAAGACAATCCCATGCATCAGCCCCTCCTTTGAACGACTCGCCTCACGGAAAGACGTGGCGCTGGTAGCGCTCGTAAAATCGATCGAGCGACGATCGGAAGGCGTCCGGATCGGCCGCGTCAAGAACGTGGAATATCATGACACCGCGCTCCTCGTCGATCTCGACCATCGCCGAGCCAGGGATGAGCGTCGTTAGCCAGGTGGTGACGATGATTCCATTCGTTGTCCGAACGCCAACGGCCACCTCGACATAACCAGGCGACGCAGCTCGTCGGTCCAGCACGATCGCCGACACATCCCAGGTGGCGATAACGATCTCGCGCAGGGCAGCGACGGCAAACGGCCCGAACCACAGGACTCGTCGTCCCATGTCGTCTGACGGCCCATTCGATCGAACGACGCGAAACATCCAGAGCAGGGTGGCCGAGAGAATCAGACCGATCAACAGATCTCCGACGCTCACCTGTCCAAGCGCCATGAGCCAGACGGCGGTCAGCAGCACAAACCACAGCAGAACCCGGCTCATGCGCCGCCCCCAGTCAGGACTGCAGCGGCACGAGCGCTGAGAGCCAGCAGCGGCTCCGGCCAGATCCCGACCGCGACGATGCAGGCCGCTAGCGCGAGCACCATCAGGCGACTGCTGAGGGGGCTAGCCAGTCCTTCCTCGGGTCGCGCCCAGTAGTCTCGCTGGTACAGCAAGAACATGTAGAGCAGCGAAAGCGAGCCGCCAACGATCACCAGAACGACGAGCGTGATATTCCCGTGGGCGATCGTGGCTCGCAACAAGCCAAGCTTGCCGAAGAAGCCGGCAGTGGGAGGAACACCAGCGACGCTGAAGGCCGCGAGAGCGAACGACGCCCCGACCAACCAACCACGGAGGCCGATCGTCAGGAACAGTGTCAGCTTGTTCAACGCATTGATCAGCGCATAGAGAACGGCGATCTCCAGGCCGATCTTGCCGCCGATGCCGATGGCGACAAGGATGTAGCCGGCCTGGCCAATGGCTGACCAGGCGACGACCTCCCTTGCGGTGCGAGCGCCGATCGCCTGAATCGCGCCATACAGGATGCCCAGGCTCCCAAGCACGATGATGCCTCCGGAGGTCATAGCGAGCTCACGCGGCATCAGTCCCGCCCCGAACCGCAGCAATCCGTAGCTACCGATGTTCGCCAGCGCGCCGCTGAGGATTGCGGCCACGGCCGGCCATGTGTCGCGATAGACGAGCGGCACCCAGGTGTGGAACGGGAACAGCCCGAGCTTCAGCCCGAAGGCGATGAAGATCAGGACGGCGACTGGAAGCACCGATCCGGTCGGAGCGGCGGCTACTCGAATCGCGACGGTATCCATATCGAGAGAGCCGGTGATGTGATACAGCGAGGCGATACCCGAGAGGAACACGACCGATCCGAGCACGTTCACCAGAGTGAACGTCAGCGCCGCCCGAACCTGGCGATCTTCGGTGCCATAGCTGGCCAGCACGAACGACGAGATCATCGCGATCTCGAAGAAGACGTAGAAATTGAAGATGTCGCCCGCCAGAAATATCCCCGTCAGGCCGGTTGCCATGAACAGCACCAGCTCGGGTAGCGCACGCTCGTGAACGCGGCCAAACACCTCGAAGGCGAGCGCGACCAGCAACACCGCGATCGAAACGAGCGCGAACGCCACTCCCAACGCATCGGCACGCAGCCGGATGCCGACACCCGGGCCCCAGTTACCGGCGAACATCTCGATCGACCCCGAGCGCCAGACACGAGTGGCAAGCCAGACCCACGCCGTCAGGCTTGCGCCCAACGCGGCAACAGCCGCCAGCCCGACCGAGCGACGCCGGCCGTCGAGCGGCGCCAGCACCAACGCCGAAAACCAGGCGATGCCGAGCGGCAAGAGTAGCAGCGCCCCGTCACTCATCCGGCCTCCGGATCATCGATGCCGGACTCGGCTCGCGACGCGCTGGACACTGGATCAACTGGCCTTGCGCCATGATAGATCCGATAGATCAGCCCGAGCAGCACGGCTGTCGTGCCGAAGGTGATGACAATCGCAGTGAGGACCAGCGCTTGCACCAGCGGGTCGCTCACGTGGCTGCCGGGTTCGATCGGGTAGATCGGCTCCAACCCCCGGCTGAGCCCGGCCGCGATGATGAACAGGTTGATCGCGTTCGAGATCAGGATCACCCCGCCGACGACCCGGATGAGATCGCGTTTCATAAGCAGGAACGCGCCCGAGCCGAACAGCGCCCCGATCCCGATCGCCATCGCCAGGATCACGATCCTTCTCCCTCTACGCCGATCCCGCCGATCAACCCGAGCACCGAGACAACGAACCCGAAGACGACCATGAACACAGCTACATCGAACAGCACCGCCGTATGCATCGCGAGCAGACCGACGTGTGCCACATGTTCACCTGCCCGCGGATAATGCGTCAGGATGGGGTCGCCAAGCAGAACCGGGACGAACGCGGTCAGCAACCCCAGTAGCAAACCGCCGAACGTGAGCCACGGCGCGTAGTGAAGCACGGGGAAGCGATCGATCAACTCGCGCGGACCGAAGGCGAGAAACTGGAGCACCACCGCCGCGCCGGCAATCACGCCAGCGCTGAAGCCATCCCCGGCGCTTGCGTAGCCCTTCACGAGGAAGGCGACGGCAGTCACCAGCGTCGGCAGCAGGATCAGTCGAGCAACCCCCCGAACCAGCAACGTGCTCATCGTCGCTCCGTCCGCGCCCGGGTGGCGAAGAGCGTCAGTGTGCCCAGGAGCGCGACCGCGATCACGGTGATCTCACCCATCGTATCGAGACCACGGAAATCGGCCAGAATCGCCGTCACGACATCAGCCGCATGCGCCGAGGGCGCGAGGTTCAGGTGTTCGCGCGCCATCGTCGCATCGGGCGCGGGGCGGGACAGGACACCCCAGGCGACGATGAAGGCAAACGCCGCAGCCAGAACGCCGACGACCCAGCTCCCACGACGCTGACGCTCCCGCTCGGCCGTCCGATGTTGCACGCTATCTCTGGGTAGCAGGCTGATTACCCCAAGCAGAAGCAGGGTCATTACCGTCTCGATCAGAACGGCGACGATGGCGACATCCGGCGCGCCTATGAAGCTGAACACTGCCGACATCGAGTAGCCGACGGCCGAGAGCGCCAACACAAGCGATAGCCGTCCACGCGCTCGCGTCGCGACCACGCCGGAAAGTCCCGCCAGCACGAGGAAGAGGACGAGCGGCCAGTCGGTGACCGGCAACCCTCCGACGTGAAACGTCGGCCAGGGTGGCGCGAACACGATCGTGATGCCGACAAGGGCGGCAGCGCCGACAAAGATCGTGCCGATACGCTGCTGCAGTGTCTGCACCTCATAGACGTGCATCCGCCGTGACAGAAGATAGAGTCCGCGAACGAGTCGCGCCGCGGCACGATCTGGCCCAACGTGGCGTGCCCACAACGCGATCCGTCGCGGCAGCGGCAGCCAGAATCGCGCGGTCGTCGTCAGTGCCAGGCCGCCGGTCCACGTCGCCAGGGCCATGACGTTGGGGGCATGGAGATTCAAGTGGTACTGGAGATCGAGTAATACGGGCGCGCCGGCCATCGTCGATCCCGCCTCGCGGGTGAGGTACACAATGATCCCCGGCACGAGCCCGAAGACCAGCACCAACAGGCCAAGCACAACGACAGGCGCAGTGAGCAGCCAGGGGATCGGCCGCGCTGTCGCCCGCCGTGGGCCAGCGAAGATCCCGCTCCAGAAGCGCCAGGTGTAGGCAAACGTGACGATCGCCCCGGCAACGGCGAGAAACGGCACGATACCTCCGCGTCCGTCCGCGCCGGCAAAGAACACCTCGTCCTTGAAGAATCCAGCGGTCAACGGCAGGGCCGCCAGCCCCGCCGCGGCCAGCCCGCCGCCGAACGCCAGCAACGGCATCTGCCGGCCCAGCCCGCCGAGATGATCCAGTCGCACCTCTCCCGTCGCCTCGGTTACCGCGCCAGCAGTCAGAAACAGCGCGCTCTTGATCAGCGCGTGAACCAGGACGTAGACCGCCGCCGCCGCGACCTCGCCAAGGCCGAGCAGGACCACAACGTATCCGTATTGCCCAATCGTTGAGTAGGCCAGTAGACGCTTGAGCTCGGGCTGGGCGAGCGCCATGACACCGCCAACCGCCATCGAGGAGAACCCGACGACCACCAGCGCATCGAGCAGTCTCGGGCTCAGTGCGAGCAGCGGATGCATCCGACCAAGGAGGAAGACGCCGGCCGCGACCATCGCCGCCGAATGGAGATAGGCCGAGACCGGCGTCGGCGCAGCCATCGCGCGCGGCAACCAGAAGTGAAACGGCGCCTGGGCACTCTTGGCCAACGCCGCGATCGCGATCAGCGCCCCGGCGATGGTCACCGTTCTCCCGGCCTGCGCCGTAGCCAGAATTTCCGGCGCCGACGCCGTCCCCAGATCGTTCAGCAACAGCGCACTGGCAGCTATCAGAAAGATGGCGCTGATGATCGTGACCAACAGCGCGGTCAGCGCGGCGCGGCGAGAGTCGGATCGTTGGTGGTCAAAGCCGATCAGGTAGTACGACGTGATCGCCGTCAGGTCCCAGAAGATCACGATCAGGATCAGATCCTGGGCCATAACCAGGCCGATCATCGCCGTCATGAACAGGAGGATCAGCGAAAAGAACCGCGCTCCGCGCTCGGGCCCTGAATGGGTGTGCTTCAGGTGTCGCGGGATATAGCCAGCCGCGAAGATCAGGACAAGCAGGCCGACCCCGGTCGCCAGCAGCGAGTACATCTTCGCGAGACCATCGGTCGCGAGATTGAGCCGGAGGCCCCATTGAGGCGCCCAGACATAATTCACGGACGCGTCCGTCCGCATCATGAGCGTGGCGACGACGGCCAGCGCAGCGGTTGTGATGGCAAGTGGCGCGGCTGCTCGCGGCCAGCGTGCGCCCAATCCCGTTACCAGGCCGGTCCCGACTGCGCTGATCAACAGCGGCATCAGGATCCGGAGCGCGTCTGGCACTCGTGTCTCCCCACCTGTCCAGAATGGCATCGTCGTCTGATTGAGCGATCGATGGGATGGTCGCGCGATCGCCAGATTCTCGGACACACTCGCGACAATCGATCATCGGAAGTATAACCACCAACGTCGTCTGGTAGCCCCGACAGTATCCCCAGCTCCGGCACGTGGACGAGCCATCAGGTGTCGCACAGATCCCGGCAAGGGGCGCCGTTCGCGGCAGCGCGCCTGTAATCAGACGCGACAGCCAGGCGCTATGACGGCTTTGTCACCTCATTTGCGCCGACCCAGCGTTCGTTGGCTTCCTCCCTGTTGGCCCAGCGGAAGAAGACGACCATCAACGCCGCCAGATACAGCGTGCCGGTGCCGATCCACATGATCAGGCCGCCGGCCTGCTGATCGGCAAGAACCGACAGACCAAGCGCCCGCGTCGCGTGCGCATACTCCGGATAGAGCGGCGTCTCCGACATCGTGATCATGGCGCCGACGATCTGCCCGGGGATCGTCTGGAAGAAGAGATAGACGACCTGCATGATCGGCGCGAGCTGTCCGTATTCACGGCCCGGCGCCATGATCGGCCACCAGACGAGAAACGCTGACGCGATGAACCAGACGTGCTCGGCAATATGAACCGGCTGATAGCGCAGCGTCAGGTCGTAGAACACCGGCGCGTGCGAGACCGCGAACGGGATCTGAAACAGCGCAAACGCAAGGATCGGGTGTGTCAATGTGCGCCACACCCGCCAGACCCGCTTCCGTCGGACCAGAGGCGCATACATCCAGACCGGTATGCCGGCATAGAACAGCACCGGCACGACGATCGTGATCAACAGGTGCTGGATCATATGCGCAGTGAGCAGGTAATCGTCGGCTAACACGCCGAGAGGGGAGACCAGGGCGATCAGCAGGGCCGCCATCGCTGAATAGAACGAAACGATACGCCGGACGCCGGCTGGCTCCGAGTCGGGAAACCAGCGCGTGCGGCGCGGACCAACAGCCCGATAGTAGAAGAAGCCAGCGATGTAGACGCCGAGGATAACGCCGGGGTCGAAGGACCAGGTCCAGATCGAGAATGGGGCCGTCGTGGCGAATATGGGAAGAACCATGAATGTAACCATCACCTTGGGGCCGGCCCGGGGAGCAGATGCTCTACTGAGGCCGGCCATTTGCGGCTGGGAAGCGCGACGGGGAGAAGCCAGGCTCTCCCCGCCAGATCATCGTCGCTACCCGAGGCGATCGAACAGTGCCAGGAGCGCCACGAGAATGGAGATTGCTGCCGCGAGCCCGGCGCCGAAGATGAACGTGTACAGCCGGTTGTCGAACTTCAGGTGCATGTAGTACCCGATGACGATCCCGAACTTCAACGCCGAGAGGACGAGCAGGACGTAAACCAGCATGCTCCCGATATCGAGGTAATAGGTTGCCACCTCGAGCGCGGTGATGATCGTCAGGATCGCGGCGATCTTCGCATACGTCTGCCAGGTCGGATGCTCGTGGGCGGGACTCCCGGCTTGTTCTTGTGGAACCGATGACATCGACTCTCAACTCCATCCTGGCCGTGGGCATCCCGCCGGCCGTTTCCAGCCTAATACGGCAGCAGGTAGACGACCGTGAAGATGATGATCCAGACAATATCGACAAAGTGCCAGTAGAGGCCGGCAATCTCGACGTTCAGTGAGCTGGATTTCGTGACCAGCCCTTTCTTGAACGACCCATAGAAGAGCGACAGCAACCAGATAACGCCCAGCGCAACGTGGGTGCCGTGGATACCGGTCAGCACGAAAAACGACGAACCGAACAGATTGGTGCTGATGCCCAGACCGGCGTGCTTGAACTCGGTGAACTCATAGATCTGCCCGCCGAGGAAGATCAGACCCAGCAGCGCCGTCGTCACAACCCAGACCCGGAACAGGTGGATCTTGCCCCGCTGGATCGCCGAGAGCGCCAGCACCATCGCCAGCGAGCTCATCAGCAGGACGAAGCTGGACAGTGACGTGAATGGGATGTTCAGAATGTCCCCGGGGTACGGCCCGACAACACTCCGGTTGCGCGAGACCATGTATCCGGCGATGAGCGCGCCGAAGAACATGCAGTCGGAGGCGAGAAAGGCCCACATCCCGAGCTTCCGGTTGTCGAGACCGGTTGTTGTTGGATGGTCCAGAACGTGATCAGCCATCGTTGCTGTTTCCTGCCCTCTTCAATCCGACTACTTCGCCGAGCGCGTTGCGGGCGCGGCAGCAACCGGTTCGTCATGCGATGTGCCATCACCAACTGCCGGCTGAAGGATCCAGCCAAAGACACCGATGAAGGCGATCGCGGCGCCAAGGACGATAACCACCGGGTTGATCAACAGTCCCAGGAACCCGATAGTAATACCGACCGCCAGGATCAGTGGATAGATCGACGCATTCGGCATATGGAACCCTGTCTCGGCGGGCTCATCGACCGGGTAGATGTTATGCATCCGCTCAGCATCCGTCGACTGCCCATGCTCTCCGGTGCCGTAGACATCGGGGTACTTCTCGGTCCATAGCGGAACGCGCGTCAACACCGTCGGGATATGGGCGAAGTTGTAGAACGGCGGCGGTGACGGGATCGACCACTCAAGCGTATCGGAGTCCCACGGATCGGCGGGGGCCTTCTCTCCGGTCGCCAGGCTCAGCAGCATATTCACCGTAAAGAGGATGAAGCCGAACACCAGAACGAACAGGCCCAGCGAGATAAACAGGTTCCATCCGCCCCAGCCGGTGCTCTCATCGTAGGTATAGATACGCCGCGGCATGCCCTCGAGGCCCACCCAGTGCATCGGCATGAAGACGAGGTTGAAGCCAACGAACATGAAGAAGAAGTGCGCCTTGGCCAGGCCTTCATGAAACATCTTGCCCGCCATCTTCGGGAACCAGTAGTACATCGCGCCCATCAGCCCGAACAGCGAGCCGCCGAACAGCACATAGTGGAAGTGCGCGACGACGAAATAGGAGTCCTGCTGCTGCGCGTCGACCGGCGGCGAGGCGTGCATGACGCCGGAAAGGCCGCCGATGATGAACATCGAGATCATGCCGATCATAAAGAGCATCGGCGACTTGAGGCTCAGGTGGCCGCCCCACATCGTGAAGGTCCAGTTGAAGATCTTCACACCAGTCGGCAGCGCAATCAGCATCGTCGTCAGACCGAACACCGAGGTGGGGACGGGCCCCATGCCAACGGTGAACATGTGGTGTGCCCAGACGCTGAATCCCAGGACGGCAATCGCTATGCCGGAGAAGATGACTGCCGAATAGCCAAACAGCGGCTTGCGCGAGAATACTGGCACGATCTCCGACACGATGCCAAAGGCCGGCAAGATCAGGATATACACCTCCGGGTGCCCGAACACCCAGAAGAGGTGTTGCCAGAGCAACGGGCTTCCTCCCGCTTCGGGAACGAAGAAGTTCGTGCTGAAGAAGCGGTCGAACATCAGAAAGGTGACACCAACCGTCAGCGCCGGGAAGGCCATGACGATCAGAACCGCAGTGATCAGCGTCATCCAGACGAACGGAGGCATCCGCATCAGAGTCATGCCCGGCGCGCGCATGTTGATGATCGTGACGATCATGTTGAACGAGGTCGCCAGCGATGACAGCCCGAGGATCTGAACCCCGAGAACCCACCAGTCAACGTTATGACCCGGAGAGAAGGCGCTGGATGTCAGGTTGGCATAGGAGAACCAGCCTGCGTTCGGCGCCCCGCCGGTGAACCAGCCGAGGTTGATGACGATCGAGCCGAACAGCAACACCCACCAGGAGAACGCGTTCAGCCGCGGGAAGGCGACGTCGCGCGCGCCGATCATCAGCGGCACCAGGTAGTTGAAGAACGCTGCCGACATCGGCATCAGCGCGAGGAAGATCATCGTCGTGCCGTGCATGGTGAACAGCTGGTTGAAGGTATCGGCCGAGACAAAGCTGTTGCTCGGCTTCGCCAGCTGGACACGCAGCAGCGACGCCTCAATGCCGCCGACGAACAGATAAAAGATCGACAAGAACAGATACATGATGCCGATGCGCTTGTGATCGACTGTCGTAATCCACGACCAGAGCCCCGTCGGCTCAGTGAGGGTCGTTTCGTGCACCGCCCCGACCTGAGAGGGGCGAGCGATCGCCCGCATTGCCATTGATATAACCCCTCGCTAGGTTCTACCCCTACCGCGCGACTATGCCTCGGCCCGCGTTATTGGCCGAGCGACTTGATATACGCGATGAGCTCCTGAATGTCCGCGTCGGTGACACGGCCCTCGAACGACGGCATGATCGGCTGGAAGCCCCCGACGACCTGCGCGTTTGGCTGCAGGATCGACTCCTTGATGTAGGCATCGTCAGCCGTCACCGAAGAGCCATCACTCAGCTTGACGCTGTGGTCGTAGAGTCCCTTCCAGGTCGGTCCAACGCTGGCAGTGCCATCCACAGAGTGGCAACCGGTGCAGCCAAGGCTCTGGGCCAGTTGCTGCCCCCCGCCGCCTGCGGTCGGATTCTTCTGCTCGTTGACCCAGGCATCGAAGTCAGCCTGCGTCTGAGCCTCGACCGTGAAGCGCATGAGCGCGTGGCCGAGACCACAGAACTCCGCACACTGCCCATGGTAGGTGCCGGCCTCAGCGGCCTCCAGCCACATCCGATTCGTTCGGCCGGGGATCAGGTCGGTCTTGCCGGCCAACTGCGGCACCCAGAACGAATGGATGACATCGTTGGACTGCAGGCTAATGTCGACGATTGTCCCGGTCGGGATGTGCATTGCGTTGGTGGTCTTGACTCCAAGCTCGGGATAGGAAAACTCGAAGTAGAACTGGTGGCCGATCACGTCGACCTTGAGCGGCGCCCCCTGATCGGTCGGCGGTTCGGCGAGATCCGCAATGATCTGCAGCGTGGGGATGGCGATAAAGACAAGAACCACGGCAGGAATGATGGTCCAGATGATCTCGAGCTTCGTGTTGCCGTGCACCGGCACAGGCCGCCCATGCGCTGTGCGCGGGGCTCGTCGGAAGCGGATGATCGTGTAGACCAGCAACCCCTCGACGAGGACGAAGACGATCGCAGCACCGATCCAGATCAGCCCGTAGACGTCCCAGATCCGGTCTGCTGCCTCGCCCTTCCTGATGAGAGTCGACTGCGGCGCGCTGCCACAGGCAGTGATCGCCAGAGTCAGCAGTGTCAGTGTAATGATGAGCAACGTCCGCGACAGATAGCCACGATGGCCTCCGCCCGGCCGTCGACCCTGAAGGCGACGAACCATTCCCCCACAAACCTTTCCCCGCGACGACGAACCCCCAGGAGATATGATGCAGGACTGTGTCAGACTGCCCAGTCTAGCATAGATGCCGGCTTCACTCGCCCACCGAACCCCAACCTTAGTACGGTCGACGAACCTGGCGCCTTCTGCAGGGAGATACTGGGTACTCCGCTGCGCCTAGCATAACCGACAAGCGGCAGATGCTCAACACCCCGACGATGAAACCATCCGAAAGTATGGGATCACCTCGCGGCCGAGCGATTCGACGGCCGCCAGAGGATCCGGCCCCAGCGGTGGCCCGAAGCTGAGATGGCGAGCGCCCATCGTCACCAATCCCTCCAGCCGCGGGATCAGGTCAGCCGGCGTGCCAACGACGCCGATGCGCAGCATTCGCTCGTTCACCAGCGCCCGCGCGCCCTCGGGATCTCGGTCGGTCATCAGTGCCCGCTCGATCGGCCGGAAGTCATCCTGGCGAACGCCGAGGCGATCCCAGATCAATGGGCTGAGCGCGTGTCCGTAGTAGGCAATCTTGTCACGCAACACACGCTCGGCGGCCTCGCGATCGTCCGACACCGAGCACCAGATGCAGGCCACCAGATCGAACGCGGCAAAGTCCCGGCCGGCCCGCGCGGCGCCATCGCGGATCAACGGCTCGACCGTCTCGTAGTGCTCTGGCGGGAAGAGCAGCGGAAGCACGCCATCGGCCAGCTCTCCCGCCAACTGCAGCATTCTCGGGCTGAGCGCCGCCAGATAGATCGGGATGCGCCGCGCGCCCCGGCGATCGCCGAACCGCAGATATGCCTCTGGCGTCCACCCAGGCGCTGGCTCGCCGTCGAGGACAGCGCGAAGCTGACGTAACGCGTCGCGGGTTGTCGCCAGCGGCCGATCTCGCTCGACGCCGATCCACTTAAGGAACTCCTCCGCGCCAGCGCCGATTCCGAGGTTGAAACGGCCGCCACTCAGCTCGTCGAGCGTCGCCGCAGCCATCGCGATCTCGGCCGGGTGCATCGAGTAGGGATTCAGGATGCAGGTTCCGATCTCGATCCGCTCAGTTGCCTGCGCCACAGCGGCCAGCACGACCGGCGCGGAGCGGAGGAACAAATCGTTGCTGACCCAAAGTTGGTCGAACCCCGCCCGCTCGGCGGCGCGCGCCAAGGTGACATACTCGTGGATCGGCAGATCGTTGTTCAGCCGCAATGAGAAGCGCACGCCTAGGCCTCGGACGACCGGATGATGGCCTCGGCCTCCATCTCGACCAGATACTTGTCGCCCACAAGTCGGCTGATCTCGACCAATGTATTCGCCGGCCGAGCGGTTGCGAAGTATCGCCCGTGAACGCGGCCGATCGCCTCCCAGTCATCGACGTTTGTCACGTAAATGCGGGTGCGCACGACATCGTCCAGGCTCGCTCCGGCCGAGATAAGCGCTCGCTCGATCTTACGGATAATGTGGTCCATCTGAGCCGCCGGGTCACCCACACCAACGACGTTTCCCTCATCATCGGTCGCGGTGGTGCCGGAGACGTGCACAAACGGCCCGACTCGCACCGCCCGTGAATATCCAACACGCTCCTCCCAGACCGTCCCCGACGAAAACTGCTGTCGATCCATCTGCATCGTTCACTCCGCTCATATCCCCTGTGCCATCGGCCATCAGTATCCCACGCGCCCCACCACGCTATGCCTGCGGTGCTCGAAACAGCCATGATGACACGTTCGGAGACGGTGCTATGATCGGAAGCAGGCGCACACCGGCTCGCAATCCATCGTCGATGGAAGGAGCATCATCCATGAAGGGACGCAATCGGCAGGGCCGCGAAACCCGCAAGGTGAAGAAAGAGAAACCCGCCCCGAAGCCCAATGCGCATGTCGAGCACATCCCTGGCAAGGCGATCACCCAGCCGCAAACGAAGCACTGAGGACTGGGCGAGCCCTCATTCGCGGACTGGAGGACACGCCGCCCTCCCTCAGAGTTGGGGGAAGGCGGTGAACTCGACCTGATGGCCGGTGGGATGGCGCACGCCGCTATTCTTCGCGGACAAGATGGACCGACCGAAAGCGCTTCTTGCCCACGCGCAGGACGAGGACATCGTCGAGACCACTGGCCGGCATGTCCACATTCTCGACGCGCTCGCCGTTGACGCTCAGGCCGCCCTGCGTCGCCAGTCGGCGCACCTCGTTGCGTGATGTCGCCAGGCCGGCAGCGATAACAACCTCGGCAAGCGTAGTATTCGCAGTTGCTCGGAATTTGACTAAGATCCCCAGATCCTCTTCGGCAGTGATCGTACCTGAGTCCGCAAAGAATAAGGTTCGTGTTTGGGCAACTGCTGCCTCGGCGGCGTCAGTACCATGGGTTAGCGCCGTCGCCTCCCAGGCTAGCACCCGCTTCGCCTCGCGGAGGGCTTGGCCCGACACGGAGGTCAGGTCGACGATACGATCCTCCGGCAGAAAGGTGAACATGCGTAGGAATCGGGCGACATCGTCGTCGGTCGTATTGATCCAGAACTGGTAGTAATCGAACGGGCTGAGCATGTTGGCGTCCAGCCACATCGCGCCGCTGACCGACTTGCCCATCTTGCGCCCGTCGCTGGTCGTGATCAGAGGCACGACGAGGCCGTAGGCTTTGCCGCCGTCGGCGCGCCGGATCAGGTCCACTCCGGCGGTGATGTTGCCCCATTGGTCGGAACCGCCGGTCTGGAGGATACAGCCGTGCTCTCGGAAGAGATGCAGGTAGTCGTAGGACTGCAGCACCCGGTAGTTGAACTCGATGAAGCTGAGGCCGGTCGTCTCCAGCCGCTGGCGGTAGGTCTCGGCGGCCAGCATCTCATTCACCGAGAAGTGCCGGCCGATATCGCGGAGAAATGGGATCAGTTGCAGCTTGAGCAGCCAGTCGGCGTTATTGATCAGCAACGCTGGCGGATTGTCGCCAAAGCGGGCGCCCTCGAAGTCCAGGTAGCGATCGAACTGCGCCCTGATCCCGACGAGGTTGGCCTCGATCGCTTCGATCGTCAGCATCTGGCGCATCTCATCCTTGCCGGACGGATCGCCGATCATCGTCGTGCCGCCGCCGGCCAGCGCAATCGGCCGATGGCCGAACTGTTGGAGGCTGGAGATCATCATGATCGAGACGAGGTTGCCGGCGTGCAGGCTGCGAGCGGTCGCGTCGTAGCCGTTGTAGAGCGTAACGACTCCAGATTCAAACGCCTCGCGGAGGCCAGCCTCGTCGGTCACGTCCTGCACGAACCCGCGCTTGCGCAGGTAGTCAATCGGGTTGACCCCCGCTTTGCGTGCTAGCTCCGGCGCCCGCTCCATTGTCGTCGTCATGCTCGTCGCTCCACCTGCCCAGCCTGCCACCCACGCGGCCACGCCCGCGCGGTCGATCTTCTAAGGATAGAGGATGTATGGTCGCGGTGTCGCAGACGGCGTTCGGGGCCGGCGGGCCGGCCCCGGACGCGTGAGGATCGCTCAGGCAGCGCTCGAAACAACCGCTCGAGGCTGCGCTTCCTCCGCGACAGCGGGTTCGCGCCAGCCCCGCCAGGCAGCGTACCCGAGCGCCCCAGCGCCGACCGTCGCGGCGACGGTCGCGATCAACCCGCCGATCCAGGGGATCAGACCGATGATGCCGAATGTCAGCACGCCGAGCACCGCGCTCAGATACGGTCGCTCCGGTCGCTGACTCCAGCCAAACCGGCGCGCCAGCCAGTTGCCAATTGCTGTCGCCGCGACCAGGTAGCCGAGGAACCACAGCGTTGGCAACAGGAAGATCAGCACTCCGAGCCCGAGGGGAATGCCAACGATTGTCAGCAGTAGAGAAACAGCCAGGATCGGCAGACCGATGAATAGAATCGCCGCCCAGCCGATCGACCCAGCCGGCTTCTGGCCAAGCAACCCGGACGCGCGTTCCAGTTGACGCCCGCCAACCGCCGCGAAGATCAGGCCGGCGACGACGAGTACCATCGTCATGCCGATCCAGAAGACGATGCTGAAGAGCGCGGCGTCCCAGTAGCTGAAGCCCTCTATTCGGTCGATCGAGCCGGTGACGACCGCGCCGTCCTCACGAACGACCTCGCCACGCCAGAGGCTGATATCGCCCGTTTGCGAGCCAGCCAGCAGGTGGAGCGTTCCACGAGCGACGACCACGTCGCCATTGACGACGCCAGAGACCCAGGCATCGCCATCAATGACAACCAGCGCCTCGGTCACCGTTCCGTCGATCCGCGCATCGTCGCTAATGACGACGACCGTGTCGGCGCGCTGGCCGGCATCGATCGTGATCGGCCGATTGACCTGCAGGATGAAATCGCTCACATCGTTGCCATCGGCAGCGAACACAACCGACGGAATGAGTGCGATCAGCAACACGACGAGCAACAACGACAGGCGTGAGATGAGCTTCACGTTGCGCTCCTTTCGACACGTTCGACCCACAGCGCGCGAACCGGGCTGGCTCGCGTCGCGCGAATATTGTGTGCCATTTCACCTGAGAAAGGCATAACATCCTGGGCGCCAGCGTGTCATTTGCGTAACAGGATGGCCAGGCTCCGGCCTGTGGCAATCGACGCGAAGCATCGCATCCGCTCGCGCCAGCGACGTTGCCACGATCTCCCGCGCGACCCGGAGGCGGACCCGGTGTGTTGCGAGCTGCGGCGCCAGCCGGGATGGTTCAGTCTGGCTCGTCGCCGGTGAGCGCGGGGATGATGAACACAACGCGAAGCCCGCCGTCCTCGGGGCGTTCGATCCAGATCCGCCCTCCGTGGGCCTCGACAACGACCCGGGCGAGATAGAGGCCCAGGCCCATTCCCGGCGCGTTCGATCGCCGAGCGCTTGCGGCGCGATGAAATCGCTCGAAGACGAGGGGCAGATCGTCCTCGTCGATTCCGGGGCCGTAGTCGCGCACAGCGAACTCGACCCATTCGCCGCGCGCCCGCGCCAGAACCTCGATCGGCAGGCCGGCCGGAGTGTATTTCACCGCGTTGTGGATCAGGTTGCGCAGCACCTGGTCGATCCAGTCGGGATCGGCGTCGAGCATCAGGCCCGGCTCGCTCGATGTAGAGAATGCGCGATCTTCGGCAAGCTGCCGCTCCGCGTCGACCGAATGCTGAATCAGCGAGCGGACGAGTGTCGGCTCGGTTTCGAGGGGGTGCCGGCCGGCACGGATATTCGAAAGCTGAACCATGTTCTCGATCAGGCTCGCCAGCCGGCGACTCTCCGAGGCGATGTCGCTGAGGAAGGCGTGCCGGCTCTCCGCGTCGAGCGCGCTCCAATCGCGCAGCAGCATCGTCGCGCCGCCCTGGATCGTCGTCAACGGCGTGCGGAGCTCGTGGGAAACCAGCGAAAGGAAGTCATCCTTGAGCTGTTCGGCGTCCTTGATCTGGCTGATGTCCTGGAACACGACGACGGCGCCGCTCACCATTCCGGTCGAATCCCGCAGCGGAGTGCTGTTAACCAGGATCGTGATCTCGTCACCGTTCGGGCGCAGCAACCGGAGCTCATGGCGCGCAACGGTTTCTCCATCGAGGAGTGAACGAACCATCGGGATGCCGTAGCGCTCGACGGGCGTGCCATCGGCGTCGAACCGCGGGTTACGCGAGAGAAACTCGTCCACCGAAATCGGCGTCGTGATCGCCCACCCCAACAGCTCGGATGCCTGGGAGTTAGCCATCGTCACCTCCTCCTCCGGCCCTGGCTCGAGGAGGAGAATCGCCTCCGGCAACTGGTCGATGATCGTGCGCAATCGTTCCTGCTGAAGCTCGATCGCCGAATACAGCCGCGCGTTCTCGATCGCGACGGCGGCGTGACGCGCGAGCAGCTCGACGAGGCGGGCATCCTCGTCGGTAAACTCGCCGCCAAAGCGCTTCTCGGTCAGATACAGATTTCCAAGCACGTGGCCGCGGGCAACAATTGGCACTCCCAGAAAGCTGCGCATCGGCGGATGATTCGGGGGAAATCCGACCGACGCCGGGTGCGTGGACAGATCGACCAGTCGAATCGTGCGCGGTTCGGCAAGGAGCAACCCGAGGATACCGCGCCCTCGCGGCGGATGCCCGATTCGGCCCTCCTCGGCCTCGGTCATGCCCGATGTCAAGAACGACGTCAGCTCGCCGTCGGGGCCGGGGATGCCGAGCGCCGCGTAGCGCGCGCCGGCCAGCTCGGCTGCCAGATCCACGATCCGTCGGAGGACGGTGTTGAGCTCTAGCTCGCTGGTGACGGCCAGGACCGAACGACTGACGACCTCGAGCTGCGACGCGAGATTCAGGCGGCTACGCTCATTCTCGATCGCCTGGCGAAATCCGACCGAGGCTGCGTGGAGCGCCGCGATCGCGCGCCCCTCAGCATCCGAATCCAGCGTCGCGACGTCAGACTGATTGTCGATCGGCCGGCGGTATGGGCCAAGGACGACCACCGAATCGCGACTCGCGTCGTACCGGGTGGCCAGATAGCGATGATAGTTGATCTGCGTCTCGACGGTGCCAAGGCCGTGTTGCACGGTGGCTGCCATTATCTCGCGTCGGACAGCAGCCGGGGCGCTGGCAAGCAACGACACCGGCACGCCAATCGCCCTGGAGAGCGCCTCGGTGACCGGCTTGATGACACTGAGGGGCATTAGCCCTCCTCGCCCGGTGGCTCCATCCGGTAGCCGACCCCGGGAAAGGTGCGGATCAGCGGGTTTTCGTTGTCCTGGTCATCCAGCTTCTTGCGGATACGGCTCACCCATGTGCGCAGATAGTAGGTCTCGTCGCGGAACTCCGGCCCCCAGATGCGCGAAAGAAGCTCGCTGTGGAGCATCACCCGGCCGGCGTTGGAGGCGAGCTGATAGAGCACCTCCCACTCGGTCCGGCTCAGCTGGATCTCTGCGCCGTTCACGATCACATTGCGATTGACCAGGTCGATCGTGACGCGGGGATACTCCAGGATCTGGCTGGCCGGGGTTGCGCCGCCGGCCGAGCGGCGGAGGATCGCCGCGATCCGGGCCGAGAGCTCGTCGGGATCGAACGGCTTCGTGACATAATCATCGGCGCCCTGATCCAGGCCGCGGATCTTGTCGGCCCCGCTCGCCCGCGCTGTCAGCAGGATGATCGGCACGTTGGATACCTGGCGGATGCGCTTCATGGCCTCCAGCCCGTCCACCACCGGCATCATAATATCGAGCACGACGAGATCCGGCCGCTCGCGTTCGGCAGACTGGACTGCTTCCTCGCCGTTCGTCGCCGTGACGACGGCATAGCCGTCGGTCTGCAACTTCGCCCGCACCAGTCGCAGGATCGGCGCATCGTCATCAGCAACAAGGATCATATGCTTGCGCACGCAGCCACTCTCACTCTCACCCGCGTTGCCGCAAATCACGGTGCAATTCTAGTCTATTGCACGAGCGCAGGAGAGAACCCTCGTGCCGCAACGGAAAGCGCCGAGCTTCGAAACGTACACGAAACTGTAACGACCCCCGTTCGACAGATCACACAGCCGAAACATCTGCTCGCTTAGGCTTTATCTGATGCGTGACATTTCGACCTGTCAGGGTCGGGCAGATATATGCGCCGTGAAGACGAATGGAGAGATAGAGACGTGAAGACGGTGATCGTGCCGCTGGACGGGTCGGAGCTATCGCAACATGCGGTGAGCCTGGCAACCACACTCGCGCGTGCCCGTCGGGGCTCTATCACCCTCGTGCACGTCGTCGATGAGCCAGCGTTCAGTGATCTTCCGCCGGCCATGACCGTTGAGGATCGCGCGAACGCAGAACAGTACCTCGCCTTCGTCGCCGCTTCGATCGGGGAGGGCGTGAAGGTGGAAACTCGCATCCTGACGGGCAATCCGACCGAGGAGCTTCTCCGCTTCGCCGACCGCACACCCGAAGCGATGATTGCGATGTCGTCGCATGGGCGCGGCGGCTTCGGGCGGGTCATGTTCGGCAGCGTCGCCGACAAGGTGATCCGCGGTTCGAAGGTGCCCGTTGCCCTGGTGCGAGATGAACACTCCGTGCGAAACGAGAACCTGAGGACGATTCTCGTGCCACTCGACGGCTCGCCGCTCTCGGAAACCGCGCTGCCCTACGCCACGGAGCTGGCCGCTGGCACTGGCGCGACGCTGGCGCTCGTCCGGGTCATCGACCCATTCTGGCAGGCCGCCTTTGTCGCCGAAGTCCCCGAGTCGGTCTATCTTTCCCAGCAGCAGATCGAGGAGCTGGAGGAGCAGTCCCGCGCCGAGGCACGCGCCGCCCTCGACGCAATGGCGACGCAGCTCCGCTCCGACGGGCTGAGGGTTGTCTGGGAGGTTCGCTCCGGACGCCCGGCAGACGAGATCGCGCGGGTTGCCGAGACGACCGACGCAGACCTGATCCTCATCTCCACCCACGGCCGCGGAGGCTTTCGCCGCTGGGCCTTCGGCAGCGTCACCAACGAGCTGCTCCATCGTGGCACAACTCCGATCCTGGCGATCCCGCCCGGCGCACACGCCCGCGAGATCACCGAGCCAGCTCGATCGGCCATCGCAAGCTGAATGATCTGTCCGGGCGAGGCGGGCACGGGTTGGTGAGCCATCAACCCGCGACTGCCCCTGCCGGCACAACGGAATGAGCGAGGAATGAACACCAGATCCAATGGCTGGTCGAGGCGATATGACCAGAAGCTTCGCTCGGCGGGAGGCGCTGTTGCGCTTGTGAAGAGCGGCCAGCGGGTTTTCGTCCAGGGTTCCTGCGCGACCCCGCACGCTCTGCTTACGGCGCTGGCCGGCCGGGCTGGCGAGCTACACGATGTCCGATTGGTTCACCTGCACACGGAAGGCCCATCGCCGTTCCTTCAGGCCGAGGCGCAAGCAAGCTTCCGGCACGAGGCGCTGTTCGTCGGCTCGAACGTCCGCGAGGCAGTCAATGCCGGGCAGGCCGACTATATCCCGATCTTTCTCTCGGAGGTGCCGTTGCTATTCAGCTCGGGCCACCTGCCGATCGACGTCGCGCTGATCCACGTTTCACCGCCTGATAGCCACGGGTTCTGCTCGCTCGGGGTCTCGGTCGATGTCACAATGGCGGCGTTGCGCTGTGCGCGAACGGTGCTCGCCCAGGTCAACACATCGATGCCACGCACCCACGGCGCAGGCTTCATCCACGTCGATGACATCGACGCGATTGTCGAGATCGCCACCCCGCTGCCGATCGTCGAGCTGGCGATGCCGAGCGAGGCAGAGACGCAGATCGGCAAGCATGTCGCCGGGCTGATCGATGACGGCGCAACACTTCAGCTGGGGATCGGCAGCATCCCGAACGCGGTCCTCGCCCAGCTCGGCGGGCATCGCGACCTCGGCCTGCACACCGAGATGTTCTCCGACGGCGTCATTGATCTCGTCGAGCGAGGGGTTATTACCGGCGATCGCAACCCTCTCCACCCTGGCAAGCTGGTGACCTCGTTTCTGATGGGCACTCAGCGGCTCTACGACTTCGTCCACGATAACCCGCAAATTGTGATGCGGCCGGCTGACTACACGAATGACACGTCAGTGATTCGACGCAACTACAAGATGGTCGCGATCAATTCGGCGATCGAAATCGATCTGACCGGACAGGTTTGCGCGGCATCGATCGGAGACCGTGTCTACAGCGGCTTCGGTGGGCAGACCGACTTCATCCGGGGCGCTGCGCTGGCCGAGGGTGGCAAAGCGATCATCGCGCTGCCGGCCACTGCCATGGGCGGCACATCGTCGCGAATCGTCCCCCGGCTCCGTGATGGCGCAATGGTGACACTGACCCAGGCGCACGTTCACTACGTCGTGACCGAGTACGGCGTCGCCTACCTCTACGGCAAGAACCTGCGCGAGCGAGCCGAGGCGCTGATCAGCATCGCGCACCCCGATTTCCGTAATGACCTCCGCGCGTTCGCCCGCGAGAGGAATCGGGGGTGACGGACTGCTCACCCCATCACCCCCGGGCCTGACCCTGAATGCCTGGCTGTCGGACTATCGCGCCGGCAGCCAGCGCTTATTGAGCTTTGCGACGACGGTGTACGCGGGGTCGAAGACATTGGCGATGTCGTACTCGATGGTCTGGCCGAGCAGGGTCGACGCGGAGCGGGTGTCGAGGCCATAGTCAGCGGCCAGCCAACGCACAAGCTCGGTCGTCGCAGCCTGCAGCGCCTCGTCGAGTGGGCGGGCATTGCCGATGGCCATGATGTAGTCGTCGTCGATCGTTCGGGGCCAGACAATGTTGCTGTGCTTGATGATCGAGACAGTGAACCGGACATCCATCGAGATCTCGACGCCGGTGCCGGCGATCTCACCATCACCCTGGACAGCATGCCCGTCGCCGATATGGAAGAGCGCGCCCGGGACAGCAACCGGGAAGATGACAGTGACACCCGGGCGATGCCCGCGATAGTCCATGTTGCCGCCGTGCTGCGCCGAAGTCGCGGTCCCGATAGCCTGCCCGCCGGCCGGCGCGACGCCGAAGCAACCGATCATCGGCTCGAGTGGCAGCGCGAGCCGACCCAGCGTCGCCTCCAACTCGGGGTCGGTCAGCGTCACGACGCCGGCCGCAACATCGACGTCCCAGTCAATCGTCCGTGGCTCGGGCAGTGTGCGGACGAACTCGGGGTCGAGGATGCGCTCGGCAATGAGCGACGAGCTCCATCCGCGCCGTCGGTTCGGCACGATCGAATCCAGCCGCACAGCCAGTGCATCCCCCGGCTCCGCCCCTTCGACATAGAAGGGACCACTCTGCGGGTTGCTGCCGCGATGAATGCGGTTGTCGGACGAGTCATGGCCCCCGGCGTCGATCGTTGTCGTCTCGACGCTGTCCCCATCTCCAATCCGCAGCGCAGGCTCATGGCTGCCAATCGTCGAGAAATAGTGATCCGGCGCAAAGCGATGCACAGTCATCGTTGGTCCCTCCCTCAATCCGTGCCTATCCGTTGCCGGCAGGATACGGGATTGCGGGCCGTGTCTCACCCCCCGGCTGTCGTTTGTTACAACACCAGCAGGCCGCGTCGAGCCGCGATAGCAACCGCTTCGGTGCGGCTGGCCGCGTCGAGCTTATCCAGGATGGCGGCGACGTGGAACTTGACGGTGTGCTCGCTGATCCCGAGCTCGACCGCGATCGTCTTGTTCGGCAGCCCGAGCGCGACCAGCGCGAGCACTTGCTGCTCTCGGTCGGTGAGGGTTTCATCCAGATCGAGCGGGGCAGGCGCCGTAACCGCCATCGGCGCGACAGCCGGATCGAGGACGACCAGTCCGCGCAGCGTCGCGAGGACGGCGGCCGCGAGCTCGTCTGGCCCGGCATCACGCGAGAGAATCGCCAGCCCACGGCCTGCCAGCTGCGCCATCCGCCTCCCGGTCGTGACGTCATCGACCAGCAGCACGAGCGCCGCCTCGGGGTGGCTGGCAGCCAGGCGGGAGGGGTATTCGGTGTCATCCGAATCCACGTCGATCACCAGCAGGTCGGGGGCTTCGAATGGCTCGAGGTCGCTGCCAATCAGATAGGCAACGACCTCGACTGTGTCGAGCGGGGCCAGCATCGCGCGCAGCCCGGCTCGCACCGACGGATAGGCCGATGCGATCGCGACACGGGCTGGCTGGCCGCCGCTCGACACGGCTACAGCTCGCCGATAGTGACGTCGAGGCTCCGGGCCACTCCGCCACGCAGGATGCGGATGCTGGTCGTCTTTCCGACAAGGTCTGGCGATAGCGCGTCGCGCAGATCGTCGGTATCGCGGATGATGTCATCGCCGATGCCGACGACGATGTCGCCGACCATCAGCCCACCGACTGCAGCCGGGCTCTCCGGCTCGACGCCGACAACAAGCAGACCCGTCTGCTGGCCGGCCTCGGCGTCAGGCAGCGGAACAGGCTGGCTGGTCATCCCGAAATAGGCTCGTCGCCGCCGTCCGTGCGCGAGCAGCTCAGCGACGATCGGCTCGATCTCGGCGACCGGCAGCGCCAGCACACCTCCCCGGTCCGTCGTGCTCATCCCGATCAGCTCGCCGGACGCCGAGATCAACGGCCCGCCAGAGAAGCCGGGATAAAGCGTGAGGTCCGGGCGAATTACGGGTCGCCTGTCTCCGCGGCGTCGTCGCCCCCAGAGCGCGCCCGTGGCCGAGATGATGCCCAGCGCTGCGCTCAGGTATCCGCCCGGTCGGCCGATTGCCAGACAAAGATCGCCAACACGCGGATTCGGTGCGCGTAAGGCGGACGCGGGCAGATCCCCCGCCCGCAACACAGCCAGATCGTTGGCAGGATCGCGGCCGGCCAGCGTCGCCGCAACCCGCTTCCCGTCGGGCAGGATGACGACGATATCCTCATCGCGCTCGACGACGTGGTCGGCGGTGATGACGACCCCAGTACTCCAGACGATCCCGGTGGCGCCATAACGCCGCCGGGCATCGACGCCGACGGTCCACGCGCCAGCCGCTTCGACGGCATCAGCGTAGCCGATATTGCGTGCTTCATTCGCGGTCATATCTCGTGCCCCTCTTCAGGTGAGCGAACGTGCCAATACATCCGATTGTGCCGGTTGCCGGCGTCGGAGGCATCAGCCGGTCCGGTAGTGGCGACCTGCCCGATTGAGCAGGGTGACGACTCGCCAACAAACGAGCAATATCGGAAAACAAGGCGAACGTGCCCCCCGCGCGGCCGTTCGTAACCCCGGCTGTCACCCCCGCGGAACGAACTTGAAGCAGCCGCGAACATGGTCGTCGATGACTCCGATACTCTGCAGATAGGCGTAGATCGTGGTCGAGCCGACGAAGGCGAAGCCGCGCTTCTTGAGGTCGCGAGCGACGGTATCGGACAACGGGGTCGTCGCCGGGAGCGTCTCAGGCGTGTAGCCCTCCGGATGGCGAACTGGCTCGCCATCGACCCAGTCCCAGAGATAACGGTCGAACGAACCGAGCTCCTCCTGGACGGCAAGGAATGCCCGGGCATTGCGCGGCGCAGCCTCGATCTTCAGGCGATTGCGGATGATCCCCGAGTCGGCCATGAGTCGGGTGATATCGGACTCGCCGTAGCGGGCGATCTGCTCCGGGTCGAACCCCTCGAACGCGCGCCGGAACCCCTCGCGCTTGCGCAGGATCGTGATCCACGACAAGCCGGCCTGAAACCCCTCCAACACGAGCATTTCGTAGAGCTTCTGGTCGTCGTGGCAGGGCACGCCCCACTCCTCATCGTGGTAGAGGATGTAGAGCGGGTCGCTCCCGGGCCAGGCGCAGCGCTGGCGCGCATCGACGGTCTCCATTTCATCCACCCCTTCGTCAGCCAGAGGACGCACCGCACCGCGCAAGTATGCCGCGTCGATCGGCACGGTTCTTGATATGAGGGATCTTGCTCGGGTGTGAAATCCGATCGGCGCAATCGAGGAGGCGGGAATGAGCAAGCAGGCGAAGACTCTCAGCGGGTTTCTTGAAGGCGAGCAATTCGCATGGCTGGAGACGGTCGCGAATCCCCTCCAGGATTCGGTAACACGCGTATTCAATACCAGCGACGGGGCCAGGCAGGTGAAGAGCCTGCTCAACGGCACACAGGCCCGACATCGTATTCATCCGATGCTCGTGGCCGCGCCGCTCGGCGCCTGGATAATGGCTGCGGCCTTCGACGCGCTGGAGGTCTTCGGCAGGAGTCACACGCCGCACTTCCGGACTGCGGCAGACACGGCGATCGGCGTCGGAATCGTCTCCTCGAGCGCGGCCGTGCTGACCGGGCTAGCTGACTTCGCCGACCTCTGGGGCCATCCTCGCAGGGTCACCGTGGCGCACGCGCTCTCGAACACGACCGCGCTTGCCTGCTACAGCGCATCGCTCGCGCTGCGTCTGGCCGGCCAACGCAGCGCAGGCAGGATGTTCGCTGGCGCCGGCTTCGGCGCATTGGCGCTCGGCGGCGCGCTCGGCGGGGACCTGGTCTACAACCTCGGCACAAATGTCCGCGTCGCGCTCTACCCGAAGCCCCAGATCGAGGAACGCGACGTGCTGGCGTCGGATGAGATCGCCGAGGGAGAGCGGGTCGTCGTCGAGGACGGCTGGTCGCCAGTGATGCTCTACCGCACCGCCGGCCAGGTCTACGCCGTCGAGGACTGGTGTCCACACGCGGGCGGGCCGCTCTCGGAGGGTCCGATTCACGACTGTATCGTCACCTGTCCGTGGCATGGCTCGCGATTCGATGTCCGCAATGGCGCGCCGCTGACCGGTCCGGCCTCCAGTCCACTCCGCACCTTCGATGTCCGCGAGGATGGCGGGCGCATCCTGATCTCGCCGAACTACGAAGGGCGTGACTGGCCGGATCCGCCGAAGGATCCACGCACCGCGCCGGAGCACATCGCGGCCAGCGAGGACGACTAGTAGAAGTACCCCGACACTGTCTTGCCGGTTGGGTCGATCAGGTAGCCGGAGTCGCCGCCGTTGTTCCAGACTGCGCCGGTGCGGCCCCAGTAGATATCAGTCGGAGTGTTCAGCCCCTTGGCGACGTGCAGGCGTAACGACGCGCCGGGCAGCAGGAAGACGCCATCGGGAAATGTGAACGTCGTGCCGGATTCATCCTTGACCTGCCATCCCTTGAGATGAATGGTCACGTCATCATGATTGCGGATGAGGGCGTACTCGTACTTCGCGCCCTCTTCCCAGCTCGGATCTGCCAGGATGTAATCAATCCGCAGGTCTCCAGTCGTGATGTTCGCTAGCGTAAGCGTCTCGCCGGCCTGGCCATAGCGCCATGTGTAGTAATGCAGCCCGATGTTGCCGGCCTCGACCTGCCACTCTGGAGAGTTGGCCGGTGTATAGGTGAGGCAGCGACGCTCGAAACATTGCACCAGCACGTCGGACGCGGTCCCGCCAACGCGGACGTTGGCCCAGTAGGCGTCGGTGATCGGGTAGCCGGTGGCATAGAAGGGGTTCTCGAACAGCGGCTCGGTTGCGTAGATTCCCCCCTTGTAGACAGTGCCCTGGCTCTGCATGAACGCCCAGAACGGGCTGGCGACCCAGTGTCCGGTAAGGGAAACCCACTCCGCGTCGGTCGCGCCCCACTGCGCCAGCCACGGGTTCGTATCGACGTTGCCGTCGCGCGCGAGCGTCGCGACGATTGGCGCGCCCTGGACGGAGCGGCTGGCGTCACGCACAGTGGCGAAGGTCGCGTATGTCGGGCCGGCCGGGTCATCGGCGTCGCCGGCCACGTTGACGACGGCCGGCTCACGCGCCAGCCATGCGCTGTCGCCGACCGCCATCCGCCCGCTGATCAACTCACTCGCCAGCAAGCCGTTGGTGACATACCAGGGGGATGAACGATCGCCGTCGCGGTTGTTGATCTCCATCCGCGACTTGTCGAAGTACTGGACGATCCGCGTGCCGCCGGGGGAATTCACATAGGGTTCACTCAGCAGTCCGGTTGTCGCTGCCGGCCCCCACATCCAGGTGCGCTGTGTCTGTTGCGCCACGATCGGCATATCTGTCCGCGCCCACGTGCGTTCGAAGGCAGTGTGCTCGGTCGGCGCTGCCGAGGCGGCCGGCGCAAGCGCCAGCCCGATGGTCGCGACCAGTAGACAGGCGATGGCGCGTCGTAACGACATCTCCCCCGGCTCCCTTCGTTGCGTTCGTGGCGGGGATCGTCGCAGGGCGTGGTCGAGTCGTCAATCGGGTGGCCGGAACGGACGTAGTCAAGGCAACAAATTGCCCGACCGGCGCGAGAGACGTATTCGCGATAGCCGAATGCGCGTATCATTGCGCATCTACCCCGGCGTTGGCGGGGGATGCGAGCAGACAGCTTACCCCGGCAGCGAGGTTGACGTGCAGCAAGTCCACCGATTTTCGGATCTTTCCGCGCCGGCAGCTCGGCGCGGATTCGTGCTCCTGGGCCTGATGACGCTCTTCTTCGGCCTGTCAATGGCCATCCAGGAGAATATCGTCACCAACTACTTCGACGAGGTCCTTGGCTTGCAGGGACCGCAGTTCGGCTACATCACCGCGATCCGCGAGGTGCCGGGCTTTCTGCTGATCTTCGTGGCCGCGATCTTCTACCGGATGTCGATCCCGCGGCTGACATCGATGATGCTGGTCGTGCTGGCCGTCGGCTACTTTCTGTTTGGTCTGTCCAACTCGTTCTGGACGGTCGCGCCGTGGGTCATTCTGTCGTCGATGGGCTACCACACGGTGCTCCAGACGCAGTACGCGCTGGGGATGAGCCTGACCAACGAACGTCGCAGCGGCAGCATCCTCGGCAAGATGGGCGCGATCAACAGCGCCGGCGCGCTGATCGCGATGGTGCTGGTCTTCATCGTCTTCTACTTCGACCTGCTGTCATTCCGGCCGATGTTCATTATCGCCGGCGGTTTCGCGCTCCTCGCCGCCGTCGCGATCTACAACTTCCCTCACCTGCACGACGGCGAGGAACGCGCGTTTATCGGGAAGCGCGATCCGATCGTCTTTCGCAAGCCATACAAGTTCTATTACTATCTCAGCATCCTCGACGGCGCTCGCCAGCAGATCTTCTTCTCGTTCGGCCTCTGGGTGCTGGTCCACGCTCACGGCCTCGGTGTTCCCGAAATCTCGGCGCTGCTGATCGTCGTTCGCACTGGGGCGATGTTTGCCAGTCCCTGGATCGGCCGGACGATCGACTTCTACGGCGAGAAGCGGATGCTGTCGGCAGTCAATATCGCCTACGTGCTGGCGCTCGGCGGGTACGCGGTAACGAACAATATCTATATCGCCTGCCTGTCATACGTCGCGTACTCGTTCATCACGCCGCTATCGTCGATCGGCGCAGCCACGTACCTGCGCAAGATCGCGGTGACAAACGAGATCGCGCCATCGCTGGCGATGGGGGTCACCTTCCAGCATATGGCGGCGATCATCGTGCCGATCTCAGCGGGCTTCATCCTGAACTTCGTTGGCTATCAGATCCCGTTCCTGATCGCCTCCGGCTTCGCGATCTTCACCTTCTTCATGACCCTGCGACTCGACCCGGCCAATCAGAAATCGCCGGCCCGGATCGCCGAAGACCAGCAGCGCGCGTTGGAGGAGGCGCAGGCCGACGCGGCGCTGAGTCGGGCACACTAGCCCGTCAGTCGAAGATAATCAGGCCACGGCCGGGTTCGCCACGATCGAGCGCGGCGTAGGCCTCGTTGATCTGCTCCAGTGGATAGCGACGCGTCACCAGCCCTTCGAGATCGATCTTGCCGGCCTTGGCCAGCGTCAGCAGGCGCGGCATGTCGATCGAGACGCGCGCTGATCCATAGTAGCTGCCCTTGAGCGTCTTCTCCGTCCCGGCCAGCATGCGAGCGTCGATCGCCGCCGTCACGCCATCCGGCGCCATGCCGGCGATCACGGCCGTGCCGCCAGGTCGCAGGCAATCGAACGCCGTGGTGACGGTCGCGCCGGTTCCGAGCGCCTCGAAAGCATAGTCGACTCCGCCGCCGGTCATCTCGCGAATACGCTGGACAGGGTCGGCCTCGCTGGCATCGACGTCATCGGTCGCGCCGAAGCGGCGCGCCATCTCCAGCTTCGGCTCGCTGATATCAACCGCAATGATCTGCGAGGCATTCGCCAGACGCGCGCCCTGGATGATGTTGAGGCCGACGCCGCCACAGCCAATGACGGCGACGGTGCTGCCGGGCTCGACGCCGGCCGTGTTGATCACCGCGCCGATGCCGGTCGTCACCGAACAGCCAACCAGCGCGGCCATCTCCATCGACACGTCGGCGGGGATCGGCACAGCGCCGCTCTCGTGGACGACGGTATATTCCGCCATCGACGCTGTGCGGGCGAAGTGGTAGATGGGTTGGCCGTCCTTGCTGAGGCGCGTGCCACCACCTGGCAGGACGCCGAGCGGGTACTTCCGGGTCGTCTCGCACAGGTGCGGCTTGCCAGAGACACAATAGCGGCAGACGCCGCAGTTTGGCGAAAAGTTCAGGATGACCCGGTCACCCGGCTTCACCCGCGTCACGCCTGGGCCGACTGCTTCGACGACGCCGGCCGCCTCGTGGCCGAGAACCATCGGCAGCGGCATCCGCCACTCGCCGTTGATCGCGTGCAGGTCGCTCCGACAGACGCCGCCCGCGGCGATCTTCACCATCACCTCGCCGGCCTGGGGGTCGTCGAGCTGAACCTCCTCGACGCGAATCGGCTGATTCGGCTCGTAGAGCACGCCGGCCCTGATCGTCCGCATCGGACTCTCCCTTCCTCCGGGCCTGCGCGATATCGCAGGCCACACGGGCGGCATCGACATCTCAATGCCGCCCATGATAGCGGAAGCGTCAGACGGTGGCGCGGCTGAAGGCAAGCGATTGCGTGCGCTGCGCCAGCGTGATGGCCAGCCAGAACATGATCAGCGCATTGACCGCATGAAGCGCAGCCATCGCGCCGATACTGGACAGTGCAAACGGATACTGCATGCCGTAGAGCATGAACTCGGCGAACGCCAGCCCGACGATCAGCCAGGGCAATCGGCCAACGACGGCGAACGCGACCATCAGCACGGTGAAGCCGCCGACCATCTGTCCGAACTGGACATGATCTGGCCAGCGCGTTGCGTCGTTGAAGACGCTGAGGCCGGCCAGGAAGACCTGGATAATGACGCCAACTGCGTACAGCCAGGCGCTAACAACGAAACCTATCCGTGACCAACGGGAGATCGGGTGCGCTGGGGAGATCACTCTGCGATTATCCTTTCTCCAGACTGTGCGGGTGGGGAGCACTGCCCGCGAACATCGGTCAGAACAGTACCGCGATTTGATGACGACCCGATGACGGACGAGCGCCACCGGGCGACGATAGGAATGGGTCAACATGTCAGCAACAGTGACGGTCCGTGGGACCGCAGTAATCAACGCTCAGCCCGATGAGGTGGAGCTCGATCTCTCGGTCTCCTACCTCGATCGCACCGCCGAGGCAGCGCTGGCGGAAGTGATTAAGCGTAGCGCGACGCTCGAAGAAATCCTCAGCGAGTTGAGCATCGACCGCGCGTGCTGGACGACGACCGGCGCCACCGTTCAAGAAGAGACCGAGTGGAACAGCAAGGAAAGCAAGCACATCCATCGTGGCTATCGCGCAACGAACTGCGTCCATTTGCTCCTCACCGACCCCGAACCGCTGGGCAAGCTGATCAGCGCAGCAGTGGCGCGGAGCATGGCAGCGATCGAAGGGCCTACCTGGAGCGTAGCGCTGGACAACCCGGCCCGCCTCGACGCTTGCCGTGCTGCGGCGGAAAATGCGGCGGCACGAGCCGAGGCCTACGTCACCGCGCTCGGCGCGCGACTTGGCGCGATCATCAGCATCTCCGAGCCAGGCACGACGATCGAGCCAATCCGTCGTGATGTCGTCGCCAGCCCGCCGATGACAATGGCCCGCATGGCGCCCGATATGGAGCTGGGCATCAACGCGGGGGAGATGGAAGTGCGCGCGACAGTGCAGGTCACCTACGCCATCGAGCAGGGATGATCGAGCGAGAGGACAGGGACAGGCCGTTGGAACCCAGCGAGCGTCTCTGGTGGCAGGCCGGGGTCATCTACCAGGTCTATCCGCGCAGCTTTCAGGACACTGATGGCGATGGGGTCGGCGACCTTCGCGGGGTGATCGAGCGGCTCAATTACCTGAGCGACACGCTCGGCATCGACGCGATCTGGCTCTCACCGTTCTTCCCATCGCCGATGCGTGACTTCGGCTATGACATCGCCGACTACACCGACGTCGACCCGCTCTTCGGCGATCTGGCCACGTTCGACGAGCTGGTGGCCGAGGCGCATGCCCGCAACATGAGGATCATCATCGACTATGTTCCGAACCACTGTTCCGACCAGCACCCGTGGTTCGTCGAGGCGCGCTCGTCACGCGAGAGTGCGAAGCGCGACTGGTTCATCTGGGCCGACCCGAAGCCGGACGGATCGCCGCCAAACAACTGGATCGGCCCGTTCGGCGGCTCGACCTGGGAGCTGGGACAACGCCGACCGGCCAGTACTACCTACATGTCTTCCTGCCCGAGCAGCCGGATCTGAACTGGCGCAACCCGGATCTCCGCGCGGAGATGCTCGACGTACTGCGATTCTGGCTCGCGCGCGGCGTCGATGGGGTGCGGATCGACGCCCTCCATAATGTGATGAAGGATCCCCACCTGCGCGACAACCCGGAGAATCACGCCGGCCACCTGGAAACCCACCGCACGCACGGCCTCGAGTTCGACCGTCAGCAACATCTGCATGAGTTCGACCATGACGACAACCACGAGGTCGCCCGCGCGATGCGGGCAGTGCTGGACGAGTTCGAAGCGGAACGCCCGCGCGTCGCGATCGGCGAGCTGCATATTTTCGACCTCGATCGCTGGGCGCGCTATTACGGCGAGGGACTGGACGAGCTACATCTGCCGTTCAACTTCGGCCTGCTGAACACGCCCAGGGAGGCGGGTCGTGTCCGCGCGCTGGTCGACGCCATCGAGGCAGCGGTCCCACCTGGCGGCTGGCCGAACTATGTCCTCGGCAACCACGACGAGCCACGCATCGCGACCCGCGTCGGCGTGGATGAAGCGCGCGTCGGGATGATGCTCCTGTTGACACTGCGCGGCACGCCGACGCTGTACTACGGTGACGAGCTGGGGGTGCGCGACGCCACGGTGTCGATCGAGCAGATGCGGGATCCGTGGGGCATCCGGATGGGCGAGGCGCAGTTCAGCCGAGACCCTGCACGCGCGTCGATGCCCTGGGACGATAGCCCCAACGGTGGCTTCTGCCCGGCCGGCGTTGAGCCGTGGTTGCCGCTCGCGCCCGATCTGGCGACGACGAATGTCGTGGCCCAGGCCGCCGACCCACACTCGATGCTCAATCTCACTCGCGCGCTGCTGCGGCTGCGCCGCGCCAGTCCGGCATTGTCGGTTGGCGACTATCGGGCGCTGGACGCGGTCCCGCCGGATGTGTTCGGTTTTTTGCGCGAGGCGGGCGAAGATCGCTATCTGGTGCTGCTGAGCTTCGCGAGACGCACAGTGACGATCGAGCTCCCTGAGGCCGGCCAGGCGGCGATCGCCGTCTCGACGGCGCTGGACCGCGAGGGGCCGGCCGACCTGGCGAACCTGACGCTGCGTGGCAACGAAGGGCTCGTCCTGCAACTGGCCTAGTCGCGCCGCGACAGTTGGCGTTACGCTCCGACCGGCGCGCCCCACCAGACACGGGCTATCGCGGATCTCCGCTCGCGTCCGTCGTGGGATACTCGTCGCAGAACGTATTCGGCGGATGAGCCAGAGCTTGCATCGCTGCGATCTTTCGCCGCCGACGCATCGTCATTCGTTCGTCATCTTCCACATGCATAATAGGTCGGTTTGCCGCGAATTTCGAGCGGGAATGAGCGGCCGTTCACATCAGTCAATGAGCATCATGCAGCGCATCGTTCGACCGAAGGAAGACATCCCGTGCCACGAATGCCCATGCCCGCGATGATGCGCGACCCCGCGTTGCGCATGATCCTCATCCTCGCCGCATTATCTGGGGGAGCGTTCGGGCTGACGATCCCGTTTCTGACGCTCGTCGCCCGCGAGCGCGGCGTCTCGCTTGGCGCGATCGGGGTCATGGCCTCCAGCTATCTCATCGCCCAGACTGTCTTGCAACTACCGTTTGGCTCGCTGTCGGACCGGATCGGGCGGACCACGCCGATCGCGGCCGGCTTCGCCGTCGAAGCAGTTGCCTCGCTGGGGTTCGTCTTCGCCAATTCGGCCACGACGTTCATCGCGCTACGCGTCCTGCAGGGGGTGAGCCTGGCGTTGATCATGCCGGCGCTGCGGGCGCTGGTCGCGGATGTGACGCCGGTCAACCGGCGAGGGCAGGCATATGCGTGGCTCTTCGCCAGCTTCAGCGGCGGGATGTTACTCGGGCCACCGCTCGGCGGGTTTCTCGCCGCTCCGCTTGGTCGCAGCCCGCTCTTCATCGTCGCTGCTGTGATCAACCTGGCGGTGGCCATTATCGCGCTCGGCTGGCTGCGGGGAATCGGCCGGCAACCGGGCCAGCATGATTCGGGCGTACGGGTGCCAACATCCGCGATCTTCACCAGCGCGCTGATCGGCGCGTTCATCATGGGCTTCGGCGCGCGCATTCTCGAGGGGATGTTCGCGGGCGTGTGGTCGATCTACCTGGACGATATCGGCGCGAGCGATGTTCAGATTGGCCTCTCGTTCGCGACCTGGTCGATCGCGTTCATGCTCTTCACCCCGATCGGCGGGCGACTTGCCGACCGTGGATTCCGGTGGCGGAAGCTCCTGATTGGCAACCTTGTTATGGCTGCGCTCATCATCAGCTACGGAGTGATCCAGGTAGTGCCGGTGATTCTGGCCATCGGGCTGATCGAGGGCGCCGTCGCAACGGTCACGGTGCCAGCACTGGATGCCTACCTCGCCTCAGTCGCCGACCCGCGCATCCAGGGAAGGATTCAGGGCACCTACGCAACGATCGGCACGGCCGGCGCTGCCGTCAGCGCCTTCCTCGGCACCGTCCTCTACAAGCACTCGCAACTGCTGCCCTTCCTCGTCGCCGGAGGTATACTTGCCATAATCACTCTCTCGGGGATCGGACTGGTGCGCAACGCTGAGATTCAGATGGCTGCCGCGCCGTTAGTTATCGAGCCCATGGCCACGACACTACCCGACCCGGCACTCTGACCGCAACGTTCGGATAGCGGTGCATGTTCGGCGCGCCTACGATACGATCGGAGGTGATGATGAACACGACACGACCGATAGTCAAACCGATCGCGACCGACGATGAAGCTCGCTGGCAGGCGCTGGTGGATCAGAACCCACTGTTCGACGGCACATTCGTCGTCGCAGTGAAGACGACTCACATCTACTGCCGGCCGATCTGCCCGGCCCGCCGGCCATACCGGCAGAACGTCACGTTCTACGACACGCCAGACGACGCCGAGGCGGCCGGGTTTCGCGCCTGCCTGCGGTGCCACCCCCGCGATGAGCGGCCGCCGGCCGCGGCGATGGTCGAGCGCGCCTGCGCCTACCTGACCGCGAATCTCGATCGCACGGTGACGCTGGCCGAGTTGGGCAAGGCGGTCGGGCTCAGCCCGTACTATCTCCAACGCACGTTCACCGGCATCACCGGAGTCTCGCCACGCGCCTGGGCGGACGCCCGCCGGCTGGAGACCCTGAAGACCCAGCTCCGTGGGGGCGACGACGTGACAACGGCGCTGTATGACGCGGGGTATGGATCGAGCAGCCGGCTGTACGAGCGCGCGCCTGGACAGCTGGGGATGACACCCGGCACGTACCGACGCGGCGGGCAGGGGATGCGAATCGGCTGGAGCATCCGCAACTGCGCGCTCGGCCGGATTCTTGTCGCGGCGACCGAACGCGGCGTCTCGGCAATCTACATCGGCGACGATGACGGAACGCTGGAGGATGCGCTGCGCCACGAATATCCGGCCGCCGAGATCGAGCGCGACGACGACCGGATCGGCGGGTGGATGGATCGAGTGCTGGATCACGTCGCTGGCAAACGCGAGTCGCTCGATCTGCCGCTTGATGTCGTCGGCACAGCCTTCCAGCGCCGCGTCTGGGAAGCGCTGAGAACCATCCCGCTCGGCAGCACGCGCTCCTACGCCGAGGTAGCGAACAGCATTGGCGAGCCGCGCGCTGTCCGGGCCGTCGCCCAGGCCTGCGCGAAGAACCCGACCGCGATAACCGTCCCCTGCCACAGAGTCGTCCGCAGCGACGGCAGCCTCTCCGGCTATCGCTGGGGCGTCGAGCGCAAGCAGGCGCTGCTCGACCGCGAGCGTGACCTGGCGTCGGTCGAAGATTGATGGCGAGCGACGGAGACGAACAGACAGACCGACTCGAGCGGGAGATCCTGCCTGCCGGCGCGCTCGATTTCCCGCTCGCGCTCGCCTATGTCCACGGCTGGACCGCCTCGACGCAGGAGCGCGTCGACCTTGAGACGGCAACCTGGCGACGGGCGCTGACGCTCGATGGGCGCGATGTGCTTGTGACGCTCAGTCCCGGCCCGACGCCAGACACACTGGCGCTCGAAGTGGCCGGGGAGGGCGCCTGTACCCAGACACTCGACGCTGCCGAGCGGGTCGTCCGGCGCGTCTTCGCGCTCGACGCCGACCCGGCGCCGTTCGAGGCGCTGGCAGCGGGAGACGACATCCTCACGCCACTCGTCGCGCCGTACCCTGGCATGCGGCCAGTCGTCATTCCGGATCTGTATGAGACGCTCATCTGGGCGATCCTCGGCCAGCAGATCAATGTCGGCTTCGCCCGCCGATTGAAGGAACGGCTGGTCGAGACGGCCGGCCACTCGATCGAGATCGACGGCGCGAGCTATCCGTTGCTGCCGCGCCCCGAGGAAGTCGCCGAGATCGATCCAGCCGCGTTGCTGGCGCTCCAGTTCAGCCGCCAGAAGGCCGCCTATGTTATCGGCGTCTCTCAGGAGATCGCCGCCGGGAGGCTGGATCTCAACGCGCTGGCCAGCCTGCCCGACGATGAGGCCATCGCCGAGCTGATCCGCCTGCGCGGCGTTGGCCGCTGGACGGCGGAGTATCTGCTGATGCGCGGTCTCGGCCGGACGGATGTCATTCCGGCCGGCGATGTCAGCCTGCAGCTTCTCATCGGCACCGCTGCCCTCGGCCGCCGCGCCAACGAAGCCGAGCTGCGTGAGATCGCCGACCGCTGGCGCCCCTGGCGTGCCTGGGCAACGTTCTTCGTCTGGATGAGCCGGCAGTTCGGAGGGTAGGAGCGAGACGCTACCTATCCTCCGATCCTCCGGGCGGTGACATAATGGCCCGACCAGTAGTCGTCGTTCAGGTTGTCCAGCCCAACGCCGCCCGACGAGCCGCCCGCGCTGATGAACTGGCCGTCGCCGACATAGATACCGACATGCGACAAGCCCACCCGGGAGGTGTCTTCAAAAAACACCAGGTCGCCCGGACGAAGGCTGGCGACGTCGATTGCGACGCCCTGACGGATCTGCTGATCGATCGCGCGTGGGAAATCGCTGCCCAGCACACGGTTGACGACGAAGTAGGTGAAGCCCGAGGCGTCGAAGCCGGAGGATGTCGTTCCGGCCGGGAGGTACGGCACACCAACGTATGCCATCGCGCCCGCGACGATCGCGTCACCGACGCCCGACCCGCTATCCCCGCCAGCTGCGGCTCTTACCAGAATCGGGCCGGCCACTGGCACGGCAGCGAGGTAGCCGCCATGCACCCAGCCGTTCACGCCGGCAGCCGTCACTCGATACCAGGCCGCGCCATTCGCAGCGGATATCGGCCCATCGGCGATCGTGACGATGGTGTCCTCGGGCAACCGGTCGACGGCTGCGCTCTCGACTCCTGCGCCGTCGCGGACATTGACCCCCTCGCCGCCAGTGCCGCTCACTCGCACCGGCTGGCCAACCCCGAACCCGGCAGGTCGCGGCTGGGCGGGGCCGGACACGGGCGCGGCGCCGGTTGCAGCGAGGTAGGCAGCCACACTGTAGCCCTCGACGCCATCGACGCTGACTTTCCACCACTCCATGCCGCTGTCGTCCAGCAAGCCGACCTTCAGGACCTCAGCGGCGGTCCCGTCCGACATCGAGACGAGTATGTCCGCCTCGACCCATGGATTTTCGCGAAGGTTGAGACCCTGTCCGTCGGTCGCGACAACGACTGCCTGCTGCCCAGCAGCGCTTGCGCTGCCCGGCGGAGGGGCCGGCGGCGGCGCGTTTCCACGTAGCGCGAGGTAGCGTTCGGCGCTGTAGCCGACGACGCCATCGACACGGATACTCCACCACTCCGCGCCGCTATCATCGAGCAGAGCCGTCGCCAGGACATCGACATCGGCGCCCTCGGGAATGGCAAGCAGGACATCTGCGTCGATCCATGGACGGTCCCGGAGGTTGAGACCATGGCCATCGGTATTGACAACGCGGGCAGTCCCGACGATCGGGTCGTCCTGCGCGAGCGCAGGGATCCAGAGCGCCGAGACGGCCAATGCCAACACAGCAACGGCAACGATGACGGCGCGCGGGCCACGTGGGCGAATCGTGTGTCTCGACACTGCTGACTGCTCCTTCGTCGTGCATCGAGCGCCACGGGCGAGGATTCGCCCAAACGCCACGATCGCGGCCGTGCCACGGCGCGCCGAACAGTGTACGTACACATCGTACCTACATATTGACTGATTGGCAACCCCTGTCCAGCGTGATACGACTGGCGTATTCCGTGGGCTGTCAACGTCGGATTGTCTGATCGACAGCCATCATTTTGTCATGTCATCTTTCGCTGCTGCACAACAGCCGACTTCAGTGAATGTGTCAGGCCGGCAGCTTCCTATTTCTCTGTCATCCTGAACGGAGTGAAGGATCCGGTTCCCTGCGTTCGGTCGCAGCTGACGGGGAGGAACGGATTCTTCGCTGCGGCTCAGAATGACAGGAGGCCGGGAACCGTCCAGAGTGACAGGATCACTGCGGTCGACTACTCAAGATGACAGAGGAAGGGGCGAGCTGCCGCGCCAGACTGATCGACACTTTGGCGTTGACGACCCATTCAGCGAGGCATCTGGATACAAACGAAACCCCCGCATCCCTGGCTGGGATACGGGGGTTTCGCGCGGCCGAGCTGCGGATTACTGGATCGCATCTCCCGGAGCGTAGGCGTTCACGACGACGTTGAGCGCTGAGAATGCGCCGTTCGTGCCGTTGGAGTACTTGCCCTGGCTGCCGTCGAGCATGATCACGGAACGCTCGCCGGCGACACTGGCGCGATTGCGCTCGATGACGATCGACGTCATCTCGCTGATGCCGTAGACCATCGTCCGCGGCGAGTACTTCGCCAGGCTATACAGCCGGCCCCAGTGCTGGTCGAGCGTGTTGCGGCCCTGGAAGGAGCCTTCGACGATGCCAAGACCCCGAGCGACGGTGATGTTGCCCGTCTGGAACGCGTCGATCGCGATGTCCTGGATATCGTCATCCTCGTCATCGAACACGCTGCGGTTCGTCACGTAGAAGGTTCCCATCGCCGGTGTCATCGCCCGATCGGTCACGACGACTGGGACACTTGCAATCGCCCGGTTCACCATCCCGGAGAACCGACGGTCTGCGATCGCGGTCGCCATCGTCGCCTGATCTTCGCCGACCAGAACCACGGCGGCGGTGCGGTCAAAGCCCATTGAGTTCAGGAATCGGGCGCTGCTCGCATCGTAGACGAACACCTGAAACATCTGCCACGACAGGCCAGCGCCGCGCAGGCCGGCGACGTACTCCCTTGCCAGCGCCTGCCCCGAGGCAGTCGACGAGCCGACGGCCACGACGACAACCCGCGCCTGGCGCGTCGCCTGCACACGATTGACGACGTCCTGCACTGCCGGACCATTCCAGTCCACCGACAGATCGCCGCCGAGGATCAGCGAGCCACGCGGTCGTGTGCGAGTCAGTTGCGGCGACATCAGCGCGCCCGGGTTGATCGTAAGCACCCCGCTCGCGTTCGAGATCGTTCGTGTCGCCATGTCGTAGGAGAGCGACGGATCGGGGGCCATAATGTGGGTAACGATCCGGCGGGCCGACAGCGTCTCGTTCGGTCCGCGCCAGTCGAATGTCGCGTTGAGCACCTCGCCGTCGATAATCGCGGCCGACGAATCGCCGAAGACATCGTGGACCGTCGTGTCGTTCGTGATCTGCGCGCCGGTGGCATAGTCGACAGCGACGCCGACCTTGCTCGCGCCGTTGTACTGCACGTCGGACAGGCCAACGACGTTCAGCAGGCGGCCGAAGCGCCCGCGCTGGTAGAAGTGCTGATCCGTGATCGCGCGTTGCGAGGCGAAGCTGAGGCCGCGGGTGAAGTCGTCCGACCCGGTCTGGTCGTTTGCCCACCAGACAATAACCTTGTCCTTCTCGAGCGCGTTCTCGGGATAGCCCGGATCGGTGTAGCCGTTGATCATGTTGATGGACTGGACCGCCGCGCCGGCGCTGGTGCCGCCGAAGACGACGCCGCTGGCGTAGGCGTTGGCCATCGCAGTCTCGACCGCGCTATTGGCGATGACCTCCATGGCGATGCCCTGGTCGCCGCCGAGCGTGTAGACGCCATCGGTCGACGCGGCGTTCAGCAGCCCGACTGCTGTTGCACCCTCAGACCCTTCGGTCTGCGAGCGCATGAACAGGTACAGCAGCGTCGCCGTGCAGGTCTTGCCCATGCTTGCAACGGCCGTATTGCACGCATCCTTGATCTGCGTCGTGCGATTTAGCGCTGCCGTGATGTTTTCAGCGAGCTCATCCGGATCGTTGCCATACGCCGATGGCCCGACGAGGATATCGACGACACCGTCGGTCGCATGTTGCGCAGCGATCAGCGCAAACCCCTTGAGCGATGTGGATGTATAGCCGCCGCCGATCGGCACGAGCGTCGTCGGTGAAGTTGCCGCGACGCCGGCCACCCCGACAAGTGACGATAGCAGCATCGCGACCAGCGTAACGACGAGGATCAGTCGATGCCGAAAATGTCTGCGTGGATAATCCACGAGCTTCCCCCTTCAGATGCACTTCGCGCGCCCCCCAGCGAACGCACGTTTTCCTTGTGAATCCGGGGAGGATACCCGGTCGCGGCGACGGGCGCAACAATTGGAGCGTGGATGCGGCGATCAACGTAAGAAATCGAGCCCGTACTTCGTCGTCAGGCAATCGACGACGCCGCTGGCAACACGAGAGACGATAGCGTCCTTCCGGGCGCTGTCGCCGCTGGCGAGGTCAATCAGATCGCTGTTACTGAGCGTCTTGCTGACATCGAGCACGCACTGGCTGGCGTCGTCGATGATCGGGTCGAGCAGGGCGACGAGCGGATCCGGTATCTGTGTCGCCAGGCACGTGCGCATCACGTCTCCGGTAAACGTCGTGTCGTCCTGTGACAGGCTGATCAGCAATTCTGGCGTCAGGTTGCGCTCCAGGCAGCCACGAATCGAGTCGCCGTCCTGAACGGCAACCGTCGGAGGGGCGAACGTCGGGGTTACCGTCGGAATCGGAGTCGGGGTGGGGCTCGGAGTCGCGGTCGGAATTGGCGTCGGAGTCGGCGCACTCAGCGACGCGCAGGCTGTCAGCAGCAGCGCAATGCCGGACAGCAGGCCGAATGTGACGACAAGGATATGCCTCATGATCTCCTCATTGCTCCCCTCGCTGGCCAGCGGGCATGTCGCCACTCATATCGATCATGACTTATGTGTCAATCGTGCTACATCCGGCCCGACCGGGTGAAACCCGTCGTATGCTGTGGAGGGCGAACAGCGCCTTTGAGCGGAGGGTAGTCACATGACGATCGAGATCCATCAGCCAGTCGCGGAGTTGACGCCGGATGCGTTGCGGCGACGACTCGACCCGGCAACGCTACCATTCGAGACAACTGCCGAAGTCGCCCCCGGCCGGGGAACGATCGGCCAGCCACGCGCGATAGACGCCATCGGTTTCGGGCTGGAGGTCCGATCCTATGGCTACAACACGTTCGTCGCCGGCCAGCCCGGCTCCGGCCGCGAGACCAGCATCATCGACCTTGTCGATGAGTTCGCCCCGCGCCAGCCGACGCCGAATGACTGGGTCTATGTCCACAACTTCGACGACGCCGACCAGCCCAACTCGATTCAGCTCCCGGTTGGACGCGGCGCGGCGCTGGCTGCCGACATGTTCCAGTTTGTGAGCGACGCTCAACGGGAGATTCCACGCGCCTTTGACAGCGACGATTACGCGCGCCGCCAGCGCGAGGTGCTGACTGAAATCGGGGGGCGCCGCGACAAGCTCTTCGAGGAATTGCAGCAGTTCGCCGTCGCCAACAGCTTCACGATCCAGATGACGCAGACGGGCATCGCGACGATCCCGACAATCAACAACCAGCCAATCCCGAACGAGGCCTACGGTCTGCTGCCGGAGACACAGCGGCAGGAGATCGAAAAGCACGGAAAGCTGGTTCAGGAACGACTCGGGGCGACGATGCGCCAGGCGCGACAGCTGGAGCGTGAGGCGGCGGAGCGGATCGTGGCCCTGGATCGGGATGTGACGCTATTCGCCATCGGGCCGCTGCTCCACGAGCTGCGCGAGCGCTACGACGGTGTCGATGAAGTCCGCCACTACATCGACGCAGTGCAGGAGGACGTGCTTGCGAACTACGGCGAGTTCCGGGTTCCAGATACGATGGCCACACCGGACCCGGCGCAGGCTGCAGCATTGCAGATGCAGGCCGGCCGGCGCGCCGAGTACCTGGCTCGCTATCAGGTCAACGTCCTGATCGACAACTCGGGGACACATGGGGCGCCAGTGATCAGCGAGCGCAACCCGACCTACTACAACCTGATCGGTCGGATGGACTACCGCTCGATGTTCGGCACGATGATCACCGACTTCCGCGAGATCAAGCCCGGCGCGCTCCACCGCGCCAATGGCGGGCTACTGGTCCTCCACGCCACGGACATCCTGCGCCAGCCGTTCGCGTGGGAGGCGCTCAAGCGGGCGCTGCTCTGCCGGGAGATCCGGATTGAGCATATGGGGGAACAGCTCAGCATGGTGCCGGTCGCGACGCTGCGGCCCGAGCCGATCCCGCTCGATATCAAGGTAATCCTGATTGGCTCGTCGATGCTCTACCAGGCGTTGTACGCAGCCGATGAGGACTTTGCTGAGCTCTTCAAGGTGAAGGCCGATTTCGCGCCGGATATGACCTGGAACGACGAAAATGTCGGTCACTACGTCGCGTTCATCAGCCGTCATATCCGCGACAACGACCTGCGCCATCTCGACCGCGTCGCAGTCGCGCGGATCATCGAGCACGGCGCGCGGTTACGCGAAGATCGGCGCAAGCTGTCCGCGCGAATGCTGGAAATCGCCAACGTCCTCACCGAGGCAAGCTACTGGGCCGGCAAGGCCGGCCGCGAGATCGTCTCCGCCGAGGACGTGAATCACGCAATCGACATGAAGGTCTACCGCTCCAATCTGATTGAGGAACGCGTTCACGAGATGCTGACCGACGGCACGATCGACGTCGAGACCACGGGCAAGCGCGTCGGCCAGATCAACGGCATCGCCGTGCTGAGCCTCGGCGACTATGCCTTCGGGCAGCCATCGCGCATCAGTGCCCGGGTCGCCCTCGGCAGCGGCGAGGTTGAGAGCGTCGAGCGCGAGATCAAGCTCTCCGGCCCGGTCCATGCCAAGGGATTCCTGATCCTGACCGGCTACCTGCACGGGCAATATGGGCAAGAGGCCCCGCTCGCAATCCGATCGACGATCACTTTCGAGCAGTCCTATGACGAGGTCGAGGGGGACTCCGCGTCGTCGGTCGAGCTCTACGCGCTGCTCTCGGCCATCGGCGATATCCCGCTCCGCCAGTCGATCGCCGTGACCGGCTCGGTGGACCAGTATGGCAAGGTCCAGGCGGTCGGCGGCGTCACCGACAAGATCGAAGGATTCTTCAAGGTCTGCCGGTCGCTCGGTCTCACTGGCGAACAGGGTGTGATGATTCCGGCGACGAACGTACCCAGCCTGATGCTATCCGACGAGGTGGTCACGGCAGTCGAAGCCGGCCAGTTCCACATCTGGTCTGCCCGCACGATCGATGAGGGGATCGAGATGCTGACTGGCATCCCGGCCGGCAAGCGCGATGACAACGGAGAATACCCGCCCGAGAGCGTCCACGGTAGGGTGGTGGCCCGCCTGCGGCATTACGCGGCGCAGGCGCACGCCTTCGCCGCTACCAGGACCGCGGCGCTCGCGACGTCAGACGATGGGGCGCAGCCAGTTGCCGCCCAGGGTTCGCCGTCGGCATCCTGAGTGCAGCGACGAGCATGAAGCGTCCGGTCGACAGCCACCTGTGCCTCTGTCATGTAGCGCCCGGAGCGAAACATCCGTCCTCCCTGCTTTCTGGCTTTCAGACAGGGAAACGGGTTCTTCGCTCCGTTCAGTGGGTCGTCGACGTCGAAGTGGCACACATGTTGGCGTGGCAGCCACCCCCGCGGCCTGTCATTCTGAGCGCGCACGCGAAGAATCTCTCCTGCGTTGGACTGTCACATACCTGGAGGAGATCTTTCGGTTGCGACCTCAAGATGACAGATGGAGGGGCAGGCTGCCGATCGGACAGTCTGACGTTGACAGCCCATTCAGTACAGTGACTAGCATGATGTGTCAGGTTGGCAGCCTCCCCGCACCTTGTCATCCTGAGGCCGCAGCCGAAGGATCTCTCCTGCGTCTGAATGCATCCAGCCAGGGGAGATGCTTCGCTGAGGCTCAGCATGACAAACGGCCGGGGTGGCTGTCGCACCACAGTACAGGACACATCACGCTGGTCGGAGCATTCAGTACAGCGACTACCATGAAGTGTCCGGTCGACAGCCACCTGTGCCTCTGTCATGTTGAGCGGAGCGAAACATCCGTCCTCCCCGTTTCTGGGTTTCCATGCGGGAAAACGGATCCTTCACTCCGTTCAGGATGACAGAGGGAAGGGGGCTTGCCGTACCCAACGACATGACAGATCACGCTGGTCGCTGTATTCAGTACAGTGACTAGCATGATGTGTCAGGTTGGCAGCCTCCCCGCACCTTGTCATCCTGAGGCCGCAGCCGAAGGATCTCTCCTGCGTCTGAATGCATCCAGCATGAGGAGATGCTTCGCTGAGGCTCAGCATGACAAACGGCCGGGGTGGCTGTCGCACCACAGTACAGGACACATCACGCTAGTCGGAGCATTCAGGATGACAGAAGGGCGGGGTGGCTGCCGGAGCCACCCATTGGTGGTACCAGCACACGCAGGTGGATTCCCAAATTCCCAATCCTATGGGGATCAGGAATTTAGGAATTGGGACGAGACACGGGAGCCAGCGCGAGTATCCCGGGAGGATAGAGGATGTCGGACGACCACTCGTTCCTGATCTGGCTGGCGCTCCAGGCGCAGCGCGATGACGCAGTCGGCGATTGCGCGCGCGACATGGTTGATGATCCCGACTGGCCGCCGACGGCGACGACGTATGCGACGGCGCGCGTCTACCTCGAGTCCCTCCAGGCCAGCCATCTGGCGATCGAGGCGCTCCGCGACGCGTGGGGCGAGTGGCAGCAGCGCCAACGCCAGGGCCGCGACTGACTCGGTCTGGCTACGTCGTCAGCCCGAAAAGCTCCGCCGCAGCGCCACCGAGAACGCTATCGTGATGCTGGAGATCGATCGCGGCTTCGACGGCAGCGATACTGCCGGCCAGGTCGCCGACGACGTGCGGGTAGTCGGACCCGAAGAGTAGCCGATCCGCTCCAACGACGCTGGCCGCAAGCTCGATCGCGGCGCTGGAGGCATTGGTCGTGTCGAGGTAGAGCCGCTTCATCACCTCGCTTGGCGGGCTCGCGATGGCCTGGCAATCCCGATAGCTCCGGTAGCCGCTGTCCAGACGAGCGGCAAGAAATGGGATCGCGCCGCCGAGGTGGGAGCCGATGACGTTGATCCGTGGGTATCGATCGAAGAATCCGGAGAAGATCAGCCGGGCGATCGCCTGCGTCGTATCGAACGGATAGCCAACGAGCACCACGAGCGCATACTGACCCATCGACTCGATGCCGGCCGGCGCCATCGGGTGGATATGCATCACCGCCCCCAGGCGGTTCGCCTCCTCGTAGAACGGATCGAGCCGCGGGTCGTCGATCGGCAAGCCGCCGATGTTGCCGCCGATCAGGAAGCCGGGCATTCCAAGATCATCCATGCTGCGGCGAAGCTCTGCGATCGCTGCGCCAGCGTCGGCCGTCAGCGGGATACTGGCCAGCGCCCGGAACCGATCGGGGTATTGCCGAACGATCGCGGCCAACGCATCGTTGCATATCCGCGCCAGCTCGACGCTGGCCAGCCCGTCCAGGAAGTAGACCTGCGGCACGCTGACCGACAGGATCTGGACATCGATCCCGGCGGCGTCCATCGCAGCGACACGGTCCGATATCTGGTGCATCTCCGGCACGATCGTCAAGAAGCGCGAACCCTTTTCCTTGACGATCAGCTGCTCGCCCTGGCCACGCTCCACCTCGTAGCGCCCGGATTCGAGCAAGCTCTTCAGAAACTCGGGTGGCTGGACGTGGGTATGGGCATCAATGCGCATGTAGCCTCCAGGTACTGACGATTGCTCCGACAGTCCGGCATATCCGGATCGGCGATATCGACCACCGGACGAATAATAGGCGAACGATCCCGTCGCGACCGGCCCGACCCATCGTCATGGGGCGGCTCATCGGGCTCTTGACGACCTCCGGACCCTGCTGTACCGTCCGGCGATATCGCCTGTCAACGCGAGCCGGTGTCGCGCCCGCCACAGGGGAGTGCCGGCAGCCTCTCACCCGCGCGGCCTCTCCGCAGATGGTGGAGCAGCTTGCGTCAACACGTCGTGGAAACGAGGAGGACACGTGGAGTACCAGCACATTCTCTGGGAGCAGCAGGGCGGAATCGCGATCATCACGCTGAACCGGCCCGACGCGATGAACGCACTGAACCGGCCTCATCTCGTCGAGCTGAACCACGCCGTCGAGCGGGCGGGATACGATCCTGCCGTCCGGAGCCTGGTCATCACCGGCGCGGGACGTGGCTTCTGCGCTGGCGCCGACGTCAAGGAGTGGGGCGCAGGGTACGAGGACGCGGAGCCGCAATCCAGCTGGATCGAGCTGGCCCACGCCCTGGTCGCCCGCATCTACCGCCTGCCGAAGCCGGTCATCGCCGCGGTGAACGGCGTGGCCGTCGGCGCAGGGTGCGACATCACGCTCGCTTCCGACTTGCGGGTGGCGTCGACAAAGGCGCGCTTCGGTGAGGCGTACATCAAGCTCGGCTATTGCCCGGATGCCGGCGGGTCGTTCCTGCTGCCGCGGCTGATCGGTGAGGCGCGCGCGATGGAGATGATCTACACGGGCAGGATCATCGAGGCTGACGAGGCCGATCGGATCGGCCTGCTCAACCGGCTGGTCGAGCCGGAGGAACTGATGCCGACCGCGCTGGAGCTGGCCGGCCGGCTGGCCAAAGGCCCGACGCTCGCCATCGGCCTGGCCAAGGAGAACATCCGCCAGAACCCCCTGCTCAACATCGAGGACGCGCTGCGCAACGAGCGACGGGCCGGGGAAATCTGCGGCAGGAGCGAGGATTCAAAAGAAGGTCTGGCGGCGACACTCGAGCGCCGCGAGGCCAACTTCCAGGGTCGGTAATTCCGATGACCACCGGCAGCAACTGGACGCGCATGTCCGGCGATTCCGCGTCCCACCCGCTCTATCCGCTGTTCTACCCCCGCTCGGTCGCCGTCGTCGGGGCGTCGCCAAAGGGGGGCTACGGGCTGCGCGTCGTCGAGGCGCTGAAAGCGTTCCGGTTCGCCGGCCCGATCTACCCGATCAATCCGAACTACGATGAGATCGCCGGGCTGCGCGCCTACCCCGAGATCGGCTCGATCCCCGAGCCGGTCGACGCCGTCGCCATCGCAGTCCCATCGCGCATCGTTCCGGGGGTCGTTCGGCAGGCGATCGAGGCTGGTGCAAAGAGCGGCATCGCGTTCGGCAGCGGCTTCGCCGAGGCCGGGGAAGACGGGCAGGCGCTGCAGGCCGAGCTGCGGGCGATCTGCGGCGATCGCTTCCCACTGATCGGCCCGAACTGCCTCGGGGTGATGAGCTACCTCGGCGACGCGGCGCTCTGGTCGATCCCGATCGGCGAGCCGCGCCACGATGGCGCGGTCGGGCTGGTCGCGCAAAGCGGCAACATGGCCCTGACCCTGATGAGCTCCAGCCGCGGTCTACGCCTGGCCCACAGCGTCTCGGCTGGCAACCAGGCGGTCGTCGACGTGGTCGACATCATGAGCTTCTTCCTGGCCGAACCGAATATTCGCGTCATCGCCGCCGTAATCGAGGGGTTGTCGGACGTCGCCCGGTTCCGGCGCGTCGCCGCTCTCGCGTCCGAGCGCGACGTGCCGATCGTCGCGCTGAAGCTGGGTCGATCGGAGAAGGGCAGCCAGGCTGCGGTGGCCCATACCGGCTCGCTAACCGGCTCGGACCAGCTCTACGACGCGCTCTTCGCGCAATACGGCGTGATCCGCGTCGACGACCTCGAAGAGATGAGCGAGACAGCCAAGCTGCTCAGCGCCGCTCGCCGGCCGGCCGGCGCCGGGCTGGGGGTCTTCGCCAGCTCCGGTGGTGAATGCGGACTGATCTCGGACATGGCCGCCGCCAGCGGCGTCGAGCTGCCCGACTTGCTGCCGGAGACGCGCGAGGCGCTGCTGGGCTTGCTGCCGCCGTTCGCAAACCCGCTCAACCCACTCGACATCACCGCCGCCGGCTGGGGCAACCGCGACGTCTACCGCGAGACGGCGAAGCTGCTGGCCATGACACCAGGCGTCAACATCGTCGCCTGCATCGGCGATACAACCCGCGTCTCCGGCCCGATCTCGGCCACTGGCTGGGACAAGATGATCGCCGGGATGGCCGATGCCCGCGAGCAGACTGACATCCCGATGGCCATCATCAACATCCTGACAGACGCCTCCTACGAGATGACCGACACGCTGGCCGAGGCCGGAGTGATCCAGCTCATCGGCGCGCGGACCGCCGCCCGGGCGATTGGCCATGCCGGCTCGTACGCCCGCTGGCGCGAGATCCACTCAGCCGCCAGCTACGCGCACAAGGTAGACGCCGAGCGTCGACTCACCGCGCTCGCGCTGCTGCCGCCGGCCGGCAGCGGTGGCGTCTCCGAGGCAACCAGCAAGGCGCTGCTGAGCCTCTACGGCATCCCGATCCCGGCCGGCGGACTGGCGACGAGCCTCGACGCCGCTCTCGCGCTGGCCAACGAGGCCGGCTATCCGGTGGCGCTGAAGATCGACGCCGAAGGCATCCACCACAAGACCGAAGTCGGCGGCGTTGCGCTCGGCATCGAGTCCGACGACCAGCTCCGCGCCGAATACGCCGCCCTGCTGGAACGCGTCGCCGCCCGCGCACCCGATGCGCGAGTGCGCGGGGTGCAGGTCGAGGGGATGGTGGCCGGACTGGTCGAGCTGATCGTCGGCGGGCGCAACGACCCACTGTTCGGCCCGATCGTCGTCGCCGGCCTCGGCGGGATATTCGCGGAGGCGCTCCAGGACGCGACGACACGGCTCGCCCCGATCGATTCTGCCGAGGCGCGATCGATGCTGGCAGGACTACGCGGCGCGGCGCTGCTCGGCCCATTCCGCGGCCGGCCCGCAGCCGACATCAGCGCCGCCGCCGACATCATCTCCCGCGTCTCGGTTCTACTGGCCGAGCTCCCCGAAGTGCGTGAGCTCGACCTCAACCCAGTTCTGGTGAGCGCCGACGGCTGCGTCGCGGTAGACGCGCTGGCGGTGGTGTGAGGGGATCGTCCACGACCAGGGGATTCACCACTCAGGAAGAATGAGGAGACAAATGACGCGTCGATTCGATGACACGCTCCCGGAAAGACTACAGACCAGACTCTCCCGACGCGGACTGCTGCGCTACGGAGGCCGGGCCGGCGCCGCGCTCGCGATGATGGGCGGCGTAACGTCGCTGCTGGCCGCCTGCGGCGGCGACAAGGGCGGGGCAACGACCGCGCCATCGAGCGGCAGCGCCTCGCCGACTTCCGGCAGCGGAAGCTCCGGCTCATCTGGCAAAGGTGGACAAGTGCGGGTCGCCGTCTGGGGCGGCGCGATCCAGGACGCTGAAAACAAGTATGTCTTCCAGCCATTCACCGAAGAGACTGGCATCGAGGTCATCATGACCGGTCCGCCGGATCCGGCCAAGCTCAAAGCGATGGTGGACACCGGCAACATCGAGTGGGACCTAGTCGAGGGCGGCATCAACTGGGTCATCGAACTGGGCGAGGATTACTTCGAAAAGATCGACTACTCGATCTTCGACCAGGCGACGATCGACGGCGTGCCCGAGATCTACCGTCATCCGTTTGGCGCTGGGTTCTACGTCTTTTCAACCAACATCGGCTGGAACACGAAAACGCTTGGCGAGGGTAAGAAGATCGAAAATTGGACCGAATTCTGGGACGTCGAGAAGTTTCCCGGAAAGCGCTCTCTGCAAGGCGGCAGCCAGCCGCCGCTGGAGTTCGCGCTACTGGCTGACGGCGTCGAGATGAAGGATCTCTATCCGATCGACGTCGATCGAGCACTCAAGAAGCTCAAGGAGATCATGCCGAACATCGCTCAGTGGTGGGATTCGGGCGCCCAGCCCGGCCAGCTCCTGACGAGCGAGCAGGTCGTAGCGTCCAGTATCTGGATCGGGCGGATTCACTCGTTGCGCGACCAGGGCGCGCCGATTGGCTTCACCTTCAACCAGGGGTCGCTGACACCGGCATTCTGGAATATCCCGAAGGGGGCAAAGAACGTCGACGCGGCTCAGAAGCTCGCCGCCTACTCGCTGCGGGCTGACGTCCAGGCGAAGGTGTGGGGTAACTATGTCGAGGGACCGACCAATACCAAGGCCTACGACCTGATGGACCCGGAACACGCAAAGCTGCTGCCGACCCACCCAGACAATGCCGGACTGCAGTTCGTCCCGGACGAAGAGTGGTGGGGTAAGAATCGAGCCAAGGTGTTGGAGCAGTTTCAGGCACTGATCCTCAGCTGACGACACAGCCGACCGGGTGGCCTCATCACCGAGGAGAGGAAACAGCCATGAACAGCGTATCGGACGCGGCGAATGCGGCCGATCCGATCGCCGGCCCGCGACAACGCCGGTTACCCGGAGACTCCAGACAGGCACGCTTCACTTGGCTGCTGCTCGTCCTACCGGTGCTCTATATGTTGGTCATGTATGTCTACCCAGTGTCCGTGATGTTGCTCCGCAGCATCACGGATCCAAACCTTGGGCTTGGCAACTTTCGCGATCTGTTCACCAACTCAGGCTATCGGCGCGTGCTCTTCACAACCGTTCGCATCTCGTTTTACGTCGTCGTGCTGACGCTGCTGCTGGGCTACCCCGTCGCCTATATGCTCTCAACGCTGCCGCCGCGCGCAGCCCGGATGGCGACATTCCTCGTCCTGCTGCCGTTCTGGACGAGCGTGCTGGTGCGCTCGTTCGCCTGGATCGTCATCCTCGGCGACAAGGGACTGATCAACGCCTGGTTCGCGCCGCTCAACAACGATAAGCCATTCCACCTGCTCTTCAGCGAGAAGGCGGTCGTGATCGGCATGGTTCACGTCCTGCTGCCGTTCATGATTCTGACGCTGACGGCGACAATGGCTCAGATCGACAAGTCGCTCGTGCTGGCGGCGCAAACCCTCGGTGCGTCACCGGTGCGGGCATTCCTGACGGTCTACCTGCCGCTAAGCATGCCGGGTGTGGCCAGCGGCTCGATGCTCGTCTTCATCATGGGGTTGGGCTACTACATCACCCCGGCTCTCCTCGGCGGACCGCGCCAGCTGATGTTCGCCAATCTGATCGACCGCTTCGTCAATCAGACCTTCCAATGGGGAGTAGCCGCTGCCGCGGCCGTCCTACTGCTCGGCATCTCGACCCTGCTCTATGTCGCCTCGCGGCGGTTCGGGCGCGTCGAGGGCCTGTTCGGCGGATAAGGAGGGCAGTGTCATGGCCGCCATTCAGACAACCACCGCTGGACGTGCCCCGCGCATTCCGCTCCGGATGCGGGTTCAGCGCAACCTGTTCCGCTGGTTCTACTATGCGTTTGTCGGCGCGATCTTCGTCTTCTTGATCGCGCCGATTGCGATCGTCATCCACCAGTCGTTCAATGGGGTCGGCTACCTGTCTTTCCCAATCCAGAACCCGGGCCTGCGCTGGTATCGCGACTTCTTCGGCAACGATGTCTGGATGCGTGCGATCCGCACCGGCCTGTCACTGGCGCTGATTGCTGCAGTCATCTCAACGCTGCTCGGCACGATGGCCGCCTGGGCGCTCTCGCGGGTCACATTTCGTGGCAAGAGTCTGGTGCTGGCACTGATGTTCTCGCCGATCGTCGCGCCGACGATCATCCTGGCACTGGCCTTCTACCTGTTCTTTGCCGACCTGCAACTGATCGGCAACAAGTACGCGATCGCCGCTGCCTACGGGGTGCTTGGCATCCCCTACTCACTGGTGACCGTCACGGCCGCATTGACTCAGTTCGACCCGACCCAGGAGCATGCCGCCGCGACGCTGGGCGCCGGGCCACTACGCGTGCTCTGGCACATCACCCTGCCACAGATCGCGACCAGCATCTTCGCCGGCTTCTTCTTCGCCTTCATCCTCGCCTTCGACGAGGTCATCATCATCACCTTCCTCGGCGGCGGCGAGACGATCACACTGGCGCGGCAGATGTGGAACAGCGTGCGCTATGACCTGACGCCGGTGCTGGCGGTGGCCGGCACGTTGTTGATCGCGTTCTCGATGGGGATATTCCTGCTCGTAGATATCATCAGCACCATGCGCGATCGTCGTCGCTCGGGCTAGCCGGGCGCGGCGACGAAGAGGATAGGTCAAATGGGGAATGTAGTCCTCCGCGATGTCTGCAAGGCGTTCCAGCAGAAGAACGTCGTCGACCATGTCAACCTGGAGATCAACCGGGGCGAGTTCTTCACCCTCCTCGGCCCGAGTGGTTCCGGGAAGACAACGACACTGAAGATGCTGGCTGGGCTGGAGATGCCGACGTCCGGCGACATCCTGATCGATGGCGTCCACGTCACGACGCTGATGCCGCACCAGCGCAACATCGGCATGGTCTTCCAGAACTATGCCCTCTTCCCGCACATGACGGTCGAGGATAACGTCAGCTTCCCGCTAAAGATGCGTCGAGTGGACAAGAAGGAGACTTCCGAGCGGGTACGGCAGGCGCTGGAGATCGACCCAGCTCGGCGAGTTCGGCAAGCGCTACCCGCGCCAGCTCTCCGGTGGCCAGCAGCAGCGCGTGGCATTGGCGCGAGCGATGGTCTATAACCCGTCGATCCTGTTGATGGACGAGCCGCTCGGCGCACTCGATCGCAACCTGCGCGACCACATGCGGCTGGAGCTCAAGCGGCTACAGCGGCAGATCGGCGCGACCGTGCTCTACGTCACCCACGACCAGGACGAGGCGCTGTCGATGTCCGACCGCGTCGGGGTGATGAACGACGGTAAGCTGCTGCAGGTAGCCGACCCGAAGACGCTCTACGAGTACCCGACCACCCAGTTCGTCGCCACGTTCATCGGCGAGTCGAACGTCCTCCCGGCTCGGGTCGTCGCAGCTAATGGCGACCTGACGCTCGACGTCGATGGCCTGCGCGCGAATGTCCGCGCCTCACGGGTCGACGGAGTCCAGCAGGGCGACCACGTCGTCATCGTGCTTCGGCCCGAAAAAGTGCAGATTAGCGACGCCGCACCCGATGCCACCGCCGACCTGAATTCAGCCAGCGCCCGCGTCGAGGAGATCGTCTACATGGGTCAGACCGCGCAGGTCTTCGCCCGCTCCACCGCCGGCGCGCGGCTGCTGGCGCGTGTCCCCAGCACGATGCGGATCCCGGCTGTGGCCGACGAGGTACAACTCACCTGGCGCGCGGCGGACACACGGGTTCTGCCATCGTAATCATTCGCAACTCGGCATTGACGGGCGCGACCACAAAAGTCAGTATCCGCAACCGACTTATCAGTCCAGGGTATGGCAACCAATGCCCACCCAGTGTCGTCATAGTCAACAGGATAGATGCTTTGGCCGCATGGCCCGATCGTTACGGATCGTAGTGATACCGCGCCTGCAGGAACGTCACCCGATCGTCATCGACGTGATAGACGAGCCGGTGCTCCTGCGTGATCCGGCGCGACCAGGTGTCGGGGTCGAGATACTTCAGGCGTTCGGGTTTGCCGATGCCGGCGAACGGGTCGCGGAGGACGGCCCCCATAAGTCGCAGGACGCAGAGTGCGGTCTTGCGGTCCGTCGCGATCCAGAATTCGAGGTCTTCTCGGAAGTGCTCGTCGAGGACGCACACTCGGCGAGTGGTCATTCGTCGGTGAGGCCAATATCGGACTTAATGGCAGCGAGACTGGTCGGCGTCCCCTCGCGAGCCTTCGCTCGCGCCAAGGCCGCTAACAGCCGTTCGGCATTCGTCCGCGAACGAAGAAGCTGTACAGTCTCCATCAGCCCGTTGAGGTCATCCGCAGCGATGAGTGCGACCGGCTCTTGACCGAGCCTCGTGATAATCACTGGCTCTCGCTCCTCAACGACTTGGTTGAGGAGTTCATCGAATCGCGCATGCGCGTCGGCGTCGGTTATCGCACCCATGACCAGTTCCATTCCTGATCACATCGACAATGACAATAGAGTGCAAGCGGCGACACGTCCCGTCAACCCGAGGATCGACCCAATATCGATCCCACCCCGCTCCGTTCGACTACGCTGTAGCAACGATACGCGAAATCGAAGGGGACACCTATGCGGAAAATCGTCGTTTGGGAGTTCATCACGATCGATGGCGTGATTCAGGCGCCGGGCAGGAAGGACGAGGATACCGAGGGTGGGTTCGAGCACGGCGGGTGGACGTGGCCGTATCGGGACGACAAGATCCGCGAACGGGTGTTCGAGGTGATCGGACGGGGCGATACGCTTCTGCTGGGGCGCAAGACGTGGGAGATCCACGGCGCGTCGTTCGAGCCAATGGCCGACGACGACCCGAACGAGCCGGGCTTCAACCGGATGCAGAAGTACGTCGTCTCCAACTCCCTGACCTCGGCCGACGCCTGGCGCAGATCGACGATCATCAGCGGCGACGTCGTCGGCGCAATCCGTGAGCTGAAGGCGCTGGATGGAGGCGACATCCTCGTCCATGGCAGCAGCGTGCTGATCCAGACGCTGTTCGAGCACGGGCTGGTAGACGAGCTCAATCTGGCCGTCTACCCGATCGCGCTCGGCAGCGGGAAGAGACTGTTCGCAAGCGGCAAGCGGGTCAACATGAGGCTGGTCGACGCCACGCCAGTGCCGTCGGGCGTTGTCATGATGCGTTACGTGATGGACCGACCGGAATAAGGATAGAAGGCGCTCGCCCGTCCCCAGCGGGACAGGCGGGCGCCTTGCCGTGCGCGATGCTTATCCGACGGTCTTCACCATACGGGCAACCGCCTCTTCGAGGATCTCGGGGGAGGTGGCCATGTTGACCCGAACGTGGCCCTCGCCGCCGGCGCCAAAGGTGACACCGGAGTTGAACGCAACGCGGCCCTTCTCGAGGAAGGCAGCGGCAGGATCGTCGCCCAGGCCAAGGCTGCTGCAATCGAGCCAGGCGAGGTAGGTCGCCTCGGGCATCCGATAGCCAACAGTCGGCAGATGCGTCTCCAGCAGGTCGCCGAGCAGCTTGCGATTGGCGTCGATGCCGCGGATCGCAGCGTCATTCCAGTCGCGAGCGCTATTGAACGCCGCCGTGTGGGCGATCGATGCGATGTGTCCCGCGCCGTGGAAGCCCAGTGCCGCCAGCTCCTCGGCGGCATCCGCGCCGGCCAGGACCAGTGCGGCCTTGAAGCCCGCCAGGTTCCAGCCCTTCGAGGCTGACACGACCGCGAAGTCCGGCCCGGTATTGGCGACGCTCAGGTACGGCACCATCGTCGAGGTCGGCATGACCAGCGGGGAGTGGATCTCGTCGGAGATGACACGGACGCCGTACTGGCGGGCCAGGTTGGCGACGTTCTGCAACTCGGCGCGGGTGTGGACAACGCCGCTGGGATTGTGCGGGTTGCAGAGCAGGAACACTGCGTTCTTGCCGCCGGCGGTTGCCTCCTTGAAGGCAGCATCGAGGGCAGCCGAGTCGAGCCGACCCTCCGCATTGAGCGGCGCGGCGACGACCGGTCGGTCGAGCGTCTTGGCCACGCCGTAGAACGGCGGGTAGACCGCCGGCGTCAGGATGATCGCCGACTCCTCATCGCCGATGGCGCGGGAGACTTCACGGACGCCGCTCATCACGTCGGCTACCATCGCCGTCGCAGTAATGTCGGGCGAGTAGCCCCAGCGGTCGGAGGCGTACGAGGCATACGCTTCGGCGTAGCCGCGACCCCACGGATAGCCGGTGTCGCCGTTCGCCAACGCTGCCATCACCGCATCGACGATTGGCTGGGCGACATAGGCGTCCATCTCCGCAACCCAGAGCGGCAGCACATCGGTCGGATACAGATTCCACTTCGCGCAGGTCCGGGTCCGCAAGCGGTCCAGATCCAGATCGGCAAACGGGTTTGCCACAGTCGTCTGAAGGTCTGCCATCAACCGTCCCTCACTACTCCACGAGCACGCCCGATCGCGCGCCACGAAATCCATCGCCCAGTCATCGGGCGCGGCGAGATCCACCAAGCCGGCGCCGGGGCTCTCTAACCCTGTCCACATCGACAGCCAGCCGGCCGCGACTCTCCCACCACCCGCTATCCTAACGCTTTTCGCATCGTAGCCATACCCTGATCTGCGATGCCAGCCCAAAATCGCGTCCCACCCGCCGGCACAGCGCGCTATTAGCTCCGCTCGGGCCGCCCGACTGGCCCATCGATCGCGAACGCGCCGGGATCCGGCTTGTACGGACGGAGTAGCCAGAGCGGTCGACGCAGGTTGCCGGGGCCGGGGGCAGGGCGGGTGAGCGCCATCCAGCGCTTGTACACCTCGTGCGATTTGTTCGTGTCGACGACGATGTCGCCGTAGCGATCATCCGGGCCGGCCTTCACGACGCGAACCTTCTGGTGCCAGGCGTGCGCGCCGGAGATCGGGTCCGGCTGAACCGGGAACGTCAGGTTCTGATGCACGCCGGCGTCGCTCCACCAGATCTTCGACGAGTCCGGATCGCTGCTCTCGAACGGTCCGACTCCCTCCAGCTGACGCAGGCGGAAGACTCCGCCGCCGTCCTCGTCAATCTTCACCAGCGCGGACGACCAGCGCTCGTTGCCGGCCGCCGGAGCAAGCCGCCAACGGCCGAGATGGTGCGAGCAGGCGGCGACTCCGGGCCGCAATCCCTCGGTCACCCAGGCGCGGTCGACGAAGTGGCCGATCTCCGTCTCGATCCGCACGAGGTCGCCGGTCTCGACGCCAATCCGCTTCGCGTCGCTCGGGTGTAGCCAGAGCGGGTTGCTATGCGAGATCTCGTTCAGCCATTTCGAGTTGGCCGACCGAGTGTGAACCAGCGTCGGGATGCGGTAATTCGGCAGCAACACCATCTCCCCCTTCGCCACGTCGATCGTCTCCGGAGCGACATGGCTTGGGATGTGGACCGGGATCGCGTACTCCGGCCAGCCCCAGTCGTGGACGGTGCGCGAGAAGAACTCCAGCTTGCCCGACGGCGTTGGCCAGCCTCGTCGCGCCTCCCCATCGACCATCACGCCGACGGCGCGGCCATCGGTTGTCCCCGGCGGCATGCCGGGCATCGGCACCATGTTGGTCGGGTGCGGGCGCGGCGAGGGGCTCATGATGACGCCATTCTCGTCCGTGCGCGCGCCATCGAGCTCGGCGGCCGGCACCAGTTCGTCGAAGCTCCGGAACGGGCCTTTGCGAATCTCGAACGCGCTGTACTTGCGCATGTACTCCAGCGGAGTGAGGCCCTCTTTCGCCGCCTCCTCTGGCAGACCCGGCACCGAGTTTTCGAAGATCCAGCGGTAGTACTCCTCGACCGTCACCTTCCCGCCGGGTCGATATGGCGACTCGTAGTACTGCCGAATGCCAAGCGCGCCATCGGGATCGATCCGCCAGGACAGCTCGATCCAGAATTCGTTCTCTTCCCAGACCTCACCCGGGTTGGCATCTCGAGTGAGGTCGACGGCCTCACCCATGCGCTCCATCGCCACTCGCACGACCGGCTGGCGGAAGGCGATCCACTGCGCAGAGTGCGTCTCGTAGGAGATGGTGTCGTGGCGCTCCGGCCCATGGCCCATCGGCAGGACATAATCCGCGAACCAGGCGCTCTCGCTCCAGGTCGGGGTCAGGGCGGCGTGCAGGCCGACTTTATCCTCGTCGCGCAACGCCTCCAGCCAGGTGAAGCCGTCGGGGTTGGTCCAGAGCGGATTGTAGACACGGCTGAAGTAGACCGAGAGCTTGCCACGCCCCTCTTTGAGGAAGTGGGGCAGGAGGATACTCAACTCGTGGTGGGTGAGTGGAAACTCCTTGGGCCAGCTCAGCTCGTTCCAGACCTTCTGCTTGCCCGGCTCGGCGAACGGGCGAGGGACGAACTTGTTCCAGACGTTCGGCATCGTCCCGCCCGGCGCGCCAACGCTGCCGGTCAGAACGTTGAGGAAGAAGAGCGCGCGAGGGACGGACCAGCCGCCGAGATGGCCGGCCGCGGCGGCTCGCCAGTTGTGGGCGGCAAACGCCGAGCCGGCCCGGCCGATCTCGTGAGCGACATCACGGATCATCGATGCCGCCACGCCGCTCTCGGTCGCGGCACGGTCGGGCGTGTACTCGCCATAGATGTCCTTCAGCAGCTCGACGAAGCGATCGAACGTCTGCTCTTCGGCCGGGTGGACGACGCGCATGAACTCGTCCCAGTTCGTCCACTTGCGAACGAACTCGTGGTCGAACGACCCTTCCTGGATCAGGATGTTCGCCATCGCCAGCAGGACGATCGTGTCAGTTCCGGGAGCAGGGGCCATCCAGTAGTTGGCCATCGACGCGGTGTTGGACAGGCGCGGGTCCATAACGGCGATCTTCGCGCCCTTCATCCGCGCCTCGGTAATGCGCTGCGCGTGGGGGTTGAAATAGTGGCCACTCTCGAGATGCGCCGAGTTCAGCAGAATGAATCGCGCGTCGGCGTAGTCGGGCGAGGGCCGGTCAATACCCATCCAGAACGCGTAGCCGGTGCGTCCGCCAGAGGAGCAGATGTTGGTGTGCGAGTTATGACCATCGACACCCCACGACCAGAGGACGCGCTCCATGTAGCCATCCTCGCCAGGCCGGCCGACGTGATACATGACCTCGTTCTGCCGCCCGTCGGTCAGCGCCGCGCGGATGCGCCCGGCGATGTCGTCGAGCGCGGTGTCCCAGGTGACACGCTCCCACTGGCCGGAACCACGCGGGCCGCTCCGCTTCATCGGGTAGAGGATGCGCTCCGGGTCGTTGACCTGGTTGAGCGTTGCCGGGCCTTTGGCGCAATTCCGCCCGCGGCTGGCCGGGTGAAACGGGTTGCCCTCCAGCTTGCGGATCTGGCGCGTCTCCTTGTCGACGTAGGCTAGCAGCCCGCAGGCCGACTCGCAGTTGAAGCAGATTGTCGGCACGATCGTGTAGCGCCGTTCGATCCGCTCTGGCCACGCCTTCGCGTCCAGCTCGACCCAGTCATCCCACTTCTCGGGCGGCGGGAAGGCCGACAGCCCGGAGGTCTGTGACGGGACGAAGGGCTCGGTGACGGGGCGGGTTACGGGAGGGACCTCACCCCCCCGGCCCCCCTCTCCCGTGGGGAGAGGGGGGAGGGGGTTACGATTGTGGGTGCTGGTCATGGTGTTCTCCCTCGGTACGGGCTGTGCTCGCGATCGCCGCAAGCACGTCGGGCAACTGGTTTAGCACTCGGTCATTCGGGAAGCGAAGGACACGCAAGCCATGTAGGTTGATCGCTTCCTCACGGGCCTGGTCAAGCCCGGCCTGGGTGTCGTGGACGGGTCCGTCTACCTCGATCACCAATCCTGCGGCGTCACAATAGAAGTCGGCGATGTATCCGCCGATCACCTGCTGCCGCCGGAATTTCAGCCCGTCGAGCCGACCACCTCGAAGCGCCTCCCACAGCCACTCCTCGGCGGGCGTCATGGACTGCCGAAGCTCACGTGCCCGATCCCTCGTCCCGGACCTGACGTCCTGTCCCTTTATGATCCCCCGTGACATCCCATGCCCTCCTCCCGACCCCACGTGCTTTGCCCCATGACACCCCCTCTCCCCACGAGAGAGGGGGCTGGGGGGTGAGGTCCCCGCTCAGCTCAATGGCACGTCCTGCCCCGCGCTTACCCACATGCGCTCGTAGAACCACAGCCCCGCGAGCGCCGCGAGTCCGGCCAACGCGCCGAGCACAGCGTCAGCGCCGGTCAGGAACATCAGGGCGACGAGCACGAGCGGGACCAGCGCGCCAAGCAACAGGACGCCTTGGTAGAGAACACCCCGATATGGGCCGCGGGTGATCAGATCGATCGTCTTGCGAACGTGGGCGTTGACGTGCGGGACGCTGTACTCGAACAGGAGCAGCGCCGTCGAGATGGCAACACCGCCGGCCAGCACGCCACCGAGGACGCGCAGGTCATCACCCCCCGCGCCCAGCAACGCGCCGGCGACGAGCAGGATCGCCGCCCCGGCGACTCCGGCCTGCGCCAGCAGATGCGGCAGGGTTAGCGGCGACTGCCAGGAATCGCGCCCTTCGGCCTGGCCGAACAGGAACGCGGTGTAGCCGGCCGCTGCGGCAGCCAACGGGATCGAGAGCGCCATCAGCACATTCTGGGCGGCATCGAGATCGAGGAGCGCAGCGACGAGCCAGAGGAACGCAACCCCGCCGAACAGGCCGAGGATGTAACCGCCCCAGACCAGCCACGAGGTCGGGTTCGGCTTGAGCAACAGGAACCAGAACCGCTCCGGCCGCTTCAGATCGGCGATCAGAAAGATGGCGGTGAGGACGATGAACGCTATCGCCAGCACCGGCGCAGCGAGATCGAACGTGCTGCGGTCACCGGCCCAGCCGAAAAGCAGCAGTATTGCCGCGATCAGCAGCGCGCCTGCGGCAATTCCCTTTGTCCAGAGATACGTCGCCACCCGCCATCCCCACGGCTTCGGGTGGTGGACGTCGTAGACGACTTTCGTGTCACCGGGGCCAACCAGCGGCTCGTTGGCCTGCTTTGCCTCCTTCGGCCGGCCATCCGGCCGGATCTCGCCCCACAGGTAGGCGTTGTCCCACGACAGCGCCTCGGGGGTGAGGCTGGCGTCATCGGCGCCGAGGTAGAACAGCTTCGGTCTGGTGCCCTGCTCCGGCTTGCGGACCGATACGTTCTCGCGCGAGATCAGCTGGTGGATCTCGCTGGTTGGGTCGTCGATGTCACCTGCGATAATCGCCTTGGCCGGACAGACGACGACGCAAGCCGGCAGCAGGTTCTGGTCGACCCGATGGGCGCAGTAGTTACATTTCGCGGCCGTGTTGGTGAACGGGTCGATATAGATCGCGTCGTACGGACACGCTTGCATGCACGATTTGCAGCCGATGCAACGGCTCGCGTCGAAGTCGACAATGCCATCTGGCCGGCGATAGAGCGCCTTCGTCGGGCAGATCTCGATGCAGGGGGCGTTGTCGCAGTGGTTACAGCGCTCGACGGTGAAGAACCGCCGCGTATTGGGGAACTCCCCCTTCTCTGTGTACTTCACCCAGGTGCGGAAGACGCCGAGCGGCACTTCGTTCTCGGATTTGCAGGCGACGGTGCAAGCGTGGCAGCCGATGCACTTGCGATGGTCGATAACGAATCCGTAGCGCATTGCGATTGCCCCTCGTCTTCGCAGTCCGTTGCGTCAGTTTGCTCGCGGCGTGGGGGCATCGTCGCACGATCGCGCCGAATGCGATAGAGCGCCCGACGTTTACCGATGTCAGTGGTGGACCGGCGTCCATCAGACGCGTTAGCGGGTCAGCCGCGAGACCATGCTGACCATCTGAGCTACCGCCTTCTCCGGCGAAGGGTACTCGTCCGGGTTGCGCAGGCAGTGCAGGGCAAACTCTTCGAGCAGTTCGGTCGAGAGCGAGTGGCTGGCAGAGCGCATCGCGCTGATTTGCGTCATCACATCGCTGCAGTCGCGGCCTTCGTCGATCATCTTCTGAATGCCACGCGCCTGCCCCTCGATCCGCTTGAGGCGCTGGATCATGTCTTCGCGTATGTCGGCGTCGAGCCGATCGATCGATGGCATCGGCTGGGCGACTCCTATCGAATCTGATTCCTACCATACCCCTGTGGGGTATGAGTGTGTGAGATGTCCTCTACGATGTCAAGCGCGAAGAATCTCTCCCCACGTCCGGCCGGCGTGCGCGATGGATGGCGATCAGGCCGAGGCCGAATGTGCGGTACTGGATCTCGACGAACCCTGCCCGTCGCATCGTCTCCGCCAGTTCCGCGGGACTCGCGAATGCCGCGGCGGAGTCCGGCAGGTAGGCGTAGGCGTCCTTGTCACGGGCAATGATCTGGCCGAGCAGGCGCGCGACGACACCAAACCCGACGCTGAGCAGGTATCCGACGAGGCCGTCGCGGCGCGACGCCTCCAGGCAGACGACGCGGCCCCCGGGGCGCAGTACCCGGCACATCTCCCGAAACGCCTGCTCCTGGTCAGTGACGTTGCGCACGAGAAATCCGCTGGTCACACAGTCGAACGACTCGTCGGCGAATGGCAGCGCCAGTGCGTCGGCGACGGCGAAGCGCAGGTTCGTGACACCCTCGCGAGTCGCTCGCTCGACGGCGGGAGCGAGCATCTCCGGCACGAAGTCGACGGCGACGACCTCGCGAGCGCCGAGATGAACGAGCTGGCGGGCAATATCGCCGGTGCCAGCCCCGAGATCGAGCGCAACTGCGCCGGCCGGCTCGGCTGCGCGGGCCGCCACCCGTTTCCAGTAGCGATGCCTGCCGGCCGTCATCAGGTCGTTCAACAGATCGTAGCGGCCGGCGATCCGGGCGAACATCGACTGGACATAGATCGCCTTGTCCTCGAGAGGCGGGACGTGGGACGGATGGTGCGTGGGCGTCGGCATCAGCGGGGTTTCTCCTGCTCTTCAGCTACCGGAGGATCGCCAGGGCGATGCCAGCGGCGTAGAGGGTTCCGAGGACGAGGTGCAACCGGGCGATCCCTTTGACCGCCGGGTGGAGCGCCGCCGGCACAGCTGTCGACTGGAAGCGACGGATGATACCCGGGGCCAGTGGCAGCGACAGCAACGCGATGAGCGCTGTCCACGGCACGACGCGCGCGACGACGGCCGCGGCGATGACGACATACGCGCCGCCAAGCAACGCCGCCAGCACACGAATCCCCACCTGCCGGCCGGCGACGATGACCAGCGTCCGTCGCCCTTTCGCCGCGTCGCCGACCATGTCACGAATGTTGTTGCCCAGCAGAATTGCCGCGACGAGGAACGAGACTGGCAGCGCAGCGACGATGACAGCTCCGGTGATCGTCTCCATCTGAACATAATAGCCAAGCCCAACCAGCAGCAGACCCATCAGAACGAACACCTGCGCCTCGCCGAACGGTGTCCAGGCGATCGCCTTCGGCCCGCCGGAGTAGAGGAACGCGCCCAGCACTGCCACCGCGCCGACGGCGAGTAGCCAGGGCGAGACGGTCACAACCAGGTAGAGTCCCGACAGGAGCGCCAGCCCCAACGTCACCAACGCCCCGCGCAGGACGGCCTTGTCGGTCAGATGGCCAAGGACGATGCTGCCGGAATTGCCGACCGATTCGTGCGTGTCCAGCCCACGATGGAAATCCTCATACTCGTTGAGCATATTCGTAGCGGCCTGGATCAGCACCGAGCAGACGAGCATGGCGAGGAAACGGTCCACGAAGAACACGCCCTCCCAGGCAGCCAGCGCCGAACCGACCAGCACCGGAACGGCCCCGGCCGTCAACGTGAATGGCCGGATCAGCGGAAACCAGTTGGCGATATGTTGACGCACTCGCGCTCCCCCTGTAGCGTGCTCACACGGCGATGATGCCGCGCGACTCCACCGTAGAGTATGGCCCGTCGCGATCGCGGCTGACGAGGAGCAACGAGGACGATGTCGAATGAGATTCTGCGCGAACAGCAGACCTACTACAACGAGCGATCGGGTGAGTACGACGAGTGGTGGCTGCGCAAGGGTCGCTATGACCGCGGCGAGGCCGAGAACGCCATCTGGTTCGGAGAGCAGGGGGAAGTCCGTGCCGCATTCGCCGAATTGCCCTGGGGCGGCGATGTCGTCGAGCTGGCCGGCGGCACCGGCATCTGGACTCTCTGGCTAGCGCCGCGCGTCCGTCGGTTGACTGTGCTGGACGGCTCGCTGGAAATGATCGCCATCAATTCGACTCGAATGCGGGCCGAAGGGCATATCGGTCGTGTCGAGTATCGCCAGCTCGATCTGTTCGATTGGGCGCCCGAGCGGCAGTACGACGGCATCTTCGTCGGCTATTTTCTCTCGCACGTCCCGGCTGCGACCTATGATCGGTTTCTCGCGAAGATCGGCGCGGCGCTGAAGCCGGGCGGGCTGTTCGCGATGATCGACGGCCGGCGCGAGGAGCGATCGTCGTCGCCCGACCAACCACCGCCGCCGCCCGAAACCGAAGTCATGACTCGCCGGCTCAATAGCGGCCAGACCTACCAGATCATCAAGCGCTACGACGACCCGAGTCCGTTCACCTCCGCGCTCGACCAGGTTGGCATCGACGCCGATGTCCGGACGACCGCAACGCACTTCATCTACGCGACAGGGCGCAAGCGCTAGCATCTCGCCGCTATCCGACGTGGACACGGTTGACGCATGCCTGATTGCGCCGGCCACGTCCACGCGCCCACCAGACTCCCACGTGCGCGGTACGTAATCCTTCGTACCGCGCAATACACAATCATGGCCTTCGTGATTACGTGAATCTCACGATGTCACGCTGTGTCTTGCCGCCTACTCTCAATGCATCGATACGGAACCGCATCGCAAGAGAGCCAGAAAGGGGCAAGACGATGCAATCAACGACCAGCCACCCGCAACGGCACGTCGACATCCGCCACGTCCGGTTCGCAGCAGTAGTCACCGGGATCCTCCTTGCCAGCCTCATCCTGATCGCTGTGCGTCGCAACGCAGACACAACCGAGCCGATCCTCGTTGCGCCGGCAGTGACAGCGCCCATCGCTGGCATGCCCAGTAACACCGCCATGACATTCGAGTCAATCCGCTTCCTCGAGCAGAACACCTACCTGCCAGACGGTACTGCCGCGCCGGCCACAGACTACTCGCTCGACTGGAAGCGCTTTGTGGGGGCTAACAGCGTCATCGGCGCCCGGACCGACCCGATTATTTCAATGGGACGCCAGCGCTTCATCGACGCGAACACCTACCTGCCGGGCTACACAGACAAGCAGTCCAGCCAGACACTGAGCGGAGACGAGATCCGCATGCTGGAGCAGAATCTGTATCTACCCGGAGACGGCAACGGATACGTGAACTTTGAAACGCCGCCGCTTGCGACCGTCGATCACTCGGATCTCAAAGCCTATTTCTCGGATGGTCTGGGCCAGGGCTGGGTCCCAAACGGCAAGCCAACCATCGCCTCAGACATTACGGCCAGCCGGGGACAACGCGGCGCCGCGTCGCGACGCTAGTGCGAGCGCCAGGCGCCACCGACGACACCCGTGGACAATGACGTCCGCGGGTGTCGTCGTGTTGGCTGGCGCGCAGTCGCGCGATGGCGACGTCGGTGACCCGTCAGTTAGCGCGCTGTCTGGAGATCGAGCGCGCAGCGACTGCTAGTGGTCGCGACTTGGCTGATGCTGATCGCCCAGCCCGCGACGGAACATCTCCGGGCATCGCGTCTCGCGTCGTGCCGATCTGGTTCCACTGGGATTCGGAACGTCCGTGGCCTTCACTTGCCGCGGACGTTGTCGTTGGCACGAGTTTCGCAACTGTTGCGTTGCGGATCACCGGGAAGTCCGGTACCCTCCCCGTCGGATGTCCGACCGGGAAGCCGACTGAATGAAGGAGGACAGCAATGGCAGGAACCACCAAGACAGCGAACGTCACCTGGGCTGGCGGTCTGTTTGATGGCAAGGGGACGATCAACAGCGTCGGCAGTGGCGCGATCTCGAGCCTCGGCGTCAACTGGAAGAACCGCGCTGAGGCCGAGGAGGGCACCAGCCCGGAGGAGCTGATCGCGGCCGCCAACGCGGCATGTTTTGCGATGGCCCTCTCGGCCGGCCTGGCTGGCGCCGGCCACGCGCCGGAGAAGCTCGACGTCACCGCGAAGTGCACGTTCGGGCTCGACGGCGGGCCGAAGATCACGACGATGGATCTCCATGTCGTCGGCACAGTCCCTGGCATGAGCGCCGAGGCGTTCAAGGAAGCCGCCGCTGGCGCTGGCGTCAACTGCCCGGTTTCGTCCGCGATGAAGGGCAACGTCACCTTCAACGTGACCGCCGAGCTCGCCTAGCACCGTCTTGCTTCACATCCCGCGATAGTGGCAAGGGCGAACCATGTGTTCGCCCTTCGTCATTCCCGTCTCATGCCGGCGCTACCGCGCTGAGCCGCCTGCTCGGATATCATCGCCCGAGTCGTTGAACGCGCGGCACCGACGGGAGCATTGACCAACTATGGAACAGCCGAACTTCGCGGAATTGCACTATCTCGCGACAACAGCCGAGTGGCGCCTCGACCGCTACTACACCTGGGACCTCATGACGGAGCTGCTCCGCGGATGGGTCGCGACGTGGCCGAGCCTGGCGACGATGTCGAGCATCGGAACGAGTGGCGAAGGACGAGACATCTGGGTCGTAACCGTCACGAACCAGGCGACTAGACCCGATCACGAAAAGCCGGCCTACTACATTGACGCCAACATCCACGCCGCCGAGGTCATGACATCGTCTGTTGCGCTAGCCACGATCCATTATCTGCTGACCAACTACGAACGAGATCCCTCCGTGCGCCGGCTCGTCGATGAGACCACCCTCTACGTCGTTCCGCGTATCTCCGTCGATGGCAGCGAGCAGTTCCTGACCACCAGCGAGGCAGTGCGATCCTCAACGGTTCCGTTCCCGGCCAACCTGCCAGAGTCCGCTCACGAAGGGCTCGAGCCGCAGGATATCGACGGCGATGGGTTGATCGGGTCGATGCGGATCAAGGATCCGGCGGGACCGTGGAAGGTCTCGGAACGCGACGACCGCATCATGCTCCCACGCCGGCCAGATGAGTACGGTGGCGAGTACTACTTCGTCCTTCCCGAGGGACTGATCCGCAACTGGAACGGCGGCAAGATCGCGCTCGCGCCATCGCGGTCCGCGCTCGACTTCAACCGCAACTTCCCGGTGGACTGGCGGCCCCACTGGGAGCAGGCCGGATCTGGTCCCTACCCGCTCAGCGAACCGGAGACAAAGGCGGTCGCCGACTTCCTGCTATCTCACCCGAACGTCCACGGCGCGCAGCTTCACCACACCGCTGCGGGCATGATCCTGCGCGCCTCGGCACGGTACTCCGACGAAGAGATTCCCCGGCTTGACCGTCGCGCCTACGACGCCATCGGCGCGATCGGATCGGCCACGACCGGGTTTCGCTGCTTTTCTCCGTTCCACAGCAATCCCTACCAGCCGGGCAAGCCGTCGTTCGGCATCGAAAGCGACTGGCTCTACGATCACCTCGGAGTCCTCGCGTTCATGACCGAGCTCTGGGGTCTGGCGCACCGCGCGGGCATTACATGGGACAACTACATCGAGCTGGAGGACGCGCGAACCGAGGAGAGCGATCGCCAGATCTTGCGTCTGCTCGACGAGGAGGCTGATGGACGTGGCGTGGTTCCCTGGAAATCGTTCGACCATCCTCAGCTTGGGCCGGTCGAGCTGGGAGGGTTCGAAGAAAAGTTCGGCCTGATGAATCCGCCCGGACCACTGCTACCCCGCGAGATCGAGCGCGCCGTGCCGTTCGCCATCGGCGCGATGGGTGTCGCCCCACGGCTCCGCGTCATTGATAGCGGGACGGAGCAGATCGCGGCGGACGTCTGGCGTGTCTGGGCCATCGCTGGCAACGAGGGCTTCCTGCCAACCTGCGGCAGCGAACGCCACCGCGACTCCGGCGCGAGCCGACCGCTAACCGCCGAGATCTCGCTCCCACCTGGCGCGACACTGCTGCCGGGCAGCGCTCCGGCTACGCAGGCGCTGGAGCATCTGGCCGGCCGAGTCAGCCAGCACACCAGCTTTCACTTCTCCGCGCGTTATCCCAACCTGAGTCGCGGCCACGTCGAGTGGCTGGTCACCGCGCCAGACGGCACGAGACTCGAGATCGTTATCCGCGGCGAGAAGGCGGGTGTCTGCCGGGCAGCAGTGACGGTAGGCGCGACATCGTAAGAGGGAGGGCCGCGAGCGGGGGATCGGGCGCGGCTGCCGCGGACAATCCCCGCTCGCGTGATCGACCTGCGGTGCGCTGGCCGCTTACTTGAACTGCGGCATCACGTCCTCGATAAACACCTCCAGCGCCTCCCAGTCCACCGGCGGGCGGAACGCGATATTGAGGGCCGTGACGCCGGCCTCCTGATATTTGGCGATCCGCTCGGCGACCTGGGCGGGGCTGCCGGCCAGCTGGCCCGAGGGCGTCTGGTGCGGCGTCTTGCGCTTCATCTCCTCGTCGGCCGCGCGCATCACCTCCGGGTCGTCGGACGCGGCCATGAAGAAGCCGAGCTGGGTGGCGAGCTTCACCTCGGCCGGGTCGCGCCCTTCCTTCTCACACCACTCGCGAAGCACGCTTGCCTTATGGGTGAACGCGCCTGGCCCGACGTAGGGGATGTTCCAGCCGTCGGCATACTTCGCGGCGATCCGTGCTGTGCGCTTCTCGCCAAGTCCGCCGATCCAGAGCGGCACGGTGCCTTTGACCGGTCGCGGGCTGATGTACGCATTGGTGAAGTCGAAGTACGCGCCGTGGTGATCCGTGACCTCCTGATTCAGGAAGCTGCGCATCACCTGCATGCCCTCCTCAACCATGTCGAGCCGCTGCTTCTGTGGGGCGAACTCGTAGTGAAATGCCTTGAATTCGGGCTCGTGCCAGCCGGCTCCCATGCCAAACTCGAAGCGTCCACCGGACAGGTGATCGATCGTCACCGCCGACTTGGCCAGCAGGCCCAGGTTACGGAACGGCGTGGCAAAGACCATGCAGCCGAGCTGGATGTTCTTCGTCTCGCTGGCCAGCGCGCCAAGCAACGCGACCGCTTCGAAATGCGGGTCCTCATCGCTCGTCGCGCAGTAGAAGTGATCCCAGATCGAGAGCCACCCGAACCCGCGCTCATCGGCCAGCGTCCACAGCCGGCGAAGCTCCTCGATCGTGATGTTTTGTTGGCCGACGTGGATGCCGAAGATGATACTCACCTGCGCGTCCTTTCATTCTCCGATCAGTCGCCCGGGCATCGTAGCCGCGTTCGCCCGGCTGTCAACCTGGATAGTCGACCGCAGTGATACTGTCAGCCTTGGTGGGGCCACTGGTTCTGTCATTCAGAGCGGAGCGAAGAATCCGTCCCTCCTCGGCGGCAGCGAACGAGCGCGGGGAAACGGATCCTTCGGCTGAGGCCTCAGAGGGCTGTCAACGCCAGACTGTCAAATCGGTAGCCATCCCTGACGCCTGTCATCTTGAGGTCGCAACCGAAAGATCTCCCCCAGGCATGTGACAGTCCAACGCAGGAGAGATCTTTCGCGTGCGCGCTCAAGATGACAGGCCACGGGGGTGGCTGCCGCGCCAACGTATGTGCCACTTTGACGTTGACGACCTATTGAGTGGGTTGTCAACGCCTAACTATCCGATCGGCAGCCTGCCCTCCCTTTGTCATCTTGAGGTCGCAACCGAAAGATCTCCCCCAGGCATGTGACAGTCCAACGCAGGAGAGATCTTTCGCGTGCGCGCTCAAGATGACAGGCCACGGGGGGTGGCTGCCGCGCCAACGTATGTGCCACTTTGACGTTGACAGCCTACTCAGGATGACAGAGAACCGGGAGGCTGCCGACCTGACATATTCACTGTGGTCGACTACTGGAGACGCCTCAGCCGGTGATCACGAGCCACTGTCGCTCGTCGAGCAGCTCGCGCGTGGCATCGAGATGGCCGGCGTGTGTGGCCGTCTCAGCGATCACATGCAGGACGATCTCACGCAGGCTGCCGAGGCGGAAGTCGCCGAACAGTTCACCCGGCCACCAGGCCGGCGGGGCATCTGGAGCGGTAGCGGCGACGATCGCATTCGCCAGCTCCGCTTCACGACGATAGCGGGCGAAGATCGCTGAGGCCGGCACATCCGACCCGACCCGCCAGGGGTCGGGAGTTGTCTCGAGTCCGGCGATGATCGCCGTGTCACCGGCGACAACGGCGCGGAACCAGAATCGCTCGACATCCAGCGTGAGATGCTGGACCAGCCCGAGGCAGGTCCAACCTGATGGCAGCACTGGCTGTCGCAGTGCGTCGTCGCTCAGGCCCTCCAGGATGCCGAGAACGTGGTCTCGTTGCGCGTCGAGAGAGGCAAGCAACGCCCGGATCTCCGGGTCGACTATCGACTGTGACATACCAGCTTCCCTTCGAGTATCTCGGCTTTCGCGTGCGTATCAGGATATCGACCCGCGCAGGCAACGACCAGCGATTCGATCCGAGCCGGTCGGTATACTGTCGGTGTGAGTGAAAGTTGGATATCGGCGATGAACCACACGGGACTCCCGGCGTCATCGGCGGGCGACCCGATCTACCACCTGGCGACAGCGCTCCTCGCGACCGAGACCGTCGACGAGGCACTGTCTGCCGCGTTGCCGCTCCTTGGAACCGCGCTCGACACCGACCGAGGAATTCGGATTGATCTATCTCATGACCTCACTCCGGCATTGACACCCGGGTTCGCTATCCCGCTGATCGCGAAAGGCCGGGCTATTGGCGCTATCGTCGTCGATGGCGATGCGCTGGATCCCGAGCGCGCGAGCGCAGTGGCCGGCCTGTTGGCGACCGCGATTGCGACACGCCGCCACGCCGCAGTCGAGAACGAACGACTATTACAGGAAGCCTCGGGGCTGAAGATGGACGTCGTCTCAATGCTCTCTCACGAGATGCGGACTCCGTTGGCCTCGATCAAGGGCTATGCCTCGGCGCTACGGATCGAAGGGATCGGCTGGGACGCCGGGACGCGCGGTGATTTCCTCCAGACAATCGAGGAGGAGACCGACCGGCTGACGCATCTGGTCGAAGATATCCTCGAGTCCGCGGCGATTGACGCTGGGCTGTTGCGGCTTCAGCCCGAGCCGATTCTGATCTCACGCATCGCCCGGCGGGTCATCGACCGAATCAGCATCCAGACCAACCGGCACCGCTTCGTCGCGATGTTTTCCAGCAACTTCCCGGTCATTGAAGCCGACTCCCAACGGATCGAGCAGGTGCTGATCAATCTGATCGATAACGCCGTGAAGTATTCGCCCGACGGCGGGCTGGTCGTCGTCCGTGGCGAGGTGCGCGCCAGCGAAGTCGTCATCAGTGTCGTCGACCAGGGGACCGGGATCGCGCCGGAGCACCTCAACAAGCTGTTCGAGCGCTTCTTCCGCGCATCGCCGGAGCATCGCCAGCACATTGTCGGGACCGGGTTAGGGTTGCCGATCAGCGAGTCGCTCGTCCGCGCCCACGGCGGCAGGATCTGGGCAGAGAGCGCGGTGGGAAGAGGGACGACACTTTCGTTCACAGTGCCGATTCACGGAGCGGCGGAGCGTGATGTCTAGCTGGGCAGGGCAGACGGCGCCGCTCGATGCGCCGGCCGGCACACGCATCCTCGTCGTCGAGGACGAGCCGGCTCTGGTTCGTCTGCTGCGTTCGATCCTCGAGGCGGCCCATTACCAGGTCCGTATCGCGCCGGACGGCAAGCGAGCGCTGGAGCAGGTCGCGCTGGAAGCGCCCGATCTGATTCTGCTCGACCTGCTGCTGCCCGGCCAGATGGACGGCTACGAGGTCTGCAGACGCATCCGCGAGTTTTCGATGATCCCGGTCATCATGGTCACCGCGCGGGCGCACGAGGACGAGCGACTCCGCGGCTTCGAGGCGGGCGCCGACGACTATGTCACCAAGCCGTTCAGCGCGCGTGAGCTACTGGCGCGGGTGAAGGCGCTACTGCGCCGCTCGCAGGTGCCGGCCTCGACGTTGCCGCGCATCCGTCTCGGAGAGCTCGAAGTTGATATCGCCGCCCACCAGGTCGTTGGGCACACCGCGCCGGTCCACCTGACACCAACCGAGATGCGGCTGCTCGTCGTCCTTGCCCGCCACGCCAACCGTGTGGTGCCACATACGTCGCTGCTGACTGAGGTCTGGGGGCCAGAGTATCGCGACGAGGTTGATTATCTGCGGACCTATGTCCGCTACCTGCGCCAGAAGCTCGAGCCAGACCCGACGAACCCGCGCTATCTCATCACGACCCCCGGGGTCGGCTACCGCCTCGTCACTGACGAGTAGCTGCGGAGACAAGCGGCACAGCCCACGGAATGGTGAGAGCCGCCCTTCAATCCCACCTCGACCGGTTTCGCGCTGCCGAAAAGCGCACTCTCCCTCCCGCTCCAGCAGCGGTATCGGACATTTCGGCGGGCGCGCGCCGGCCAGAACGGCGAACTCTCATGGGTTTCTCATATGTGAATGCCTGAATCTCATGTTCTTCTCATGGCCCATCGCGCAGGATTGGAAGCGTGCTACGTCGTTGTGGCGCCAGCAATCGACAGGGATGAGAGAGGGACATGGCAACAACCACCGAGACGAAGTCAGCAACCCATCAATCTGCGGGCTCCAGCCTGCTCGAGGACGCGCTCAATCACGTCCGAGCCGCCGGCAGGCGACTGGGCATCTCGCAGGGCATGCAGAAGCTACTCGAAACTCCGGAGCGTGAGCTCTCCGTTGCGCTACCAGTCGAGATGGATGACGGGCGGCTCGAGGTCTTCCACGCCTACCGCGTCCAGCACTCGCGTCTGCGCGGCCCGGCCAAGGGTGGCGTGCGGTATCACCCGAATGTCGACCCCGATGAAGTGCGAGGGCTGGCCAGCCTGATGACCTGGAAATGCGCCCTCCTCGACCTGCCCTACGGCGGCGGAAAGGGTGGCGTCACCGTCGACCCGTCCAAGCTGTCGCGTCGCGAGCTCATCTCGCTCACCCGCGCCTACGCGGCTGCGCTCGTCCCGATCATCGGCCCACATGTCGACATCCCTGCGCCCGACGTCAACACCAACGACGCGACAATGGGCTGGTTCGTCGATGAGTACGAGCGCCAGGTCGGCAGGTTCGAGCCCGCTATCGTCACTGGCAAGCCGATCGCGCTCGGCGGCAGCGAAGGTCGCGGCGAATCGACCGGTCGTGGTGTCGCGCACGTTGCCAAGCAGGCGATGGATCGACTGGGCATCCCGGTCGAGGGTGCGCGCGTCGTCGTCCAGGGCTACGGCAAGGTCGGCTCGGACACGGTTCGCTTCCTCCGAGAGTTCGGCGTGAAGATCGTCGCGATCAGCGACGTCAGCGGCGGGATCTACAACCCGGCCGGGCTGGATATCGACGGAATCAACGAGCATGTCGCCAACCACCCGAAGCGCCTCCTCGAGGACTATTCGGGAGACAACGTCACCTGGATCTCCAATGCCGAGGTCCTCACGCTCGACTGCGATGTCCTGGTCCCGGCCGCGCTGGAGGGCCAGATCACCGTTGAGAATGCTGCCGACATCAACGCAAAGCTCATCGTCGAGGGAGCCAACGGCCCGACGACCGGCGAGGCAGACACGATCCTGGCCGAGCGCGGCATCAAGGTCGTGCCGGACATCCTGGCCAACGCCGGCGGCGTCGTCGTCTCCTACTTCGAGTGGCTCCAGGGCCTGCAGGGCGAGCGTTGGAAGCTGGACGATGTCCGCGTGCGGCTCGACGAACGGATGTCAACCGCGGTCGGCCAGGTCTTCGAGCGCGCGAAGGCAGAGGGTGTCACCCTGCGCGAGGCCGCGTTCCTGATCGCGGTCGAGCGGGTCGTCCTGGCGGCCAGGCTACGCGGTTACTCCAGCGCGGAGTAATGTGATGACGGGCTGGAGCAACCTCGCCGTCGACCTCGTCGACACAACGAGCAACATGATCGACGCGGCGGCGGCCGTGGTGACCGGCCGGCTCCACCTCGACTCCCCTCGTGATGTCCGCGCGCGTCTGCTGAGCGGTGACGCATTGGCGATCTCATACTTTCGCTTCGAGCTATCCCGACAGATCGCCTCTGCGCTGCTGACCATGGACCCGTACGTCATCGCCGTCTATGAGGAGCAGGATGTCCCCGAGTCGGAGGACGTCACCCCGGTCGAGGCATCGTTCGCGGAACCACTGAAGCTGTTCGTCGAGGTAGCGTGCAAGACCCCCGTATTGCCGGCGGTGATCGACGCGCTGAACGAAGCGCTGAGTCAGGCAATCGGCGGGTTGCTGCCGGAACCACCACGCGGCTATATCGAGGCGATCGTCGTCGACGAGGACAACCGCCGGCTGCTGCGACCTCGCGCCTATGGTTATCATCCGGCGCCGATCCTCCTCGCGGCCCGCGAGGATACCGACAAGCCGGAAACCGAGTGACATAATTACCCACTGTGGGCCAGGCGAGATGCCTGGCCCACATCGTTCCCGTCCATCATCCCCATTGACGCGTGTCTCATTCGCTGCGACCCTTGCGAACCTGGTGGGGTATCGCCCATCGGAGGGGGAGGCATGGATGAGCGCGGCGACACGGGAATATCCGGCGTCGGTATCCGTGGTCGTTGTCGGTGGCGGAGTGACCGGGACATCGGTCGCCTGGCAGCTGGCGCGGCGCGGGATCGACGTCGCGTTGTTCGAGCAAGAGCATCTGGCCTGGGGCGCCAGCGGCCGCAACGGCGGCCAGACCGGCGTCGAGGCAAACTACGGCAGCGGCATCATCCCGCATCGTCTGCGCTCGCTGGAGATCTTCCGCGAGGCCGAGCGCGAGCTGGGCGAGTTCGAGTACGACCAGTGCGGCCGGCTCAGGCTCTGGCTCGGAGAGCCCGGCGAGCACCCAATTCCCGACCCGACCCGGCCAGAAGCCGATGAGTACGCGCTCGGCGACGAGATACTGACTGGCGACGAAGCTCGTGAGCGACTGCCGCTCCTCTCCGAGCGAGTGATCGCCGCGCGCTGGGTGCCGACCAGCGGCCGGCTCTGGCCGTTCAAGCTGGTCCATCGCTTCGCCGAGGGCGCGACGAGACACGGCGCGCGGATCTACAACGGCGCGACGGTCGAGCGACTGGTCGTCGCCGATGGGCGCGTCCAGGGGGTTGTCGTCGACGGGCAGATGGTGCGGGCGCAGTGGGTCGTCAACGCCGCGAATGCGTGGGCCGGCCCGCTGGCAGACACGGCCGGGCTCAAGCTGCCGGTCATGCCCTGGCGCGGGCAGATCGTCGTGACCGAGTCGGTTCGACCGATGCTGCCGTTCACCATGGGCCACTTCGTCCACCGCAGCTCGAACTACTGGCAGCAGACACGCGACGGAAAATTCGTCATCGGTGGCTCACGGGTGCTGGACACCGTTGGCCGCGACAACCTCCACGACCGCAGCGTGTCGCCCGACATTCTGCAGAAGACCCTCTCGATGCTGGTTGCGGCGTTGCCGGCCCTTCGGGACGTGCGGATTGTCCGCGCATGGGGCGGGACGATGGGGTTTACGCCGGACGGCAACCCATACATCGGTGAGACAGAACTGCGACGGGGGCTGCTGCTAGCCTGTGGGTTCAGCGGCTCGGGCCTCTCCTGGGCGCCGGTGGCGGGGGAGCTCCTGGCCCAGATCGTGGCTGGTGAGCCGCTATCGCTGTCACTCGACCCGATTCATCCCGACCGCGAAACTGGCCAGCTAGCTGACGGCGAGGTTGCATGACGTCGACGCCAGGCGAGCGACACGGGCCCCGGCGGGTTTTCTACGGTTGGTGGATTGTCGTCGCCTCGGCCGGGGTCCAGATGCTTCAGGCCGGCCTGCTCCAGCAAGCCTACGGCGCGTACGTGTCGGTGCTGCTCGACCAGTTCGGCTGGAGCAAGACAGCGCTCTCGTTCGGCTACTCGCTTCAGCCGGTGCAGAGCGGGCTGCTGGGGCCGGTTCAGGGCTGGATGATCGACCACTGGGGGCCGCGCCGGGTCATGCGCACCGGCATGCTGATGTTCGGTAGCGGCTTCATCCTCTTCAGCCGGATCGACTCGCTGCTTCAGTTCTACGGCGTTTTCATTCTGATGGCGGTCGGTTCCAGTCTGGCCGGCTTCATGTCGATCACGACGACACTCGTGCAATGGTTCGAGCGCCGGCGAGCGACCGCAATGAGCCTGTCGCAAACGGGCATGAGCATCGGCGGCATGCTCGTGCCAGTCGTTGCCTGGTCTCTCGCAACCTACGGATGGCGGCAGACTGCCTTCGTGTCAGGGATCATCATCCTCGTCGCCGGGCTGCCGCTCACACAGGTAATGCGAACCAACCCCGAGCAATATGGGCTACATCCGGACGGCGTTGCGACAGCCGATCTGATAGCGGAGCCCGACGAGGCCACCGGGCCGGCCCGGGATGTCGCGACTCGGGTGGACTTCACCGCGCGCGAAGCACTGCGGACGCGCGCCTTCTGGCTGATTTCATTCGGGCATGGCTCGGCGCTACTCGTCGTGTCAGCCGTGATGGTTCATCTCATCCTCGACCTGGAGCAGAGCCGTGGCTTCTCCCTCGGTGAGGCAGCGACTGTCGTCGCCGTGCTGACGCTCGTCACCGCGCTGGGGCAGATCGCAGGTGGATTACTTGGCGACCGATTCCAGAAACGCAAGATTGCGGCGCTGGCGATGTTTGGCCACTCTGCCGGATTGCTGGCCCTCGCCTGGGGCGGAGCGTTCTTCTGGTTGATCGTGTTTATCTTCGCCCACGGCATCGCCTGGGGGATGCGTGGGCCACTGATGCAGGCGATGCGCGCCGATTACTTCGGCCGGCGCAACTTCGGCACGATCATGGGCTTCTCGAGCCTGGTTATCAACGTCGGGATGGTTTCCGGGCCGCTGATCGCCGGCGGAATGGCGGATCGCTTCGGCAACTATCAATATGGCTTTACGCTGCTCGCGATTTTCGCCGCGCTCGGCTCCATATTCTTCATCTTCGCCACACCGCCCCCACCACCCGTGCGACACGGTGATGGGCTGGTGTAACAGCGGAACGCTGGCGGCAGGCGAAGCAGGCCGGCGTCGCAATCTCAGTCTGCCGCAACCGCCTCCGACAACATGATGTCGTCGATTACCAGCGCCGGCTGCGCCGCGTTGCCCTTGAGCATGCCCTTGACAAGCGCGTAGAGGACGGCGTGGGAGGTGTGGAGGCGATTCTCGGCCTGATCGAAAACGACAGACTGCGGACCGTCGATCACCTCGGCAGTGACCTCCTCGCCGCGATGCGCCGGCAGGCAATGCATGAAGATCGCGTCGCGCTTGGGAAGATCGCTCATCAGCCCCTGGGTTACCCGGTACGGGGTAAGCTCGCCAAACAGCTTCGCGCGCTCGGCTTCGCTATCGCCCATCGAGAACCAGGTGTCGGTGTAGACCGCGTCCGCTTCCCAGACCGCCTGATACGGGTCGGTCGTCAGCTCGATCGTTGCGCCGGTCTGCTTGGCAATTGCCTTCGCCTTGGCGACGACGAGCGGGTCGGGTCCGTAGGCCTGCGGGGTCGCGGCAGTGATCGAGACGCCGGCCATCGCGGCGGCCTCGATCAGGCTATTGAGCACGTTATTGAACGCGCCGACGTAGGCCAGCTTTCGTCCCTCGAAGGTTCCCCACTTCTCCTTGAGCGTCAGGAGGTCGGCCAGGCTCTGCATCGGGTGGTGGCCATCGGTGAGGGCGTTGATAACCGGGATCGTCGCGCGCTCGGCGACCAGCTTGACATCATCATCGGCATAGGTGCGGATGACGAACGCCGATGCGTAGCGACTGATGGCCATCGCGGTGTCCTCAAGCGTCTCGCCGCGACCGATCTGCAGGTCGTGTGAATCGACCGACGAGGGGATGCCGCCGAGCCGGGCGACCGCTGTCTCGAACGAGAAGCGCGTGCGGGTCGAGGGCTTGGCGAAGTAGAGCACAACGGTCGAGCCGGTCAGCAAGCCATGATGCTTGAGCGGGTTCGCCTTCAGCTCGCTCGACAGGTCGAGCAGCATGTGCAGGTCGTCGATCGACAGGTCCGAGGTTCGCAAGAGGTCTTTCATCATCATGTTCTCCGATAGCTCCAGGAATCAACGCAAGTACCAGGTCGTTCGCCACGAATCGTGGCGGCAGCGGCCTGATGCACCTGGCGAAACCGGAAGAAGAGCCGGGGCGCCGGGCGTCAGGCGTTACGCCTGCGCCTTGTAATGCGCTCGATATTCACTGAATTTGCGGAGTATCGGGTGGGAGTGGGGGTAATCTGCGTGGGGTTCATGGCCGGCTCCAGACGAATCGAACGGACGAACAGAGAAACAACAGACGGCGGCTAGCCGCGCCTGCTTCTCCTGGTCCTCGACTCGCTGAAGATTCGGGTCACAACATCTCCTCTATGGCAGCACGCCATGATCCACGTTGGACGACTCTACCATCGCGTCGACCAGCAGTCAATACCCTTGCGAATGACGATGCAGTATTCTGACACCCGACTTCTCGCTCGAGCGGAGACAGACGACGTGAGCATGCGGCGGCGCCTCGACAAGGTCGACACACGCATGACACGAGCGTCGCGCCGCATGCGCGCGGATATCGGCGCCCTCGGGCCAGGGCTGATCACCGGGGTCGCGGACGACGATCCCTCCGGCATCTCGACGTACACCGTTACCGGCGCAACCCAGGGCTACCAGCTCCTCTGGCTCAGCATTGTCACGTTGCCGATGATCATCGCGGTGCAGAGTATCTGCGCTCGGATCGGGATCGTCCGCGGGCAGGGCCTGGCGCAGACGATTGGCGAACGCTACGGCCGTGGCTGGCTCATCCCGGTCGTGGGGCTGCTATTCATCGCGAACGTGGTCAATATCGGCGCCGACATCCTGGCTATCGCGGCGGTCACCGACATGCTGACATCGATCCCTACTCGCTGGTTGGTCGCGCCGATCGGCATCGGGATCGCGCTCGTTCAGGTTATCGTCCCCTACCCACGGTTCGCCCGCTATCTGAAGGTTCTGACACTGGTTATCTTCGCCTACGTCATCGGCGCGTTCTTCGCGAATCCGGACTGGGGAGCCGCACTCCGTGGGACGTTCGTGCCAGCGGCGGACTGGTCGGGGCCCGGGCTCCAGACCATCGTCGCCGTCCTCGGAACGACGATCTCGCCCTACCTGTTCTTCTGGCAAGCGTCGGCGGAGGTCGAAGAGGAGGAGCAGATGGGCATCGTAGCCGGGAAAGCCGATCCTGGAGAGATCTCGCCGATTATCCGGGGCGCTCGCCTGGATATCTCGCTCGGCATGCTGCTGTCGAACATCGGCTTCTACTTCGTCGTTCTCACTTCGGCAGCGACGCTCTTCGCCAGTGGCCAGACCAACATCCAGACGGCGGAACAAGCAGCCGAGGCGCTGCGGCCACTGGCCGGCAACGCGGCCTCGATCCTGTTCGCCGTCGGCATCATCGGCACAGGTCTGCTGGCGATCCCGACGATGGCCGGATCGGTCGCCTACGCGGCAGCCGAGCTGTTCGGCTGGCCCGAGGGGCTGAACAACACGTTCCGCCGCGCGCCGCAGTTCTATTCCGTTATCGCACTGGCAACGCTTCTTGGCATCGCGATGACCTTCACGAGCCTCGGTGAGATCCGCGCCCTGTATCTGTCAGCCATCCTCAACGGGCTGATCGCGCCGCTACTGCTCGTTGTCATCATGCTGCTGGCCGGCGACCGGGCGGTGCTCGGGCAGTTCACCGCCGGCCGGACTGTCAGGTTCATCGGTTGGACGACGACCATCGCGATGCTTGTCGTCGCGATCGTGATGCTGATCGGGCTGATCCCGACCTGAGGCCGGCGCGCCGCCCGACACGCCAGCCGACTGATTGACGAATTTGCCCGGCCGGCCCATGGCTCGCTTCTCGCCGCTACGCCGCCTGGGCCATCCGGCAGTAGCACGATGCGCGGATCGGGATATCGGCGCGAGCAATAGCGAGATCGAGGCGTGGTCGGATCATCGCGGCCAGATCATCCTCGCCCAACCTGACGAGACACTCGTAATAGCCATGCAAGCTCCAGACGTTTTCCGGGTGCTGCCGTGCCCGCGGCAACGAACCATCCAGACCCAGATCTGCACGGTAGACAGCCGCAGCATCTGCGACGCGGCCCTGCTCCAGTAGCAGCGCCCCGTAGGCATGACGGGTCGGCTGCATCCAGCCCCAGGGCTCGTCGTAGACCAGCCCATCCTCCAGCTCGATCGATCGACGCAGGTGGGCAAACGCAGCGTCGTAATTCGCCTTGCGGTACTCCAGCTCGCCCGCCAGCATTTCAGCGGCGATTGCGAGGATGTCATGGCAGCGATTGTTGAACAGGTAACGATCATCGGGCACCCGCTCGGTCGCCGCGACAAAGCGCCGCTGCTCCTCCTCGGCCTCGCGAACCCGACCCGTCGCAGAGAATGCTACCCCCCTGGCATAGTGGATCATCGCGGTCGTCACAGAATATAGATCCGGGTCATCCGGCAGCGGCGTGTCGATGATCTCCTGCCAGCGACCGAATCGGATCAGCACGTGCAGCTTGACCGGCATGAACCCTTCCAGCCAGTCAGCCATCGGAGGCGACTCGACACGCAGCAGCTCTGGCGGGATTGTCGCAATCACCTCGTCGGCTGTATTCAACGCAACCTCCGACTGGCCCAGAAACATCGCGCCGTACACCTTGAAGTGATAATTATGGACACGATATAGCGTATAGAAGTTCATTGCGCCTTCACGCTCGCGATACTTCTCATCGGCGATAATCGCATCATGGTTGGACGCGACAACCTGATAGTAGTGCCCACAGAGAACATCGATATGTGTCGGCATGTGTCGGAGATGGCCGGAATCTGGCGCAAGATCACGCAGCCAGTCCGATGCGCGTAGCGCCAGCTCGGGAAACGGCGACATCTCCATTAGATGAATGTACATGTGCAGCACGCCGGGGTGGACGCGGCTGGCCGGATTCTCCAGCGCACGTTCAAGGATCGCCCGCGCTTCATCGGTGTCGGCATCATCGGCGACGCCGCCGGTCGACAGGTCCCAGAGCGCCCAGGGAGTGCGGTTCATCAGCGCCTCGGCGGCCAGCGCGGCGATATCGAGGTCGTCAGGATGGCTGGCGTAGACTGCTCGCATCGCGGCAGCATACGCATCGGTCCACGGGGCAAAATCCTCCGGTGGCTCGTCTGCCTGGTAGCGCGACGCGAGCGCCGCGATCAGCGCGCGTTCGGCCGGCTGCGCGCCACCGGCCAACGCGGCAGCCTGCTCCGTGGCCGCGTGCGTCCTGGCGACAGCGTTCGCCAGATCGACGCGGTCGAACATCTCCCACGTCTTGTTGTAATTCGGGCCGGCCGCGTAGGCGATGCCCCAATAGGCCATTGCGCACGACGGATCCGCCTCGGCTGCTCGCTCGAAGCAGCGGATAGCCTCCTCGTGGTGAAAGCCATAGATCCAGCTCAGGCCACGGTCGAACCAGCGCTGAGCGTCAGATGAGGCCGTGGTGACCGGACGGGTGTGAGCGCCGAGATCGAAATAATCGGTCATCAGGTTGTTCCTTTGCTGCGTTACGACTGTCTCGGGGAACAATCGCGGGAGACGGGGCGGGCCAACGAACTACCAGTCATGAGGATCAATAGTGGAGGATGGCGAGCCCATTGTCCACTGATCCTTGCCGGCCGAGGCGAGATGAGCCTACGATGGCATACCTTCTGCGTCGTCTGGAAGTGCCCGGCACGGACGCGAGGCCAGCTGCAACGAGGCGGCGCCCGCCGTGCCGACTACGGGGGAAGGGTTCAGTAGCTGCATGGCTAACGGTATTGTCGTAATCGGCGCGGGGATTGCTGGTGGTAGAGCAGTCGAAGCGCTCCGAAAAGAAGGGTTCGAGGGAAACATTACCCTGGTCGGTGCAGAGCCGGAGTTGCCCTACGAGCGTCCCCCTCTTTCCAAGGGGTTCATGACAGGCGAGATTGCAGAGGGTGCGTTCACCATCACGTCCGCCGAGCAATATGCCGATCAACGCATCGATGCCCGACTGGGCCGGCAGGCTACA